>NZ_CP019427.1:2635000-2957500 GCF_009834545.1 Pseudomonas sp. S04
CGATCCCCTTGGGCCATTTCTGCTTCCAATTGGATACTTCCTCCCAGGAAAGCAAAGCGCCGTCTTCGCCCCAATTGTAGCTTGCCTCAACTGCCGCGTGGTTGATGGGCTCTAGTCGGACGCGCGAAACATCGAGATCGGGTGGGTCTAACGAGGCCTGCTCTTCGGCTAACAGCCCGAGGGCTTGCCGGTAAGCCTCTCCCCGATACACCTGGTATTTCAGGTGGTCGTTACGTGGTGCCATCAATAATCCTTAGATTCTTAGCTACCCCACCCTCTACCACTGGGGCGGCCTCACTATAACAGTGGATACGAAAACCACCAGATCGCCGTCGCCGTTGACGGCTTGACCGATTCTGTTGAAAAAGTCGGCCATGGTTTGCGCATCAGAAAAGTACGCGTCCGAGATTGAAATCTTTACTTTTGGCAGGGACTTCCAGACTCGGATTTCACGTGGCAGCGTGCAAAAAAGGCGTTTTCACCAGTCAATGATCAGGCAGTTTGGGCAGACCGACTTTTTCAACAGAATCGACCCAAAGGAACCGCTCAATTGGCATTGAAACTTCGGTAACTAAAAGCCTGTTGTTACCACGATGCGGAAGGGCTGGCCTAAGTCGGATTGTCCGCTTCAGTTGTCGCTCATTCCGAAGTAGCTTGTTCAAACTCACCAAGCTCTAGCTGACACCACGATCTGCACTGAAGCCATCAGTGGAGAGGGTATCTTAATTTTAAAAATGCTCGAGGTCGTTAAATGTATAATGGACATCTTGTTTGTTTATAACCACAGGGATGTTTAATTCGATGGGTTCGCGCAATTGATCTGATAGAATTCGTACAGTAATGGATGTTAAATTTTGTGGCGGTCTTACGAGATAAACGCAATCTGTAGTTAGAGTTTCTCCAGATTGAATTTTCCCCATGCGAAACACCGCAGTGTGAAGCTCACGCTCTGTTGTTATTGAAACGCCGCAGCGTGAAAGATTTATCGGCGTTACTCTCTTCATCGCATCAAGAATGCTGCTTTTTCTCTTCGGTCTGTCAAGTATTTGACGCTCTTCTAGTAGCTGTAAGTCGTTTGCAATTGGAATGGTAAGGTAAATTCTGACGTCGTCAGCAAAATTGGTTCCAGAGTTGGTTAGTTGTAGGCGAAAACCCGAAATTCCTTCAAGCTGTTGAATGTATTGAGCAAGCTCGCGGTAATATGCTTGGTTGGTATGCGCCATATCGTAGCTTGCACCAGTATCGAACATTCCGTAAGGAGTCCGCTTCTCCATCAGGTCCGGAAGTTCATCTTGATTTTCAATGATTACATTATTATAATTTAAATATAAAGAATCTAGATTAGTGTCATCTGATCCTAAGAGTTGTAGAGAAAGATTCGGAGAAAATGTTTGCGATTTTTCGACACGATCCGCGCCCATTTTTGCAATTTCTTCGGGTTTTGCTATTGCCGTAGATGAGCCGCGTCGTACATAAACAGTATCAGCCAATACCTTGCCGAAGGCTTGCTTTGCATAGATAGGCCGGTCTTGGGTGTCGATGGTATACAGCCCCAGCTGGAACCCTTTGAATGTTAACGATCTGTATGAAAAGTGAACCGGGGTGTTTGTTTTTCCATTGATGAACTGTTGAAGTCGTGCATCGTCCAGGTCTATATCAAGTCCGACAAGCTCTCCTAAGTCACTAACGCCGACTAAAATGTGCGCGTCTTCCTGTCGCCAAGCGTTGGCGAATGCTAGTACATCTTTAAGTAGCTCACCTTTAGCTTCTGGTGTAGCGCCATCGTGTGGGTATTGCTGCACTTTATAGTCCAGTGTTGTGCCTTCGCCTTTATAAAGTAGTGTTTCTATTAACGATTGGTCATCCATTTTCATAATCCACACCTTGATTTCCCGCAACGCTACTGTTTTGGTGTCGACCTGTCTAGCTGCAAGGGTTGGGACGTCGGGTACAGATCCGCGATCAGCATTTAGTCGTGCATCTTCCGCATACCAACGCCCGGAAGAGCGACTAAAGAGTCGACGTCCGTTAAGGCGAGGTCTCGGCGCAAAAGGGCATTCCCAGTTTCGTCGGGCTTGCGTTTGGCGAGATCGCTGACGGCCAACCTTCGGCACGCTGGTCTACGGTCATTATGGCGAAGCTGGAAAGAGGCTTCGTACTCTGGAGCTAATGGAAATAAGTGGACAATACCTCTACAGCGTAATGTCTGCTTATGGCCGATTCTGTTGAAAAAGTCGGTCATGGTTTCCGCGGCAGAAAGTACGCGCTTGAGATTGAAATTTTTACTTTTAGCAGAGGATGCCAGGCTTAGGTTTCGCGGAGCTGAGTGCAAAAAAAAAGGCGTTTTCAGCAGTCAGTACGCGAGTAGCTTGGAAGGACCGACTTTTCAACAGAATCGGCCGATTGCGGTCATTCTGGCGTCATCAGCACGGCGAGCGTCAGCTTGATGAACTCTTCATTCCGGTCGATCGTGTCCAGGGCGCCACGCACGTTGCTCGCAACGTCTGCGGAGCCGCGCTGCTCGACCCAGTTCGAAAGTTCCATGACGGCGGCCTCAAGCGCGAGTTGGTTCTCGTTGATTTTGTAGAGCAGGGCAGGAAGCAGGTCTGAATTTGGCATCACGACTCCTCCGTGGAGCTTTCAGTTTAGCAGCATCAGATTTTTAAGGGATGGAAGGTCGCTTTCGGGTCGGTATTGCACGCGGGGAGTGTTCAAAAATCCGTTCCGCAACCGAAAATGTAGCCCCCGAAAACCGTGGGCGGCAGGCCTTTAAAAATCAGTAGCTTGCGGAACGCTATGCGTGCTAACCTATTGAAATTCAGGGCTTTATAGATGGATTGCAAATCCACCTACGCCGGTTCGATTCCGACCTCGGCCTCCACTATAAATAGCCCTGTAGATCAACGATCTACAGGGCTTTTTTATTTAAGCTGGTGCGCAATGTTTTGTCCTGGAATTGCCTTGGATGAACTTGCTTAGCAGGGTAGGGGTGTATATATTTCCTCCCCTGTCGCACTAGTAGCAAAAACGACTGGTTGGCTTCAGGTCGTGATTGACCGCGACACCGCGCTACCGCCCGAATGGCGAAATTGGTAGACGCATGGGACTTAAAATCCCCCGCTCGTAAGGGCGTGCCGGTTCGATTCCGGCTTCGGGCACCATATATATCAAGGGCTTGCGTGATTTTATCGCGCAGGCCCTTGTTCGTTTCTGGTTGAGAAAAAAGCTCATTAAAACTTTTTGATGCCTTCTGCGACCGTCAAGTCCTGGCTGACCAAGTAAGTCTGAAACGACTTCCAAAGGGCTCTTTGAGGGTAATGCTGATCAGTTAAGCGACGCAGTTCATTGTGGGAGCGGGCGCCCGCTTGCGGCTTGCTCGCGATGGACTTGAAAGCGCCGCGTATTTATCTACTTACGCGTTATCGTTCACGTCCATCGCGAGCAAGCTCGCTCCCACATAGGGTCTGCAAGCGAGGTGTTCTGGAATTCCTTGATCAGCGATGTGTGCAACCGTAGGTAGCATCCAGAAAATACAAATGCGAATACGTATCAATATATTGCTGTTAGGTATACCATACGCCGCGATTTATTGGCATGTATGCCCTCCCATTTGGCTATTTTCTCAAGGTTTACTAGATGCGTCGTACTCTGGTGTCCATCTGCGTGCTTCAGGCATTCTCCGTGTCCTCCTGGGCAGAAGAAGCCACAACTGAAAAAGCCAGTCTGGAGTTGCAAGCGACTGACATCGTTGGCACAGCAGATTTTGAAACCGCCCTTGGGCCAGTTGACGGTTATCGCGCGACGCGGTCGGCCAGCGCTACGCGCACCGACACTTCGATCCACGAAACGCCACAGTCCATCAGCGTGGTCACCAGGGATGTCGTCGAGGACATCAGTGCGACAAGGTTGCAGGACGCTCTCGATTACGCCGGTGGTGTGGGGCGGGCCAACAATTTCGGCGGACAGGGGCTGACTACCTTTACCGTGCGCGGCTTTACCACCGGGGAGTTCTATCGCAACGGGTTCCCGATCAACCGTGGTTATCCGAACATGCCCGATGCCAACATCATCGAGCGACTGGAAGTGCTGCGAGGGCCGGCGACCATGCTCTATGGCCGAGGCGATCCAGGTGGCACCTTCAACGTCATCTCCAAGCAGCCCCTGGCCGTGCCCACTGTGACCCTGGGGAGCCAACTCGACGACCAGGGCATGCAGCGCGGCACGCTGGACGCCTCCGGCCCGTTGGACGAAGAGGGCCGCCTGGCCTATCGCCTGAACGTGGTGGGTGAGGGCGGTGATACCTTCCGCGATCATGTCGAAACCGAACGCTACGGCGTGACCCCGGTGCTGTCCTGGCAGGCCACCGACGAGACCAAGGTGATTTTCGAAGGCGATTTCATGCGCAACAATCACCCGCTCGACCGTGGCCTGACGCGCTATCCAAACCAGATCGGCACCGCCTCGCGCGACACCTTCTTCGGCGAAAAAGACGTTGGCAAACTGCACAACGACAACAACATGGCGCAGCTGCGGTTCGAGCATCTGCTGAGCGATAACTGGACGTTGGGCGGTGGATTCCAATGGCTCGACGGGACCCTGGCGGGGAATGCGGTCGAAGCCAACGGTGTGGCTTCGGACGGGCGCACCCTGGGCCGTAACTTCAATTACCGCAAGCTGGAGTGGACGGACAAGGACACCCAACTCAACCTCACCGGACATTTCACCGCAGGCGGTTTAGATCACACCCTGCTGACCGGCGTCGAGTACGAGGATTACGACTACCAGTCGATCATCCAGCGCTCCAGCGGAGACGCCAGTGCCTATCCGATCGATATCTTCAATCCGGTGTATGGCCAGCCGCGTCCAGCCTTGACCCGCACCCCGACCAACGACAAGGAAAACCTCAAGACCTACGCCGCGTTCATCCAGGATCAGGTGGCCGTGACCGAGCGCTTGCGCGTCCTGGCCGGAGCCCGTTTCGAACGCTTCGAGCATGCCTACCAAACCTTCGTGCCGGCCGGCAGAAGCTGGGAGGCCAGCGACAATGCCGTGACCCCGCGCGTTGGTGTGACCTATGACCTAACCGATACCGTGGCGATTTATGCCGACACGGCGCGCTCGTTCAAGCCCAATACCGGTGCCAGTCGCCAGGGCGGTGGTTTCGAACCGGAAAAGGGCAAGTCCTATGAGCTGGGTATCAAGTGGGAAGCGCTGGACAGTCAATTGAGTGTCGACGCGGCGATCTACCAGATCGAAAAGCGCAACGTACTCACCACCGATCCTGTGGACTCGACGTTCAGCGTGGCGGCAGGCGAGGTGCGCAGCCGTGGTTTGGACCTGAACATCGCCGGCAACCTGACCCCGCAATGGCGGGTGATCGGCGGCTACGCCTATGTCGATGCGCAAGTGACCAAGGACAACGTCATCGAATCCGGCACCCGGCTGATGAACATCCCGCAGAGCAGCTTCAGCCTGCTCAATGTCTACGAGTTCCAGGATGGCGCGCTCAAGGGTCTGGGGCTTGGCACCGGGCTCAAGTACGTCGATGAGCGCGCAGGGCAGACCGCCAACACAGCGTTTTCGATGGGTAGCTACACGGTGGTCGACCTGCTGAGCTACTACAAGGTGAACGACAGGGTCAGGCTCAATCTGGATGTGAAAAACCTGGCGGATGAAGATTATGAGGAGGGGGCGTTCGGCAACGTTTACGCTTATCCAGGGGCGCCGAGAACAGTGCAGGTCGGTATTTCCTACACGTTGTGATTCGATTGAATGGGCGGTCTTGCGAATTGTGAAAGCTCAGCACGCAGCACGTCCTGCAGCTAATCGGGCAAAAGCCCCGCTGGCCCTGGCCTGGCGGGGCTTGTTCGTTCTCCTCAGTTCTCATTATTTTTAGTACATTGGCCAGCACATCTGAGTTCGACTCGATCCACGGTTGCCGGTCAGGATGGTCCTGAATCAGATCCGCAAGTTACCCGCCCTGATGAATTCGATGAGTGCTTTCAAGGCAGGTGGCATATGGCGTCGGCTGGAGTAATAAAGAATGAGAAAATGCGAGAAAATGGGCACGGATTTATTTTCAAGATCAGCAGAAAATGCAGAGTCAAATAAATCTGTCCCCTTTTGCTCGTCCCCTTTTGCTCCCTGCGGGAAAAGCCGGATAACCAAACACCTCAGGCTTGGGCGTCATCATAGCGCCCGATTGAAGTGTCCAAAATCGTCAGGCCAGTTCACTTCGCCACCGCCGTCATCAGCAGCTTGCGAATCTCCCCGGTAATCGCGCTTTTGGTGCCTTGCTCCAATATCCCCACCCGGCGTACCGCCAAGTCGCCGGGCAGCGGCAGCACTCGCAGGCTGGGGTCCTTGTGCCAGTCGAAGTTCTTCAGCAAGGGCACGATTGCCACGCCGACTTGTTGGCGAACCAGGTCGGCGATGCCGATGATGGAGTTCAGTTCGAGAATTTCCAACGGCTCGACGGACTCACTCTTGATGATTGCCTGTACCTTGCGCCCGACTGCCGTGGACCTGTCGTAGCGAATAAACGGCTGGGTTCTCAGCAGTTCCACGGCGTCGTCAATGCCGGCGGTTTGCGTGGCATTGGCGAGCATGACGATCGGTTCGTTGTAGAGCAGGGTCCAGCTCAATCCATCGAAGT
Organism: Pseudomonas sp. S04; assembly: GCF_009834545.1. Taxonomy (NCBI): domain Bacteria; kingdom Pseudomonadati; phylum Pseudomonadota; class Gammaproteobacteria; order Pseudomonadales; family Pseudomonadaceae; genus Pseudomonas; species Pseudomonas sp. S04. The sequence continues at coordinate 2,641,656 of NZ_CP019427.1, forward strand.
TTTGCCGCGCGGTCTCGATCAACAGCGCGGCGTCGAGCTTGGCGGCATGCACCAGGTTGACCACTTCGTCGGAGCGGGCAGTCATCAAGTTGACCGATATCCTCGGGTGCAGTTTTTTCAGTTGCACCAGGCAATTGGCGAGCAGGCCCATGCCGGAGGTAATGCCGCCGATGGACACTTCACCTTCCATTGCCACGCCTTCGGGCGCTTCGGCGATCATTTGCTCGTAGTCCGCCAGCAGGCGCTTGGCTTTGGGCAGCAACAACACCCCGTCGCGGCTCAGTTTGATCTGCCGATGACTGCGGTCGAACAGCGGTCGGCGCATCTCTTCTTCGAGTGCGCGCATTTGCTGGCCGACCGCGGCATTGGTCAGGGCCACGCGGTCGGCGGCGGCGGCAAAGCTGCCGTATTCGGCGACGGCGATAAAGGTCTTGAAAAAACGAATACTGCTCATGGAAAGGGCCGTAGTCAGGGGGTATCGCTGCATCGTAAAGGGTTTGTTTACTCAAACTAAAGTTTAATTAGTTTTTCTTTTTATAGCCTCCGCCCAATACTCATTCCCGAACTGACTCGGCGAACTTTCCACATGAGCAATTTAGACACCACTTCAGATAACAACCCCGAACAACTGGCCCTGCGTGCTGCCAAGAGCGTGTATCACCTCGGTGCTACCACCGTGTATTCACACACCGAAGACAGCCGTTTTGCCTACACCCTCTACGTGCCTGAGGCGATTGAAGACAGCAGCCGGCCAGTGGACCTGGTGGTCTCGCTGCACGGCTCGACCCGGGCGATGGAGATCTATCGCAATGGCTTCGCGGAATTTGGCCGTTGGAACGATTGCGTGATTCTGTCCCCACTGTTCCCGGTCGGCGTCCTGGGTGACAACAATGGGGACGGCTACAAGCAGTTGGTCGAGGGCGATATCCGCTACGACCAGGTCCTGCTCGACATGATCGCCGGCGTCGGTAAACGTTATGGTCGGCGCTTCGATACCTTCGCGCTGTTTGGTTATTCCGGCGGCGGGCAATTCACTCATCGATTCTGCTACTTGCACCCCGAGAAACTCTGGGCAGCGTCCATCGGTGCGCCGGGATCGGTGACTTTGCTGGATGCCGATCAGGATTGGTGGGTAGGGGTGCGGGACTTCGCGGCGCGATTCGGCAAACCGCTGAACCTGCAAGCCTTGCAGCAACTGCCGGTGCACATGGTGGTGGGTGACTCGGACCTCGAGACCTGGGAGATCACCCACCGCGAAGGTGGCAAACACTACATGGCCGGTGCCAACGCCGCCGGACGTACACGCCCGGAACGCCTGGCCAGCTTGCAGGCAAGTTTCCAAGCCGCCGGCGTACAGGTGCACTTCGACCTGTTACCCAACGTGGCTCACCAGGGCATCAAGGCGATGCCGGCGGCCCAGGACTTTTTCGCCAAGGTGCTGCGGCACAAGCGCAGCCTTGGCTGATACACCACTGCCAGATGCACTCAGAACAGGCCGTATAACAATAACTAAGGATTCACTCATTCTGATGCCGGTCCTGCCTTGGCCTTCGCCACTGACCGGAATACTTCTTCAAGGAGTCGTTCTCCCGTGAATAATTACGTAAAGACCGCGCTCGTCGTCGCGATGTCGACATGCACAGTGTCCCTTGCCGTTGCGCAAGACAAGGTCATCAATGTGGGCCTCAATGGCGATATCCGCAGCACCGACCCAGGCGTCAACCGCGACGACAATACCGATGCGGTCATGATGCATATCGTCGAAGGGCTGGTGGCGTATCGCGAAGACACCAGCATCGCGCCGATGCTGGCCAGCGCGGTGGATGTCTCGCCGGACGGCCTGCGCTACACCTTCACCCTGCGCGATGGGGTGCACTTTCAAAATGGCCAGTTGTTGACGGCCAAGGACGTGCAATGGACCTGGCAGCGCTACCTTGACCCCAAGACCCAGTGGCGCTGCCTGGCGGAGTTCGATGGCCGTGGCGCGGCCAAGATCGTCGATGTCTCCACCCCCGACGCGCAGACCGTGGTGTTCCAACTGGACCAGGCCAATGGCTTGTTCCTGGCTGCGATGGCCCGCCCGGATTGCACCGGCAGCGGCATTCTGCATCCGGACTCCCTGGCGGCCGATGGCAGTTGGCGCGCCCCGATTGGTACCGGTCCATTCACCTTGGGCAAATGGCAAAAGGGCCAGTACGTCGAGCTGGATCGCTTCAAGGATTACTCCCCGCGGGCCGAGGCCGAGGCGGACGGGTACACCGGCAACAAGCAGGCGTTTGTCGACAAGGTGCGTTTCGAGGTGATCCCCGATTCGGCGTCGGCCAAGGCTGCGCTGCTGTCGGGTGGCGTGGACCTGCTGCCGGACGTGACGGCGATGGATGCCGCAGAACTCAAGAAGGTCAAGAACCTGCAGATCCAGGTCAGCCCGATCATGACCATCAGCGGCCTGTTGTTCCAGACCCGTGACCCACTGCTCAAGGACGTGCGCATTCGTCGTGCGGTGGCGCTGTCCCTGGATTACGCGCAGATGGTGGCGGCGTTGTCCGATGGTTTGTCGGTGGTCAACAACTCGGTGATTCCGACCGCCAGCCCGTACTACGACGCCACTGCGCACCAGGGTTACAGCTACAACCTCGACGAGGCCCGGCGCCTGTTGAAAGAGGCGGGTTACGCCGGTGAAAAGATCCGCATGCTGGTCAACAAGCGCTACCCGCAGATGTTCGACATGGGCTTGCTCAGCCAGGCCATGACCCAGGCGGCGGGGCTCAATATCGAGATGGAGACCCTGGAGTGGGGCACGCAGTTGGAGCGCTACCAGACCGGCAGCTACCAGATGATGTCGTTCTCTTATTCGGGGCGTTTCGACGCGGCGCAAAGCTATGAATCGGTGATCGGCGACAAGCACAAGGAGCCGCGCAAAGTCTGGGACAACCCCGAGGCCCTGGCGATATTGCGTGAGGTCCAGCGCGAGGTTGACCCCGCCAAGCGCCAACCGTTGTTCGACAAGCTGCATACCTTGATGCTCAAGGATGTGCCAATGGTGGCCATCTACAACGGTACCGCCATCGGCGCGATGGGCAAGCGCGTTGAAGGGTACCGCTCCTGGCCCGTTGCCAAGCCGCGCCTGTGGGGCGTGAAGCTGGCCGACACTTCCAAGTAAGGCGTACCACTATGTTTCGATTCATCTTGCACAGGCTCGGCATGGCGGTGCCGACCCTGCTGCTGATCTCGGTGATTGTGTTTGCCTTGATCCGCCTGATTCCCGGCGACCCCGCGTTGCTGATGCTGGGCGACATGGCCGACCCGCAAAGCCTCGCCGACATGCGCAGCAGCCTGGGGCTGGACCACTCGGTGCCGACCCAGTACCTGATCTGGATCAAGTCGGTGCTCAGTGGCGACCTTGGGGTGTCCATCAGCAGTCGCCAGCCCGTGTTGGAGTTGCTGGTCGAGCGTTTCAGCGTCAGCGCCACGGTGGTGCTCGTCGCGGTGTTGCTGGCGACCCTGCTCGCGGTACCGGTGGGCTTGCTCGCGGCCTGGAAGCAAAACAGCGCGATGGACCTGGGCCTGGTGGCAACGGCGACCTTGCTGTTGTCGGTGCCAAGCTTCTGGCTGGGCTTGTTGCTGCTGTATGTGTTCGGCATCCAGTTGGGTTGGTTGCCGGTGATCGGCTACGTTGGCTTCGCCAGCGATCCCATGAAGGCGGTGACCTATGTGGTGCTGCCGATCATTACCCTGACCCTGGTGGAATTCGGCGCCATTGCGCGGATGGCACGGGCCAGCACCATTGAAGTGTTGCGCCTGGAGTACATCGCCCATGCACGGGCCAAGGGATTGTCAGAGGGCGCGGTGCTGTGGAATCACGCCCTGCGCAATGCGTTTGCGCCGACCTGGACCCTGATCGGCCTGATCCTGGGCAATCTGCTCGGCGGCATTGCAGTCCTGGAAACCGTGTTCACCTTGCCCGGCATCGGCCGGTTGATGGTCGATGCGATCTTCTCCCGCGACTATCCGGTGCTGCAGGGTTGCCTGCTGCTGATCACCTGCATCTATGTGTTGGTCAACCTGTTGGTGGATCTGGTGTATCCGCTGTTCGATCCAAGGGTGAAGCTATGAACCTCAAGACTCCTGCCTTGCCGAGCGGGCTGGATACCCAGCCTCGACGGAGCTGGCGTTACCCGCCGTTGAATGCCTTGATCGGCGGCAGTTTACTCGCGGCACTGGTATTGCTGGCGTTGCTCGGCGTGGTGTGGACACCTTATGACCCGCTCAAGCTGGACTTGTTGTCGCGCCTGCACGCGCCGAGCGCTGCACACTGGCTGGGCACCGACGAGTTCGGCCGTGACGTGTTCAGTCGCTTGATCATTGGGGCACGCACCAGCCTGTGGATCAGCCTGCTCTCGGTGAGCGTGGCGGTTATCTGCGGCACGGTGATCGGCATGCTCGCCGGTTACCTGCGCGGCTGGACCGACCGCGTGCTGATGATGCTCAACGATGCGCTGCTGGCGTTTCCCGGGATCCTCATGGCCCTGGGTATCATGGCGATCGTGGGTGCCAGCCAGTACGGAATCGTGCTCGCCCTGGGTATCGCCTACACCCCCTCGGTGGTCCGGGTGGTGCGTGGCAGCGTGTTGTCGTTGCGTGAGCTGGAGTTCATCGAGGCCTCACGGGTGATCGGCAACTCAGAGCTGTACACCATGTTCCGCCACATCACCCCCAACTGCCTGGCGCCGTTGTGTGTGTTGGCCACCAGCATGTTCGGCTGGGCCTTGCTCTCGGAGAGCGCGCTGAGCTTCCTTGGCCTGGGCGTGCCACCGCCGGCTGCCACCTGGGGCAGCATGCTCTCGGCAAGCCGCACCTACATCTCGACGGCACCGTGGCTGGGGATCTTCCCGGGCATCTTTATCAGCCTGACGTTGCTGGCTATCAATCTGTTCGGCGATGCCTTGCGCGATCGTCTCGACCCGCGCATGAGGAAATGAGCATGAGCGTTTCAGTGCCACTACTGGCCGTTGAAAATCTACAGATTCGTGTCGGTACAGACGGTCCGCTGGCTGTCGACGACTTCAGCTTCACCATGGCTCCCGGGGAAATCGTTGCACTGGTGGGCGAGTCCGGCAGTGGCAAGACCATGGCTGCACGCGCGGCCATTGGCTTGCTGCCAGCGCCGATGAACGTGTGTGGCGGGCAAATCATCTTCCAGGGTGAACCGTTGGAGCCCGGCAATGCCAAGGCGATGCGTGGGGTGCGCGGCGCGCGGATCGGCATGGTGTTCCAGGAACCGATGGTCTCGCTCAACCCCGCGCTGACCATTGGCCGGCAGATGAGCGAGGCGCTCAAGTTGCACACCGAGTTGGACGCGGCGACGATCCGTCAGCGTTGCAGCGATATGCTGCAGCGCATCGGTATCAAGGACGCCGAGAAATGCCTGGCATCCTATCCGCACCAGTTCTCCGGTGGCATGCGCCAACGCATTATGCTCGCCTCGGTGATGCTGCTGCGCCCGGCGCTGTTGATTGCTGACGAGCCGACCACGGCACTCGATTGCCTGGCACAACTGGACGTGATCGAGTTGATGCTGGAGCTGACCCGCGAGCAGGGCACCGCCATTCTGTTCATCAGCCATGACCTCTCCCTGGTCGCGCGTTATGCCCACAAGGTGGTGGTGATGCGTGCGGGCAAGGCGGTGGAGCAGGGCCGAATCGAAGACATCCTGTTCGCGCCGAAGGCCGACTACACCCGCCAGTTGCTTGAAGCGCTGCCACGGCGCGGCGCGCTGGTGCCATTGCCAGCGGCCGAAAGTGCGCTGTTGCAGGTCCAGGATGTGTGCATCGAACATCCGGGGCCGCGCAGCTTTTGGGGGCGCAGCGTGCCCAAGCGGGTGGTGCATTCGGTGAACCTGAGCATCGCACCGGGCGAGACCCTGGCGTTGGTCGGTGGCAGTGGTTCGGGCAAGACCACCCTCGGCCGTGCCGTGGTCGGGTTGGTTACGCCATGCGCCGGGTCGATCCTGTTCCAGGGCGTGGATATCCTCAAGGCCGCCAACCGTGCGCACCGCCTGCAATGCCAGATGATTTTCCAGGACCCGTATTCATCCCTCGATCCGCGCATGACCGTGGGCCAGATCATCGCCGAGCCGCTGCGCCATGAACCGGGCCTGACGGCTGCGCAAAAACGCCAGCGGGTCACCGACACACTGCTCGATGTGGGCTTGCCCGAGCAGTTCCGTGAGCGCTTTGCCCATCAACTCTCGGGTGGCCAGCGCCAGCGCGTGGCAATTGGCCGAGCGCTGGTCCGGCGGCCGAAACTGGTGATTGCCGACGAGCCGATTTCGGCGTTGGACATGACCATTCAAAAGCAGATTCTGGAGTTGTTCGAACGCCTGCAGCGCCAATACGGGTTCGCCTGCCTGTTCATCTCCCACGACCTGTCGGCGGTGGAGCGCATTGCCCATCGCGTGGCAGTGATGAACCAGGGTGAGGTGGTGGAAATGGGCCCGCGCGAGAGGATTTTCGACACTCCACAACACCCTTACACCCGCCGGCTGCTCGCGGCGGCCAGCCCCTTGGAAAAACGTGCGGATGGCAGTTACCGCCTCCGTGCCAGCGTGATTTAGGTACTGCAACACCCCAGGCCTGTGCTTTGCAAACCCACCCTTCGTCAATCGCTGATTGGCGAAGCAGGCGAAGCCATGGTCGAAGAAAACAAAAACAACTCCACTCAACCTGTCTGCCAGGAACCTACACATGAATATCCGCTTCAACACAGTCCTCGCCAGTGCCAGTGTCATGGGCGCCGGTTTCATGCCCTTGTTTGCCCAGGCTGACTTCGTCGCCGACAGCAAGGCTGCGCTTGAACTGAAGAACTATTACTTCAACCGCGACTATCGCGAGTCCAGCGGCCAGAGCAAGCGCGCCGAGTGGGCACAGGGGTTCACCCTCAACGTCCAATCGGGTTTTACCGAAGGCACTGTCGGTTTTGGCCTCGACGCGGTCGGCATGTTCGGGATGAAGCTCGATTCGAGCCCGGACAACTCGGGCACCGGGCTGTTGTCCCGCTCAAGCGTCGCCGAACCGGGTGCTCCCAGCTATGCCCGCCGTGCCCACGACAACTACTCCAAGCTCGGCGTCACCGGCAAGGCGCGCCTGGCGCAAAGCGAGCTGCGTGTGGGCTATATGGTGCCTGACCTGCCCACCCTGCAACCGAACCTCAGTCGTCTGTTCCCGCAGAGTTTCAGCGGCACCGCGCTGACCTCCAGGGACATCGACCAGTTGACCCTGACCGTGGGGCAACTGGACCAGGTCAAGCAGCGCGATTCGACCAACTACGAAGACATGGGCCTCACCAGCCAGTACGGCGCGTACAAAAGCAGCGCCAAAAGCGATGAGTTCCGCTACGCCGGCGGTGAGTACAAGCTGACGCCTAACACCATCGCCACCTACCAGTTCGCGCAATTGGAGAGCTTGTACCGCCAGCACTACCTGGGCTTGAAAAACAGCTTCAAGTGGGGCCCCGGCACGTTCAAGACGGACGTCCGCTACTTCGACGCGAGCGAAGATGCCGCAGGGCTGGCCGGCAAAGTCGATAACCGTGCGTTGAGTACGCGTGTGGGCTATGGCCTGCATGGCCACAACCTGAGTGGCGGTTACCAGGAGCAGTACGGTTCGACGCCGTTCACCTATGTCGACGGCACCAACACGTACCTGTTCACCGAGTACCAACTGGCGAACTTCTCCCAGACCGGCGAGCGCGTCTGGCACGCCCGCTATGACTATGACTTCGCCACGCTGGGCATTCCCGGCCTGCTGTTCTCGACCCGTTATGCCAAGGGCGACAACGCCAAGGTCATTGGCTTCGACGGCGAAGGGCGCGAGTGGGAACGCGATCTGAGTCTTGGCTATGTGGTGCAGAGCGGCACTTTCAAGGACGTGTCGCTGCGTTGGCAGAACGCTAGCGCCACCAGCAACTTCGCCCGTGACACCAATGAAAACCGAGTGATCGTCGGCTACACCGTGGCGCTCTGGTAGCAGTGACGGCGTGCAGCAGGGGCAGCCTGTTGCACGCCCAGGCAATGGAAATGAGGGGATAGATCAGATGACGAGTTTGCCGTTGCGGCGGGCATTGCCCAGCCAACAACGCGTATCGGCGCGTGGCGTGAGTGATTTCATCGATGCGGTGAACGCTGCGTGCCTTCAGTTGCACAGTTTCATGCTGTACCGCGACGGTGCGGTGGTGGCTGAAGCATTTTGGGCGCCTTACCGTGCCGACCGACTCCATGTGCAGCATTCGGCAACCAAGAGCTGGGTGTCCATGGCCATTGGGCTATTGGTTGATGACGGCGTGCTGTCACTGGAGGCCAAGGTGGTGGATTTTTTCGCCGCCGACTGCCCGAAACCGGTCAGCGCCAACCTGGCCGCCATGACCGTGGGCGATTTGCTGACCATGCGCACCGGGCATCGCCAGGGTATTTCTGGCGGGGCCTGGCGGGGGCGCAGTGAAAGTTGGGTGAAGTTGTTCCTCAATGAGCCGGTTGCAGACCTGCCAGGGCAGCACTTCATCTACAGCAGCGCGTCGAGCTTCATGCTCTCGGCCATTGTCAGCGTGGTCAGCGGCCAAACGGCGTTCGAGTTGTGCAACACCCGTCTGTTCCAACCCATGGGCATGGGCCGCATCGAGTGGGACCTGGCACCGGGTGGCTTCAACACGGGTGGCAATGGCTTGAGTTGCAGCACCGAGGACTTGCTCAAGTTCGGCGTGCTGCACTTGCAGCAAGGTAACTGGGAGGGGCAACAATTACTGTCCAGAGAGTGGGTGGCGCAGGCCACGCGCGGGCACGTCGACGATGTATGGATGGGTGCCTTCGATGGCAAGCGCTACCTGGGTCGCGACGAGTCGAGCAACGCAGCTGTGACGCGCCGCGAGGGCTATGGCTACCAGTGGTGGATGACCCTGCACGGCGGCTATTACGCCTCCGGGGTGTTTGGCCAGCAGTGCATTGTGCTGCCGCAACACAACGCGGTGATTGCGTTTACCGCAGGGCTGCCATTGGGTGAAAGGCGCCTGCATAGCCTGCTGTGGGAGCACCTGTTGCCGGCGTTGGGCGTGCCCGGCGACTGCGCGGCAGATGCCGATCTTGCCGCGCAGTTGGCCAATCAACGGCGGCCGGTTATGACAGGTGCGTCGACCTCGCCGCATCAGGCGCAGTTCAGCGGCACGTTTGTGATGGAGGCCAATGAAGATCAGGTCAGCACGATACGCCTGGAGTTTGGCCCCGACCATTGCGATTTTTACCTCACCGACCCGCGTGGCACCCACTGCATTCGCGCAGGCCTGGCCGACGGTATCGAAAGCCAGACCAGCATGACCGGACACTATCTACATCACCAATACCAGCCGCAAATCACCCCGGTGGTGGCGCAGGCGCGCTGGACCGAGGACGGCGCGTTGAGCATGACCTGGCAATTTGTCGAAACCGCCTTTTGTGACCACGTCACTTGCCGCATCGAGCGCGGCAGCTTGTCTGTGGACCGCCGCGTCAACGTTAACGCTGGCCCGTTGCAGCGCCCGACGCTGACCGGCCATCCAACCAGTACTTTGCAGGAGTCGCTATGAACGATCTATCCAACCCATCAGGTTCCCGGTCCAGCGCGTTCTGGGCACCGTTTACCCCGATGCGCCAGTTCCAGCAGCAACCGATGATGTTCGCCAGCGCCGACGGCATGTACTACACCACCACCGACGGCCGACGGGTACTCGATGCGATGGCGGGGTTGTGGTGCGTCAACGCCGGACATGGCCAGGCCAAAATCGTCGAGGCGATTCGCGAAGCGGCGGGGCGCCTGGACTTTGTCTCCTCATTCAAGATGAGCCATCCCCACGCCCTGGAGATGGCCGAGCGTTTGATCGAGATCAGCCCGGCCGGCATCGAGCAGGTGTTCTTCACCAACTCAGGTTCCGAGGCGGTCGACACTTCGCTGAAAATTGCTCGGGCCTATCACCAGGCCCGGGGCGACAGCCGCCGGACCAAGTTTATCGGGCGGGCCAAGGGTTACCACGGCATGGGCTTTGGCGGGCTGTCGGTGTCGGGTATCGGCCGGCAGAAACGTGAGTTTGGCCCGCTGCTGGGGGAGGTGTCACACCTGCCGCTGCCTTATGACGCGCAGATGCGTTTCAGCGCGGGACTGCCACAGCACGGCGCCAGTTACGCCGATGCGTTGTCACAACTGCTGGAGATCCAGGACCCGAGCAGCGTGGCCGCGGTGATCGTTGAGCCAGTGACAGGCTCCGGCGGTGTCTACCCGCCGCCCCAGGGGTACTTGCAACGCCTGCGCGAGATTTGCACCCGGCACGGCGTGCTGTTGATTTTCGACGAAGTGATTACCGGCTTTGGCCGTGTCGGGGCCAGCTTCGCCGCGCAAGCCTTCGGCGTGACACCGGACCTGATCACCACGGCGAAAGGCCTGACCAACGGCGCCGTACCCATGGGCGGTGTGCTGGTCAGCGGCGCGGTGTATGAAGCGTTCATGGCCGGGCCAACCAATGTCATCGAGCTGATGCACGGCTACACCTATTCGGCGCATCCATTGGCGTGTGCGGCCGGGTTGGCGACCATCGAGTTGCATCGTGAATTGGGCATCAATCAACACGTCAACGCGGTCAGCGGGCTCTGGCAGTCCGCCGCGCTGACGCTGCGCGGTGTTGGCCCGGTGCTCGACGTCCGCACCGTCGGTTTGCTCTGCGCCGTCGAACTCGAACCGCGCCCCGGTGCCGCCGGCGCACGGGGCAGCGAAGTGGCGCAGTGGTGCTTCGAGCACGGCGTACTGGTGCGCGGCTCGGGCGATACCATCGTGATTTCGCCGCCGCTGGTGATCAGCCCGCAGGAGATCGCCCAGGTGTTCGACACCTTGGCGGATGCGTTGCAACAGGTCGCCTGATGGGAGTCGATGGCATGTCCGATTTGTTTGAGTTCTACATCGACGGCGCCTGGGTCAAACCCCATGGCGAAACCGTCGAAACAGTGGTGAACCCGTCCACCGAGCAGGCGGTGGCGCGCATCATCCTCGGTGACGCGCAGGATGTGGACCGTGCAGTCAGTGCGGCCCGCCAGGCGTTCCCGGCGTTTGCCGCGAGTTCGCTGCAAGCGCGTATCGACCTGCTGCAGCGCATTATCGAAGGCTACCAACGCCACAGCGAAGCGTTGATCGAAGCGGTTCACCTGGAGATGGGCGCGCCGCTGTCCCTGGCCCGCAGCGCCCATGTGCCGGCGGGACTGGGCCATCTGACGCAGGCGCTGCAGGTGTTGCGCGAGTACCGCTTCGAACGGTGCCTGGGCAATACGCTGGTGGTGCGTGAGCCGATTGGCGTATGCGCCTTGATCACGCCCTGGAACTGGCCGCTCAATCAACTCACCTGCAAGCTCGCGCCAGCCCTCGCGGTGGGTTGCACCGTGGTCCTCAAGCCGAGTGAGCGCGCGCCGCTGTCGGCGCTGATCCTCGCGCAAATCCTGCATGAGGCCGGGGTGCCCAAAGGCGTGTTCAACCTGGTCAACGGCGACGGCCCTGGCGTGGGTACCGCGCTGGCACGCCATGCCGACGTGGACATGGTCTCATTTACCGGCTCGACCGGCGCTGGTATTGCCGTGGCGAAGGCGGCGGCCGATACGGTCAAGCGGGTGTCCCAGGAGCTGGGCGGCAAATCGGCGAACATCCTGCTGGACGATGCGGTCCTGCCCGACGCGGTGCGTCACGGGGTCTTGGGGTGTATCCGCAACAGTGGCCAGTCGTGCAATGCGCCGACGCGGCTGCTGGTGCCCCGCGCCCAGCAACAGGCGGTGATTGATCTCGCCAGGGACGTGCTGGCGCAGGTGTGCTTCGACGACAGTAACCCGGCGTCAGCCCTCGGCCCGGTGGCGAACGCCGTGCAGTTCGAGCGTGTACAGGCGATGATCGCGCAGGCGATGACCGAGGGGTCGCGGTTGGTCGCCGGAGGGCTGGGCCGGCCGCAAGGCATTGAGCGCGGCTACTATGTACAACCGACGATATTTGCCGACGTCACCGCGGATATGCGAGTGGCGCGTGAAGAAATCTTCGGCCCGGTCCTGGCGATCATGCCTTACGACAGCGAAGCCGAGGCCATAGCCATTGCCAACGACAGCCTTTACGGTTTGTCGGGGTACGTCACCTCGGCGAGCCTGGATCGCAGTCGCGCGGTGGCCCGCCAACTGCGTACCGGGATGGTCCACATCAACGGCGCGCGTGCTGACCAGGCCGCGCCGTTTGGCGGATACAAACAGTCGGGCAATGGACGTGAGTGGGGTGAGCAGGGGTTTGACGAGTACCTGGAGAGCAAGTCGATGTTCGGCTACTAGCGGCTTGAGGCGTGTGCCAAGGGGGGACTATCAAGGTCCTGATTAACCTTCTTGCTTGCAACCCTTGTGGTTAAATGGCAAGTCCAGGCCATCGTTAGTAGGGATAGAGTTGTATGGGAATGGAAAGCACCGTCTTGGCATTCTTGAGGCGCTATCGGTACTGGTTACTGGCGTTGATGATCGCGGCCGCACTGGTAAACGCCTTTGTGCGTTTTGCCGGGGATGGACCGAATTTCTTTGGCGCGCTGCTGGTGCACGGATGGCTTATCCAGGCAGTCTTTGCGTACTGTCGCGGCGGTTGGGTCGCGCTTGGCCCAGGTGGATTATCCAAAGATGCGAACCCCATGGGCCGAGCCGCGTTAGCCGCAACCGCATTTGCATTTTACTTGCTGACGTTCACCTACGATGGCGCGCTGCGCGATGACTCGGTGCATGAAAGAACAGCCGAGGACTGGACGATGCCTACCCGGGAGGAGTTCCGGCAGGCGAAGGAGCAATAGCCAGCTGGTACCTCGTCGACAAACGCTGCGACGGTTCACTCCGTTAATAACCAGGCAGGGATAAACACAGTCTCAGCTTGCTGCGCAGCGCCTACCCTCAGCATTTGCTTCGCATCCCATGGACGGCCAAATGATCGCAGAAGGACTTTCGCTACTCATCGACTACGGTATTTACCTGCTTCCAGGTCTTTGCCTCTGTGCCCTGTGGTTCTGGCTGACACCGAAGACGCAGCCAGGTCTACGCATTGTGATCCTGCTGCTGACCTTCGTACTGATGCGCGATGTGATGACCCCGCTGCGCTTATGGTCCCTGAGTGGCGGCGTGCAGATCGGCTTTATTTCAAATCCATTGGTCCTGGCCACGCTAGGCGTTCTGTCGCTGGCGATCATCGCCGCTCTGGCACGGATCGCCCCCGAGTTATGGAAACTCGTGGTCTGGCGCAAGTGCAACCTGGCCGCGGGACTTGCCCTGGGCATCGCTGCCGGCTGTGCGATCGGTGTCCCGCTGCGGCTCTATCAAGGCACCGATGTCGGCGAGATAGCAGGGTACTGGCCTTGGTTGCTGGGCATGGTCGTGCTGGCCTACGGCGGCAACGCGCTGGAAGAGGTGCTGTTTCGCGGGTTCCTGCAAGGACACCTCGAACAGCACACTTGTGCACTACGAGCAGCCCTGATCAGTGCTATCGCCTTCGCCGCCTGCCATTCGTTCCTGGCACTGAGCGTTACCCGGATTGGCTGGCCGATTTTACTGTTCACGCTGGTTGAGGGGCTGGTCTGCGCTTTGGTGCGCATGCGCTATGGGGTAAGTGCTGCCATAGCCGCACATGGGACGGCGATAGTGCTGATTGCCGTGCCCATGTAGTGGCCTAACGGCCATGATCCGTATGCATATTTGAAGGGCGTGCTCACGCGACTGCCGATGCAGCTTCGGTTTCTCAGATGCTGACAGTTCGGTTGGAAGGGTTACTCAGTTGCTGAAGTTCAAGCTGCTTGGCAGCACTGGCTTCGAGGTTTGCACGCTCTTGATCCAGATACTGATAGATGCTTTGGAAGCTGGCGATTTTCTGTTTGATTTCTGCCATCTTTTTTTCAATTAACTTAGCGCCGTCAGCACAATCGATCAGCTTGTTGCGCTGCGCATCCAGAATCTCGCCTATTTCCCCCAGGGAAAACCCCATGCTTTGCGCGCGCTGGATAAAGTCCAGATCCTGCAGCGTTTGCGTGGTGTAAACGCGATAGTTGTTAGTTTGTCGCAGCGGTGAGATCAGGCCGATTTGTTCGTAGTAACGCAGCGTATGGCGGCTGGCGCCGCTGCGGGCTTCGAGTTCGCCGATTTTCATGAAAACACCGCTTGACTGTGGAGTTGGGTCGATAGTTTACGCTTGATTTCTCACCTTAAACAAGGAACAGGGAAATGAGCGTGGAGTGCTTTGTCACGGGGGGTACCGGCTTTATCGGTCAACATTTAGTGGCGTACCTGAGTGCAAAAGGTCACACCGTTCGGGTGTTGATGCGTCGCCCGGATCGACTGGTTGCACTGCGCGAGCAAGTCGACAATTTGAGAGGCTGCGCAGCCCGGGTATTTGCCGTTGCTGGCGATCTGGAACAAGACAATCTCGGGCTGAGTCTTGCTGACCGAGAAGTGCTAAGGCGCGCCAGCGTCATATTCCACCTGGGCGCCCACTTCGCATGGGGGCTTTCAGTGGAGCATTCTCGTGCGGTGAATGTGGAAGGGGCAAAGCGCGTGGCGCTGTTGGCGGCTGAGCAAAAGAGCCGGTTAGTGATGATCGGCGGCTACATGCTGAAAAATCATGAACATCTGCAGCGCATCGGAATTGATCCTCGTTATCCGCAGCTGACGAATTGGCCTGCTGTCTACCGACGTGTCGGTGGTTACGAGGGGAGCAAGCTGGAGGCGCATTTTGCGACCCTGGAGGTCATGTCCGCCAAGGGCGGGGAGATTACCGTTGTCCATCCCGCGACGGTTTGTGGCCACAGCCGTACGGGGCATATCCTTGATGGTCAGCCGCTGGTGGAGCTGATACGCAACCTTGTGCAGGGAAAGCTGACTGCAGTGCCTGGTACCACCGAGCACTGGCTGCCACTGGTTACCGTGGATTACCTGGTTGAACTGGTGGCGGTGTGTGCTTTTGATCCTGCCATGGTGGGTCAGGAACTGCTGGCGCTCGATGACCAAACGCCCAACTTACGAGAACTGCTGGTACAGGCGGCACAACCTTTGGGCTTAAAGTCTCCCAAGCATTACATTTCACTCCGATTGCTGAAGTTGCTACTGAGTATTCCTCCCGTTGCGCGGTTTTTGAATTCAAAACCCGAAGCCTTGGACTTCATCCAGACCACTCGTTTTGATACCGCGGCGGTCGAGCAGTTTGCCAACAGGCATGGAATAGCCAAGCCGGATATACGACAGTCTTTGCAGCACACTGCAAGGTTCGTCAACTCATATTGCATAGCCAAGGGCTAGGCCCTCTGACTTCTCCCTTGCGGGCATCCTCAAACTTTTCGCCGTCGATGTAGGACGGCACTCTATCGAACGACAATTCAGCGACAGGGATCGTCAACAATGCAATCTACTTTCAGCAAAGGCGTCATGTTTGCACTCTGCGCTGCGGCACTGAACGCAACGATCGGTGTGCTCAGTAAAGTGCTCATGAGTAATGGTTTCACCGCCAGCAGTGTCGCTGTCATCAAGACCGTACTTGGTTGCGTGCTTCTCTCGATCTTACTGTTTCTCCTCAAGCGCCCGGCGGTGTCGACCAAATGGATTCAAGCGGCTATCTGCGCATTCCTTGGCATCTTCGTGCTGTTCCATTTCGAAACGTCCGCTTATCGACACTATGCTGCGGCAGGTGTGGTGGTGGTGCTGATGGCCAGCGCCTCAATCTCCTCGATCATTCTGGGGCGCATTTTCCTCAAGGATGCCATCACCGCCAACGCAACCGTTGGCGCCGCACTGGCTATCGCTGGGATCTCGGTGATCTTCGGCGGCGACCTGCAGCAGGGTTTTAACCTGCAAGGCGCTGCGCTCGCCTGCATGGCCGGCTGCGGCTATGGGGCCTTTTCAGTTGCCATGAAGCGTATGGGTGTTTCGGGAGGGCTGCACTTCACCCGGCAATTGTTGTTCTTTGGCAGCCTGTACCTGCTGATGCCGGCTGCGGCCGATGGTTTTGCGATGGGCGAGCTGTCGCCGCTGGCGATCGCTGCGCTGCTGGCGCTGGCCACGCTGCCGACAATCCTGGGCTTCTTCTGCACCACCAAGGCCATCGAGTATCTCAAGCCATCCCAAGTGCAAGCGCTGGAGCTGACCGAGCCATTGTTCGCCGCGCTGCTGGCGTTTGTGGCGCTCAATGAAGTGCCGCGCGAAAGCCTGTATGCGGGAGCAGCACTGATTATCGTCGGCCTGTGTTTCTCCAATGAACTAATCCGCTTGGGCAGCAAAGCGTCCGTCTCTTCGACCGAGTGAGCTAGTTTCGGATCCTGATGATTTCAGCAATCTGTGGTTTTTGAGAGTTTTGAGCGATTTGCCGCTTCTAGCCGATTTCTGTCTGTCGTCACCGGCTGAAAACGACCGATTCTGTTGAAAAAGTCGTTTCGCCCAGATTGCCCCAATACTGACCGCTGAAAACGTCTTTATTGCGCATAGCTACGCGAAATCTGAGCCCCGAACCCTCTGCTCGAAGTAAAGATTTCAATCTCAAACGCGTACTTTTCTACCGTGGAAACCATGACCGACTTTTTCAACAGAATCGACCCAATGCGGACATCTGGAATGAGTAGTAACCGATCTGCCTGAACTGCGATCAAACAACTCTGCTACAGCGTTATGGCGTTCCATTCCTTCCGTACAGCCGGTAGCTTTGTCGCCGACTCAGACGTTCGTAATAGTCGCTCACTGCAGGAAAGTTCGGATGAGCGAAGGGTGTTTCAAACCATCGATTAACCGAGAGTCCAATCGGTATGTCTGCAAGAGAAAACTTGTCACCAATGACGTAGGCCCCGGTTGAGTCGAGCTGTCTATCGAGAATCTCCATGTGCCTCGACCAGTCATCGCATGAGGTTGCTAATGCATGGCTGTCTTGATGCCCATGCGAATGCCTGACCAGCGACATAAAGGCATAACTCCACGATTTGTTGAGATCCGACGCTTGCCAATCGATCCATTGATCCACACGCGCTTTGGCCCTTGCTTCGATCGGGTACAAACCGGTGTCGTCGTAGCGAGACGCCAGGTAGCGAATAATCGAGTTTGACTCCCAGAGGATGAAATCGTCATCCTGGATGACCGGCACCATGGCATTGGGATTCAACGCCATGAATTCGGGCGTTTGCGTCGACCTGAATCCAGAACCCCAATCCTCCCGCTCAAAGGGGATTCCAATCTCAGCGCAGGCCCAGAGTACTTTTCGTACATTGATCGATGATGCCTTACCCAGTACGCGCAACATTCCTTGTCCTTACAGTGATGGCTGGTCGTGTCGACAATATCGCCTAGTAGAGTCGGGTGTCCAGCGACCGTTTTTAGCCGATTTCTGCCGATCGCGACCGGCAGCTGTCGACCCAAAACGGACGCTAAGGATTGCATGAGAGGATAGTTTCCCGGCGCCTTCGTGCACCGTATAGTGGCGATATTTTGTCGGTCAAAGGAATGGCTATGTACCCCTCAAGCTGCCTACTCGTCGGTGTGATTGGCGACTGTGATATCGCTTATTTTTCGCATTGCGCTAAAAGGGCAACGCCATGCGTTTGAGAATGATCCTTGCCGGGATCGGCACAACGTTGGCGCTGGTGTCTGCATCGCCAGCCCAGGCTGCGCCCCTGCCGCCAGGAGCGATCAAACAGGGTGGTATTTCGGTGCTGGTCCAAGGCTCGGGACCAGACATCATATTGATTCCGGGATTGGCGTCGTCTTACGAAGTGTGGGCTGATTTGGCCTCCAGACTACAGCAGAGCCACCGTCTTCATCTGGTACAGGTAGCTGGCTTTGCCGGCTCGCCTGCCGTATCCGATCCAGGCGGGAAAGTAGTAGCGCCCACGGCCGAGGCGATCGCTGAATATATCCGCAGCCAGCGCATCGAGGCCCCGGCCATCATTGGCCATTCGTTGGGCGGTGAGGTGGCACTGATGCTAGGTGCTCGTCATCCCGACCAAGTTGGACGCCTGATGATTGTCGATGCGCTGCCCTTTTATGCGTTGCTGTTTGACCCTTCGGCGACCAGTGAAGCGGCGACCCCGCAGGCTGCTGCGATGCGCGATGCAATGTTAGCGGCAACGGCTGAACAGGCGGAAGTCATGCAGCATGCATCCATCGCCCGTCTCGCCAAAACTGAAGCGGTCAGGCCTGGCTTGGCCGCGGCGGGAACAAGCTCGGACCGCAAGACCGTGGCCGATGCCATGCATGAGCTGATGGTCACCGACCTGCGGCCTGAGCTTGGACGCATCAGGGTGCCGGTCGAGGTCGTCTATGCCTACGACTTGCTTTACGGCGTAGATGCGACCCAGGTTGATGCAATGTTCCGTAACGCCTATGTCTCGACCCCAAACATCAGTTTCAGGCGCATTGATGGCAGCTTTCACTTCGTCATGCTTGACCAGCCAGAACTGTTCGCCAGTGCTGTCTTCAAGTTCCTGGACCAGTAAGCGGCGGCAGTGGGTTGTCAGGGATAATAAATCTGTCCCTTTTTAAGCTTGCTGAAACGATTCATCAAGTTTATAAAAAGGCACAACTCCAAGAAAGGCTGCCGCCATGACCCCGCTCAAACTCGTTGTTGCCCTCAGCGCACTGTCCGCTGCCTCCCACGCCATGGCCTGGGATTACGTTCTGCTCGACACCGACAAAGCCGCCCAGAACTGGCAGATCACCAGCCAGCAACTCGGCATAAAAACCGACAAACCCTTCAGCGTTACCCTGCGCACCTTGCACGGCGGTCGGCAGGAGGGCGTCAGCATCGTCGACATCGATAACGGCACGATGAAACTCTCGGTAGTACCAACTCGCGGCATGAACGTCTTGCAGGCCTCGGTCGGTGATGTGCGCATGGGCTGGGATTCGCCGGTCAAGGAGGTGGTCAATCCGTCCTTCATCGAACTCAATGGCCGCGGTGGCCTGGGCTGGCTGGAAGGTTTCAATGAACTGGTCACCCGCTGTGGATACGAATGGGTCGGCCACCCCGGCGTCGACAACGGTGAACTGCTGACCCTGCACGGTCGGGCCGCGAACATTCCTGCGAACAAAGTCACCCTGCACATCGATGAGAAACCACCGTACGCCATCACCCTGCGCGGTGAACTGAAAGAGCAGGCGTTCAAGAAGGTCGACTTCTCGGTCGCGACCGAACTGGTTACCGAACCCGCCAGCGTAGTGTTCGCCCTCAACGACACTCTGACCAACAACGGCGACTATCCCAAGGAATACCAGGCGCTGTATCACAGTAACTTCAGTACGCCGTTCCTGGAGCAGGGCGCTCGTTTCGCCGCGCCGGTAAAACAGGTGTCGCCGTTCAACGACAAGGCCAAGGGCGATCTGCCCGATTGGCAAACCTACCGCGCACCAACCAAGGACTACGACGAAACGGTTTACAACGTGGTGCCGTATGCCGATGCCAAGGGCGATACGTTGACGGTGTTGCATAACAAGGCCGGTAGCCTGGGCGTTGCGGTCGGCTTCAATACTCAGACACTGCCGGTGTTTTCCCTGTGGAAAAACACCGATACCCAGGGCCAGGGCTATGTCACGGGGCTGGAACCGGGGACAAGTTTTTCCTACAACCGTCGTTATCAGCGGCCACTGAACCTGGTCCCGACAATTGCGCCGAAGGAGCACAAGCAGTTCCGCATCAGCTACAGCTTGTTGGCGGATAAGGCGGCAGTGGACAAGGCCTTGAAGCAAGTGAGCGAGATCCAGGGTGGGCGGGAGACTGAGGTGCGGCAGACGCCGTTGGTTGATCTGACCAAGGGCTGACGCCAGGGATAATAAATCCGTCCCCTTTTAGACGGCCTCGGGCGCGCGGAAGGCCTTACTGTAATAGCCGGACTGGTCGAAACAGCAAACGTGCTTCTTGCCGGACGCGAGCATGTCGCAGGCATCACTGATTCGTTTTGCGCGCGTCTTGAGTTGCTTGGCTGAAGAAATCCAGTGTATCCAGTCGACTCGGGCGATGGTCGTCGTATTTTTCCAGACTTTATGAGCCTCTGGAGCGGCTGCCAGTGCCTCCTGAAGATCTGGCGGGATGTCAGGCTCGGGTTCCTTCTTCACAGGAGTTAGCTCGAGTGTAACGACATCCCCAATGGCCGCGCCGGCGGCTTCGAGTAACGCTCCGCTGACCTGCAGCCAATGGCTCAGCTGACCATCCGGCTCAAGGGTTGCCTGGAAAGGGTATCCATTGATCGTGCCTTCAACTGTCGTCCTTCCTCGCCTCGGCAGCTGTTCACTCGCGTCTCTTGGCAGTACCAAGAACGCCCAAGACGTATCATTGCCAGGCTTCGCCGGACGAAGAAGCGTTGCTTCGAATCGGGATTTCACATCGACTGTTGTCATTGCCACGCCTCCAACTGATACGTCTGGAAGGTCGACGCTACCGACTCGCCACGAGGCTGTCCAGCGGCTGCTGGTGGCCGCTGGTTGTCCTTCGCATCGTGCAACTAACGCCTCACAAGAACCCGTCCCGAACATTCCTTTGAGGAATGCCTCTTATAAAATTAATGAATTTTTCTTATCGGATTATCTGGCGTAGCTTGATTCAAGGACACGGAGAACCGCCTTGAAATCATCCCCTCTGAACTCAGCTGAAAAATTCGATACTTCACGGGCTAATGAGTACGCACGCCAGAGCCGTATCGCATTAGCCGGGTATGACGCCTGCCAGGATCTTGCTGCGTGCATGCTGGCGGCAAGCCTGGGCGATGCGCGCTCGGCGAAAGTGCTGGTGGTTGGCGCGGGTGGTACGGCTCAGGAGATTATTGCGATGGCAGCGCTGGAGCCGACCTGGCGCTTCACTGCCGTTGATCCATCCGAGCCGATGCTCGAGGCTGCGGCGCAGCAGTTGCAGGCAAACAATCTGCTTGAGCGAACCAGCCTGCATCTCGGCCATGTTGAAGACCTGGTTGCGGATGAGTCATACGACGCAGCGACCTTGATCGGGGTGCTCCATCATCTCGAGGGGGATGCTGCGAAGCGACAGATTTTACGCTCCATTCGGGTTCATCTAAAGCCGGGTGCGCCGTTGATTGTCGCCGGCAATCAATATGCTTATGCCAGCCAACCGTTATTGCTTGCGGCCTGGGGGCAACGGTGGCGACAGCATGGCGCCAGCGCGGATGAAGTGAAGGCCAAGCTGGGGAAAATCCTTCAGGGTGCCGACCCACCCCATTCCGAGGCGGCGGTTCAACAATTGATGTTTGACGCTGGATTCGCAGACGCTACGCGCTTTTTCAGTAGTCTGTTCTGGGGTGCCTGGCTAACGCGTAAAACCATTTGAACGGCAGCGATAGGTTGTGGTTTCTTGCCAATCGACGGAGCCTGCGCCTTGGTGTGTCAGTGGGGCTTGGGTTAGGATTGCCGGGTTTTTCAAGGATGAAACCGATGAAGTACCTCAAGGCCCTGAACGCCGCCGCAGAGCGTTTTCTAAGCAGGTTTACGCGTAAGCAGTTTCTCTTTGCCGCCATTGCGGTGACGGCACTCAATTATTTGCTGGCCTATACCGTCCCAGGGTACAGGTCCATCTATCTAGCCATGATCGGTGGCTGGCTGTTCGGCATGATTTTCGCGGGATTCCATTCTGCCAAGAGCGCCGAGAGCGAGTCATGAATGGCTGGCACTGCGCACGCTCAACGTCGGCGACGCCGCTGCTTTTGACTCCATCCTTCTAGATAATTTGCGCCAGGCGCAGCGCCACCGCTGTTGCCTGTTCGGCACTGGTGATGTTGGTGAAACCAAGCACCAGGCCATGCCTCGGCTCGGCTTCCAGGTACCACTGCGATAGCGGCTCGACGGCGATGCCAACGGACCGGGCACGCTGTGCCAACTGGTTGTCATCACCTTCGCGAAGGCCCACCACCAGGTGCATGCCGCCGGCCTGGGGGTTGATCAGCAGGCGGTCTCCCATTTGTTGTTGCAGCGCCTCCACCAGCCATTGGCGGCGGTGGGCGTAGAGGCTGCGCATTTTTTTCAGGTGCCGGGCGAAGTGCCCCTCGTTGAGGAATGCCGTGACGGTTGCCTGCAGGAGGTGCGGGCAGTGGTTATGCAGTCGGTCTGCCTGGCGGGCGAACGCTTCGCTCTGGTCGGCCGGTACCACCAGGTAGGCCAGGCGCAGGCCTGGAAACAGCACTTTACTGAAGGTCCCGGTGTAGAGCACGCGACCCTGTTGGTCGAGGCTCTTGAGGGCGGGCAGGGGTTTGCCCTGGTAGCGGTATTCGCTGTCGTAATCGTCCTCGATGATCCAACTGCCCCGGCTGTTGGCCCAGTCCAGCAGGGCCAGGCGCCGTGGCAGTGACAGCGACACTCCCAGCGGGCTCTGGTGGGTCGGCGTGACCACGGCGAAGCGGGCATCCGGGGCGCGGCGGATGCCTTGTGCGACGTCCAGTCCCTGGTCATCCACGGGCACCGGCACCAACTGTGCGCCGGCTTCCAGCAGGGCGTTGCGGGCCATGAAGTAGCCGGGTTCTTCCAGCCAGCAGCTATCGCCAGGCTGCATGAGGGTGTGGCTGATCAGGTCCAGGCACGCGCGATAGCCGGCGCAGACGAATATCTGCTCAGGGCGGCAGGTGATGCCGCGGGAGATGCCCAGGTAGGTGGCGATGGCCGCGCGCAACGGCGCATGGCCGCGTGGGTCCGGGTAGACCAGCCCCTCGAGGCCGGCCTGGCGCAACTGGCGGCCCGCCAGCCGGGTCCAGAGCTTGCGCGGAAAGGCATCCAGCGCTGGCAGGCCCATCTGCAGGGCGAGCGGCTGCGTCCCACTGTGGGTGGCCAGGTACGTGGTTGATGCCAGCGGGGGCTGATGGATGGGCGAGGAAACGGCTGCCAGGTGAGGGGTGACCACCGTCCCTGCGGCCCCGCGAGCTGTCAGGTAACCTTCGCCAATCAGTAGCTGGTACGCCGCTTCGACGGTGCCGCGCGCCAGGTTCAGCTCCGCCGCCAGTGCGCGAACGGCAGGCACCCGGTCTCCCGGGCGCAGGCGACCGTCGGCGATCGATTCACGAAATCGCTGATACAGCTGGCGATAGATGGGGGCTGGTTGGCAGCGATCCAGTTGGAAGGGCGGAATCATGGCCTAGTCATTTATGCATTTTTCGGCCCTGTAGCTTAAGCCATTACCGCCCTAAAGTGAGCCATCTGTTCACGGCGGACAACGCACATGCCTTACACCTTTCAACACCTCGACGACCCGCAGGCCTTGGCGGCCAGCTTTGCGCTGATGGGCGTGTTGCGCCCGCACCTCAATGACCAGGACCGCTATGTGGCGCAACTGGTTCGGCAGGCGGAGCAGGGCTACCGTTTGCTGGCCGCGCAGGAGGGCGAACGCCTGGTCGGCCTGGCCGGTTACCGCGAGTTGGAAAACCTGCTCTACGGGCGTTTCATCTACGTTGATGATCTGGTGGTCAGTCCCGAGCTGCAGCGCAGCGGCGTGGGCGCGCAACTGTTGAACGCGGTTCGCGAGCAGGCCGTGCAGCGCGATTGTGATCACCTGGTGCTGGATACCGGCCTGCATATGCCGTTGGCCCAACGCTTCTATTTTCGCCAGGGGCTGTTGGCCCGTGGCATGCATTTCACCCAGAGCCTGCGGGCAGGAAATCCGGCATGAATAATCTGTTGTTGCTCAATGCCAGCCCGCAGGGGCAGGTGTCCCACGCCAACCAGTTGGCACTGGAGCTGGTGGCCTCCCTGCGCAACCGCTATCCGCAGCTCGAACTGGCCGAGCGCGACCTCGGCGCGCAGCCGTTGCCCCCGCTGGATATGGACTATGCCCGTGCGCTGACCACGGCCACGCCCTTCGACTCGCCAACGTTCGAGTTGTCCGAGGCGTTGATCAGCGAATTGGAGCGCAGCGATATGCTGCTGATAGCCACGCCGATGCACAACTTTACCCTGCCGGCCGCGCTCAAGCTGTGGATCGACTACGTCCTGCGCATTCACCGCACATTCAGCTCGGGCCCCGAGGGCAAGACCGGCCTGCTGTGCGATCGCCCGGTGTACGTGATTGTCGGTTCCGGTGGTTTTCACCAGGGTGAGCGGGCCCGGCAAGCGGATTTCCTGAGTTCGTACCTGCGCCATGTGCTGAATACCCTTGGGCTGTTCGACCTGCACTTTTCTTATCTTCAGGGCTTGGTGTTGGGTGAGGAGGCCGTCCGCGCAACGCTCGACGATAGCCGCGCCCGGCTGGCGCTGGAGCCGCTGTTCAATCATCTCGTTTGTGCCTGAGCCATTTTTTCTACCGAGGAGTTTCACCATGAGCCAACTCAGACTGCCGTTTCCGTCCCTGTCGCCTGCCGCCTACCAGGGCCTGCTCGCCACCAACACGGCGCTGGCCGACAGCTCCCTGGGCTTGCCGCTGCTGGAGCTGGTGTACTTGCGCATCTCGCAGATCAACGGCTGCGCGTTCTGCCTGGGCAAACATGCGCAGACCTTGCGCGACAGTGAGGTGGCGCAAGAGAAGCTGGATTGCCTGGCGGGCTGGCGCATCAGCGAACTGTTCAACGCCCGCGAACGCGCCGCACTGGCCTGGGCCGAGACACTCACCTACGTCAGTGAGAAGGGCGCGCCAGACGAATTGTACGAGCCATTGAAAGCGCACTTCAGCGATGTCGAGATTAGCGACCTGACGTTGGCCGCGGCCTTGATGAATGCGTTTAACCGGCTGGCGGTGGGGATGAAGCTCTAAGGGCAAAAATCCTATTCTCAAAACCCAGGGCGAGCCTGATAATCCGCGCAACCGCGCGCACTGTAGGAGCGGGTGCCTGCTCCTACAACTTTTCACCCAGGTTGAGGGATTATCCTTGGTTAGCACATCAGCTGTTCACACCCTGCGTCCGCTGTCCGAACTGGATTACTACGACTGTCGCTCGGCCGCGCTGGCTGCGGATGTCAGTGTGCTTGAGGCATGGAACATCATTACCGCGCAAACGGGGTGGTTCATGCGCCTGGCGTTCCGGGTGAGGGACCGGATTTCCTCGCTGTTCGGGGTGAAGCGCATCGGCGGTTTTTCCGCTACCCAGCGCGAGACAGTCAGTGTGGGGGACTACCTGGATTTTTTCCGGGTGGAGCATTGTGCCCCCGACGTGTTGGTTTTGACCGAGCGGGACCGGCACCTGGATGTGATGATTTGCCTGTCGATAAGCGCTCGAGTGATGACGATCACCTCATCGGTGATCACCCACAACGCCTTCGGCCGCGCCTACATGGTGCCGGTCGGTCCAGCGCACAAGGTGATCATCAAGCGCAATCTGCGGCAACTGCAGCGCACGCTGGCAGAGCGCGCATCAGCGCTCACGGACTAGCAGCGGATCACTGCCGATCAATGTCGCGCCGCAGGACCACTGCGGTGGTGATGTCTTCAACGGATTCGTGAATCGCGACGGCGTCCCTGACTCGATTGAGGTCATCGATGGTGCGCGATTCAACCTCGATCACCAGGTCGAGCTGGCCACTGACCGAGGAGACGCGCCGTACCTGGGAGTTCTGGGCCAGGAGGTCGAGCAGGCCGATGGCGGGGGTGCGTTTCAGGCTGACCAGCAAGATGGCGCGAATCACGTGGGCGTCGATTTCGCCGATGTCGGCGCGGTAGCCGCGGATCACGCCGTTGCGTTCCAGGTTGATCACGCGCTCGCTGGTAGCACTGCGTGAGAGGCCAATCCTCGCGGCCAGGGCCTTCAGGGCGATGCGTGCTTCTTTCGACAGGATTTCCAGGATTTCGCGGTCTTTGGTGTCCAGGTCGCGCATATCAACTCCCCATTTTTGCTGCCGATTTTGTGCCGGTCGATTCCGACAATATGCAGGCCAAAGCCGACCGTATACTTACTGCCTTCCCTGGTTTCGCGTGCCAAGCTATCTGAAAAAAATGGCTTGGAAAACAATTACTATGACTAATCTTTCGCATCCTGCCCCGCAGTTCTCGACAGGCGATGCCGAAAAGCTGGGCGCGCAGCTTTTCAACGTAATCGGTACCGCCACGCCGCTGGACGGTGAGCGAGATCGCAACTATCGGTTGCAGACCCAAAGCGATGCAGGGTGGATCCTGAAAGTCGTCAACTCCACCGAGCCACGGGTTGAAAGCGAGTTCCAGACGGCCATTCTCAGCCACCTCGCCAGGCACAATCCCGAGCTGACCGTGCCGTTCCTGAAGAAGAGCCTGGCCGGCGATTTCCTCGCCACGGCAGTGGCGGCCTCCGGCGAGACCCATGCGGTGCGCCTGGTCAGCTGGCTGCACGGCACGCCGATGGCCGAGGTCGAGCGTACCTTCGAATTGATGCGCAGCCTTGGCCAGTCCTTCGGTGAGATCGATCGGGCGCTGCAGGGCTTTATGCACCCCGGCGCGGTCCGCGATCTGGACTGGGATCTGCGCCACGCCGCCCGTTCGCGGGCACGCCTGCACTTCGTCAAGGACCCGGCCAAAAGGGCGATTCTGCAGCGCTTCATCGAGACCTTCGAACAACAGGTCCAGCCCCGGCTTGCGCGCCTGCGTGCCCAGGTGATTCACAATGACGGCAACGACTGGAACATCCTCGTCGATTCCGGCGATCACCAAAAAGTCTCGGGCATCATCGATTTTGGCGATGCGGTGCACACGATTCTGATCGCCGAAGTAGCCATCACCTGCGCCTATTCGATTCTCGACATGCAGGACCCCATCGGCGCGGCCGCCGCCCTGGCTGCCGGGTTCCATGAGAAGTACCCGCTGCAGCCGGAGGAACTGGACGTCCTGTTCAACCTGATCGCCATGCGCCTGGTGACCAGCGTGACCTTGTCGGCCTCGCGCCACGACCAGACGCAAGACAACCCTTACCTTGCCATCAGCGAAGCACCGGCCTGGCGCCTGCTGGAGCGGATGGACGCGATGAACCCGCGCCTGGCGACAGCAATCCTGCGCAAGGCCTGTGGGTTTGACGCGGTCGAAGGCGCGGGGGCGATTCGCCGCTGGGTGGCGCAGAATAGCCAGTCCTTCGCGGATATCGTGCGGCCTTCGGCGGCGAGCATGAACAAGGCCATTGCGCCGTTCGGCGATGCCGCCCATGTGATGACTGTCGCTTCCGCCGAGCAGCGTCCGGCAGAGGCCACCCAGTGGTGGGAAGACTTTGCGGCCGAGCACAAGGTGCCGCTGGGCATCGGGCCGTGGGGCGAGGAAAGAACCATCTACACCGACGCTGCGTTCGAGTCGCGCTTCATCCAGGGGCAACGGCGCATCGTGCACGTCGGTGTCGACCTGATCATGCCCGCTGGCACGCCGCTCTATACGCCGGTCGCCGGGGTGGTGCAGAGCGTCGAGGTCGAGTGGGAGCCGTTGGGCTACGGCGGCCTGATCATGCTCAAGCACTCCCCTGAAGGATGCCCGCCATTCCTGACCCTGTGGGGCCACATGGCCCATGAAGCGCTAAGTCGCCTGAAGCCCGGTGATCAGCTGGAAGCGGGGGCGCTGGTCGGGCACATGGGGGCGGATCAGGAAAACGGCGGGTGGATTCCCCACGTGCATTTCCAGATGTCCACGGACATCGGCCTGAAAGCGAGCGAGTTCATCGGGGTCGGTGAACGGGCCTATCGTGAGGTCTGGGCCGATGTGTTCCCCGACACCTCGACGCTGGCCGGGATCCCGCCAGAAACCTACAGCCAGGATGGACGCACCAAGGCTGAGATTGTCGCCAAGCGCAAGGAGCTGCTGCTGCCCAACCTGTCGATTTCCTATTCTGACCCGATCAAGTTCGTGCGCGGCGATGGGGTCTGGTTGATCGATAACTTTGGCCGGGCCTATCTGGACTGCTTCAATAACGTGTGCCACCTCGGCCACTCCCATCCGGATGTGGTGCAAGCACTGGCGCGCCAGGCAGGACGCCTGAACACCAACACCCGCTACCTGCACGACAATATCGTGGAGTATGCCGAGCGGCTCACCGCGACCTTGCCGGAAGGCTTGGCGGTGGCGTCCTTTGGCTGTTCCGGCAGTGAAGCCAACAGCCTCATGCTGCGCATGGCGCGCAACCACACCGGGCGCAACGATGCCATCGTGCTGGATTGGGCTTACCACGGCACCACTCAGGAACTGATTGACCTCAGCCCCTACAAGTACAAGCGCAAGGCCGGTAAGGGCCGGGCCGAACATGTGTTTGAAGCGACCGTGCCGGATGCCTACCGTGCGCCGGACGATTGGCCGTTCGAGGAGCTGGGCAAGCGTTTTGCGCAAAGCGTGGCGGAGCAGATTGACTGCATGCGCAAGCAGGGCAGGGCCCCGGCATTTTTCTTGGCAGAGTCGATTCCCAGCGTCGCCGGGCAATTGTTCTTCCCTGAAAACTACCTCAAGGAAGTCTATGCCATGGTTCGCGCCGAGGGCGGCCTGTGCCTGGCTGACGAGGTCCAGGTCGGCTTTGGTCGGGTCGGCAGTCACTGGTGGGCGTTTGAAACCCAGGGCGTGGTGCCCGACGCAGTGACCATGGGCAAACCGATTGGCAACGGCCATCCGATGTCGGCGGTGGTGACCACCCGGGAGATCGCCGACAGCTTCAACAACGGTATGGAGTACTTCAATACCTTTGCCGGCAGTCCGGTGTCTTGTGCGGTGGGGCTTTCGGTACTGGAGGTGATTGAGCGCGATAACCTCAAGCTCAATGCGTTGACCATGGGTAACTATCTGCTCGACGGTTTCCGCAAGCTGCAGCAGCGCTACGAGGTGATCGGCGACGTGCGCGGACAGGGCCTGTTCCTTGGGATTGAACTGGTCACCGACCGCAAGACCAAGGTGCCCGCCACGCACATGGCCAAGCTGGTCGCCGATGGTGCCCGCGAGCGAGGCATCCTGATCGGTACCGAAGGTCCGTATGACAACGTGCTGAAAATGCGTCCCTCGATGATTTTCAGCCAGGCCAATGCGGACTTCCTGCTGGAAGTGCTGGACGACAGCTTCCGGGCAGCACTCCAGTAAATCCCCGCAAACGGCGTGCGACAACCACGGTGTCGCACGCCGTTTGCGGCTGGTGCAAAGCCTGGGAGTGATCAAGCGGTTGGCAGCTTCACGAGCGGTTGTGTACTATCGGCGCTGGCCGCTGCTGCCCGCCGCTCGCTCCCGTTGGGAAAGGTGAAAGCAGGTTTTTTTCAAACTCTCCTGTATCACTCTTGATAGTCGAGATTTGGCAACGCGAGCACCAGAATGCTTCGACTCCGGGAGTCACAATGCTGTCTATCCTCAAAGCCAAGCAAATGGCCAAGCACCTGCGTGCTTCGCTCGAGCAGCACCATCAACCAGTGTCCCACTCCACCGCGCTTGAACTGGTCGCCCAGCAGTTGGGCTACAAGGACTGGAACACCGCCTCGGCACTGCTGCCAGAAGAAAATCCCCAGCCCGCTGTGACCTTCGACAAAGCCATTCCAATCCTGCGAATGTTCGACGAAGCCAAGGCGCGGGAGTTTTATCTGGATTTCCTGGGGTTCAGCGTCGAATTCGAACATCGCTTCGAAGCGGATCTGCCGCTGTACCTGGGCATCAGCCGTAACGGCCTGCAACTGCACCTGTCTGAACACCATGGCGATGCGAGCCCCGGGGCGACGATATTCGTGCCGATGCACAACATCGACATGCTCCGCGATGAGTTGCAGGGCAAACGCTACGGTTACGGACGTCCGGAGATAGTCGAGCAGGGCTGGGGCAAGGTTCTGGAAGTGTACGACCCGTTCGGCAACCGGATTCGCTTCTGCCAAAGCTGATGGGGTGATGGGGTGATGGGCACGGCGCTTTAGCCAGGGCCCAGCATAGGTTTCTACACAACTTTGTAGTGGCCTGTGGCGAGGGAACTTGCTGCCGTGGCGGTCTCTGGGGTGTTGGATTAGGCGGAGTACATATCCATTTCTTCGGTAACGGCCTCCTATGGTTCCGCCTGACGGCGGCTCACTTTTGAACAGCCCAAAAGTAAGCAAAAGGCTCTTGCCCCACCACTTGGCACCTCGCTTGGGCTCGGTGTGCCCTCACTCCGGCTTGAATCCGTGGGCCGCCGCCACGCGCCATCCATGGCGCGGGGCGGCTAACCCGGCGTCCTGCCGGGTTACCCACGGCTTCAAGCCTGCGTTCGGCCAGCGTGGTTAACGGGGCGCCCAGGATCAAAAGCCAGAGCCAGAGCCAGAGCCAGAGCGAGATCAAAAGATTGCTGACTTCGTCAGCGTCTTAGGAAGTAGAAGCCACACCGCGCATGCCCTAGCGATCAGGTCGGCTCTAAGGCCGCCTCGCTTTGTTTTTGATCCTGAGCGCCCCGTTAACCACGCTGGCCGGAGTCCGATATTGATTTGGGGGGTAAACCGGCAGGACGCCGGTTTAGCCGCACTGGGCCAGGGAGGGCCCATTGCGGCGGCCCCCCAAATCAATGTCGGAGTACGGGCATGCCGAGCCTAAGCGAGGCACCGAGTGGTGGGGTAAAAGCGTTTTGCTTACTTTTGCGCTGTTCAAAAGTGAGCCGCCGTCAGGCGGAACCATAGGAGGCCGTTACCGCAAAAATGGATATGTACTCGGTCTAATCCCACATCCCGGTCCGCCCACAGGTGCAACGTCGCACCACAGTTGTGTAGATACCTATGCAGGGCCCAGGCACCTACCCGAATCCACGCACGTGGTCAGATAGGTGCCTGGGCCTTGCCGGCCAGCGCGTTTTAGCGAATGGCCGCCAGGCAGCTTTCGAAAATATCCAGGCCTGCTTCCAGGACGTCTGGCTCGATCGTCAGCGGTGGCAGCAGGCGGATGATGTGCCGGGATTTTCCGCTGGGCATTAGCAAAAGTCCCTGCTGCCTGGCGCTTTCCAGTAGCTGTGCCAATACCGCAGTGGCGGGCGCGCCTTCGGGTGTGAGTAGCTCAATGCCGCGCATGGCCCCGACACCCGTCAACTTACCGAGATAGGGCGACAGCTTGTCTTGCTGCCAGGCCTGATAGCGGCTGAGGATGGCCTGTTCCTGCGACTCGCCCCAGGCCGCCAGGTTGGCATCGGTCATCTGGTCCAGGGTGGCCAGCGCCGCTGCGCAGGCAATCGGGTTGCCGGAGTAAGTGCCGCCCAGTCCGCCTTTGGGCAAGGTGTCGAGCAGTGCTTTTTTACCCACCACCGCGCCCAGCGGCAGACCGCCGGCAATGCTTTTGCCCAGCAAGATCAAATCCGGTTCGATGCCCAGTCGGGTGAAGGCAAAACGTTGCCCGGTACGCCCGAATCCAGACTGGATTTCATCGGCGATGAGCAGGATGCCGTGGTCATCGCAAAACTTGCGCAGTGCTAGTGCAAAGGGCGGCTCGAGCGCCAGGAACCCACCTTCGCCCTGCACCGGTTCGAGAATGAAACAGGCCACTTCATTAACGTCGATCTCGACGCTGAACAGCCGGTCCAGGGCCTTGAGTGCTTCCTCAGTCGTGACCCCGTTGTCTTTACTGGGGTAGGGCAGGTGATAGACCGGGCCTGGCAAGGTGCCGACCCGCTGTTTGTAGGGCGCGACTTTGCCGTTCAGGTTCAGGGTGGCCAAGGTCCGTCCATGGAAGCCGCCATCAAAGGCTATGACCGCCGTACGACCGGTCGCCGCGCGGACGATTTTCAGCGCGTTTTCTGCCGCCTCCGCGCCGCTGTTGGTCAGCATGCCGCTGACCGCATAAGACACCGGGATGAACCTGGCCAGGCGCTCCATAAACTGCTTGTACGGTTCGTGCGGCGCGGCGTTAAAGGCGTAGTGGGTCAGCCGGCTGGCTTGCGTGCACACCGCCTCGACAATCGGTGGGTTGCAATGACCCAGGTTGAGCACGCCGATGCCACCGACGAAGTCGATGTAGCGCTTGCCGTCCGTGTCCCAGACATGGGCATTGAGACCGTGGCTCAAGGTTATGGGGTGGACAATGGCGATGGACTCGCTGATGGATGACGCGGTCATTGGGTGGCCCCTGGCTGCATGGATTTTCTCCAATGAAAGCGAGGATCGCCTGGCTACCACAAGCGAAAAGAAATGCCGCGGTCATTCCATAAACTCTTGAAGTATTTCGGCGCCGGATTTTTCAACCCGGCGCAACGCTGCGTCGACCTCGCATTCAGCAGCCACGGCGCTGTGCCATGGCGCGCGAGGCAGAGGTTTGCAGCGAGCGTTTCGCGCTCCACCCGGCATAGTGTCGGCCAACTCCGGCAATGTGTCAGGCAGGCTGACACCTTGCCTGGTGCATTCCAAAATTGCCTATGCAAGACTTTTCGTGAAGGCTGGGTGAACAACCCCTGAAAAATAAATAATAATTCTTCGAAGGTGCCAACCGATGCTAACCAGAAAGCTCAAAGGCTTGATTGTCGCTTCCACCGTGGCGGCCGCGGCGCTACTTTCCACCTCCTCTGTTCTGGCTGACGATCTGCAGAAGATCCAGGAGGCCAAGGAGATCCGGATCGCCATGAGCGGTCAGTACTCTCCCTTCAGCTTTGCCAATGAACAGAACCAGATTGTCGGCTTCGACGCCTCCATCAGCGAGGCCCTGGCCGAGCGCATGGGGGTCAAGGTGACAATCGTCACCACGCCATTCGACGGGATCATCGCCGGTCTCCTGGCGAAGAAATACGACGCCATCATCGCCTCCATGACCATTACCCCGGAACGCCAGAAGGCCGTGGATTTTGTCGGGCCCTATTACCATGCGGGCCGCACGATCGTGGTCAAGGAAGACTCACCCATCAAGAGCCTGGATGACCTCAAGGATGTGACCGTCGGCGTCACGCTCGGCGATGCCCACGACAAGTGGGCCCGGGCGCGTGGCAACCTCAAGGTCAGGACCTACAAAGGGCTGCCGGAAATGCTGGTCGACCTCGAGGCCGGGCGGATCAACGCGCTGGTGATGGACAGTGTTCCGGTGCTGGTGGCCGTCAAGGAAACCGGGCAGAAGGTGCGCATCATTACCCCGCCCGAGAGCGACGGTGGCATTGAAGGCATGGGCATTGCGCTGCGCAAGAACAACCCTGAGCTCAAGGCGACGATGCAGCAGGCCCTGCAGGACATGCTCGCCGACGGCACCTACGAAAAGATCTCGATGAAGTGGATTGGCAACGATATCCGCTGATTCATCGCAGGCCTGGCTCGACCTCGGGTCGGGCCAGTCAATCCGACTTTTCCGAGGGTTCCCATGGATCTGACACTCATACAGCGCACATTCCCGTTTTTCCTCGAAGCGGCGTGGATTACCGTGCAAATCTCGGTGTTGGCTCTGCTCCTGGGTTTGCTGGTGGCTTTCGTGCTGGTGGCTGCGCGGTTGTCCACGGTGTTCCTGTTCCGGTGCCTGGCAAGAATCTACGTCAGCGTTTTTCGCGGCACGCCGTGCCTGGTTCAATTGTTCATCATTTACTTCGGCGGGCCGCAGATCGGCCTTGAGCTGGAGCCGTTCGCCGCAGGGGTGATTGGCCTGGGCCTGAACATTGCGGCCTACATGGCCGAGTCCATTCGCGGCGCCATCAGCAACGTCGACCCGGGCCAGGAAGAAGCCGCTCGCTCCATTGGGTTCGGGCGCCGCCAGACGTTGTGGCTGGTCACGCTGCCCCAGGCTGCCAAGTTGATGATTCGCCCGCTGGGGGTCAACGCGGTCGCACTGATCAAAGGCTCGGCCCTGGTATCGACTATTTCGGTGGTTGAACTTTCCTATACCGCGCAACGTTTTATCAGCTCGACCTACAAACCCTTTGAAATTTTCATGGTGTCAGCGTTGCTGTACATCGTGATGGTCTACTCGGTTCGATTTGTCGTCGACTATCTCGATAATCGTTTCGCGGCAAGGTGAGTACATACCCATGCAAGGTCTGGATCTAAGCATAGTTACACCTTATTCCGAGTTGCTGGCGACGGGTCTGTGGTGGACGGTCGTGATGTTCGTCAGTTCCAGCATCTTGAGTTTGCTGGCGGGGATCGCCTTCGCGCTGATCGTGCTGTATGCGCCGAAACTGATGGCGCTGCCTGTGCGTTTTATTACCTGGCTACTGATGGGTACGCCACTGCTGCTGCAGTTGTACGTGATTTATTACGGCCTGGTGCAGGTCGGTATCGACATTCCCGCATTGGGGGCGGGCATCATTGGTTTAAGCCTGCACTTTGCGGTCTACAACGCCGACGTGATTCGCGCCGGCGTGGTGTCAGTGGACCCTGGGCAGATCGAAGGGGCTCGCTCCATTGGCCTGAGCCGTGGCCAGACCCAGCGTTACGTCATCGTCCCACAAGCGCTGCGCAGCACCATTGCCCCCCTGGGCAATAACCTGATTGTCCTGCTGAAGGACACGTCGCTGGTTTCCATCATCGGTATTGCCGAGTTGGTGTATAGCGCCCAGCTTGCCGTGAGTGAAACCTACAGCCCGTTTGAGTTCTATCTGACTGTTGCGGTTATTTACTATGCAGCCAATCTGGTTCTGGAAGTCGGCCTGCACCTTCTCGAAAAAAAGGTAGAGATGTCACGATGAACAGTGAAAAATTCATGGTTGAGGTCAAGGGTGCACGTAAGGCTTACGGCGCACTCGAAGTACTCAAGGGCATCGATCTTTCGGTCTCGCGCGGACAAATCGTCGCCATCATCGGCCCTAGTGGTTCGGGTAAAAGCACGCTGTTGCGGTCAATCAATCAGTTGGAAGTGCTTAACGATGGCGAGATCTGGCTGGAGGGTGAACAAGTCAATCGGCCTTTGAAAGGCCGCGCTTATGAGCAGCATATCAACGCGGTGCGCCAGCAGATGGGCATGGTGTTCCAGCACTTCAACCTGTTTCCGCACCTGACCGTGTTTGAAAACATTGCCCTTGGCCCGATCAAGCTCAAAGGCCTTTCGAAAAAAGCCTCGCGTGAACTGGCAATGGAATATTTGTCAAAAGTGGGCTTGGCCAACAAGTTCGATGAGTATCCTTCGCGGCTGTCGGGCGGCCAGAAGCAGCGCGTGGCGATTGCCAGGGCGCTGGCGATGCAGCCTAAGGTGATGCTCTTCGATGAGGCGACATCGGCACTCGACCCAGAGCTTGTCGAAGAGGTCAACCAGGTCATGAAGCAGCTCGCTGCCGAGCATATGACCATGTTGATCGTCACCCACGAAATGCGGTTTGCCGGCGAAGTGGCGGATCGGATTGTGTTTATGGACGGAGGGGTGGTAGTGGAGGAGGGTGCACCGCAGGACATCCTGCAAAACCCCGTCCACGAGCGGACTCGGTCATTCCTGAAAAAGCATCTGCACGATCGGTAGCGTGTACGGGTTCTCTCTGTAGGAGCGGGCGCCCGCTTGCGGCTTGCTCGCGATGGACGTAAGGACGCCGCGTTGAGTCAGGCGTGGCGGGTCATCGTTGACGTTCATCGCGAGCAAGCTCGCTCCTACAAAATACACCTGCGCTCGACCAGCGCATTCCATCAAAGGTGAAGCAAACCGCTTCACCATTAACGATGGGATTGACCTCATCGAATCCGCGAAACGAGCCCATGGCAGCTGCATCGATTCGCTGCGGCGCCAGCAGAATCAGCCAGCGTACGACTTGCATGAATTGCCCATGGCCGAATACCAGTACCGAGCCGGTCTTGCCCTGCAGTTGCTGCAGCGCTGTTTGCGCGCGCAGCACCAGGCCATGGAATGACTCTGTCCCGGGTCCGTTGCTGTGATCCGGTTCGCCGGCCTGCCAATACGCCTGAACCCATGGACGTCTTTGCGCCGCCGTTGTATTCATGCAGTCCGCGGGCGAGAGGTAGGTGAATTCCTCGACCGGCCACACCTGCACCGGGGTCGCCGGGAATTTCCGGAGGGTGGGGGCCGCGGTATCCTGGGCTCGGGTAAACGGCGACATAACGATCAAGTCCGGTGCGGCCTCAATAGACTCGGCAATGGCCTGGGCCTGGGCTCTACCGCGCTCGGTGAGGGGAATCAGGGCCGGGTCCGATGATGCTCCGCCAGCATTGGCGGCGCTCTCGCCATGTCTTATCCACGTTACGGTCAGCACCAGGTCCCACCTCTCACTCAATAATCCATCCGCACACGATAAATCCCCCGGCAAGGCTTTGTAAGCTTTATGGTCTCGATACCTGGCGGCGCGAACACAATAGAAGGAGTCCAAATGTCTTACCGCACAGCAAGGGAAGCGTTCATGCACGGTGTGCGGGCACTCATGCCATTGAGTCCCGGGGTCGTGCCCTTTGGTTTGTTGACGGGGGTCATGGCGATCAGCCTGGGCCTGTCGCCCGGCACGACCATGGGCATGACGCTGCTGTTCTACTCGGGATCGGCGCAGATGGTCGCGCTGCAATTGCTGCATACCGGTGTTATGCCGGTGGCGATTGTGGTCACGGCCCTGGTGATCAACTTGCGCTTCATCATGTACAGCGCGTCACTGGCGCCCCATCTGCATCATTTGCCCCGACGCTGGACCTGGCCATTGTCGTACATGCTTTCCGACCAGTCTTACGCCCTGTGCAGCCTCAAGCTGGCGTCCGGTGAACTCGGGCGGTTTGCCCAGTATTACTATGCCGGCACCGCCGTCGCGATGTGGCTGGTATGGCAGCTGTCGGTATTGGCGGGCATTTACCTGGGCGCCAATATCCCTGAAAGCTGGTCGCTGAGTTTTGCCATACCGCTGTCGTTTCTCGCGCTGCTGGTTCCCGGTATACGCAGTGCACCGAGTCTGGGTGCCGCCACGGTGGGCGGATTGATCGCGGTGTTTGCGGTGGATATGCCCTACAACCTGGGGCTGGTCAGTGCATCCATTGGTGGTGTGGTGGCGGGTGTGTTGCTCGAGAGTATGCGCAAGCGGTCATCGAGCGAAGCGCCGGTCGCTGATGCCGAGGGGCAACCACGATGAGCGACCTGAGCTTGTGGGGGCTGTTCCTGGCGGTCGGGCTGGGCACGTTCGTGATGCGTCTTTCCTTTGTCGAACTGTATGGCCGTTTGCGCATCCCGGCGCTGCTCAGGCGAGCCTTGCTCTACGTGCCGGCGAGTGTGCTGGCGGCCCTGGTGCTGCCCGCCGTGGTCTACCCCGGTGGCCAGGGTGAATTTGTCCTGGCTAATGCGCAGATCCCCGCGGCCATCCTGGCGGCCTGGGTCGCCTGGAAGACGCGCAACACGCTCCTGACGTTGGCGGTCGGGATGGGGGCGTTGTGGTTGTTGAAGTATTTTGCCGGGTAGCGGCACCTGTGCCGGGGGCAGGCACTGGGTCACTCGGGCGTCATCAGCACCGCCAGCGTCAGGCTGATGAATTCCTCGTTGTGGTCGATGGTGTCCAGGGCGCTGCGCACGTGGTCGGCGACATCGGCCGAGCCGCTCAGTTCGACCCAGTTCGACAACTCCAGGATGGCCGCTTCGAGGGCGAGCTGGTTTTCGTTGAGCTTGAAGAGCAGGGAAGGCAGCAGGTCGGAATTGGGCATGGTGAATCCTCCGTGGTGGTTTCAGCGTAGCAGCCACATCAGCGGGAGGAGGC
Organism: Pseudomonas sp. S04; assembly: GCF_009834545.1. Classification (NCBI taxonomy): domain Bacteria; kingdom Pseudomonadati; phylum Pseudomonadota; class Gammaproteobacteria; order Pseudomonadales; family Pseudomonadaceae; genus Pseudomonas; species Pseudomonas sp. S04. The sequence continues at coordinate 2,679,138 of NZ_CP019427.1, forward strand.
CGGACGCGTGTGCGTCGGCAGGGGCGCAGCGCAATTTTTTTGCGCTGCGCCGATTGCAGGCGTTGGCTTGCCGACGCAGGGGCCTGCGACTACAGGAACTTGATGGGGTAGTTGAAGATCAGGCGGTTTTCATCAATGTCGTAGTTGCTGAAGTCCCGGCGCAGGGTGGAGTTGCGCCAGCGCACGGAGAGGTCCTTGAACGGGCCGCTCTGGATGACATAGGCCAGCTCGGACTCTCTGCCCCATTCCTTGCCTTGGCGGGTGTTGGCGGTCTGGACATGGTCGCCGGACAGGTAGCGATTCATCATCGTCAGCCCTGGTACCCCCAGCGCCGCGAAATCGAAGTCGTGACGCAGTTGCCAGGAGCGCTCCCGGGCATTGTCATAGCTCGAGTTGTAGGTGTCGTTGGCCAAGGGGTAGCCGGCGGTGCCGTTGACCCGCATCCAGCCGGTCTCGCCGTAGACGCGCTGCAGTCCCAGGTAAAAGGTGTTGGCGCCGGTCTTGGCGGACAGCAGCAGTGACACGGTCTTGTTGTCCATCTCGCCGGCCTTGGCCGCGCCATCCTCGTCGCCCAGGAACAGCCCAAGGTTACCCCCCAATTTCCAACTTCCCAGCACCTGGCTATGCAGCACATTCAGGTATTGCTGCTGGTAGATATCCTCCAGTTGGGCATGCCACAGGCCCACCTGGGTGGCCTTGTCATTGAACTGGTATTCACCCCCGGCGAAGTTGAAGCGATCCGAGGTCGCGCTGGGCCGCCCGGCCATGAACATGCGCTCCATGCTGGCGTCGTTGCGCGGGCTGTTGCCGCGAAACTGCCCGGTGTAGAGGGTCAGGTCGGTAATTTCCCTTGAAGTCAGCTGTGCGCCGCGAAAGGTCTGGGGCAAGGAGCGGCCATCATCGGAGCGCAGGATCGGCAGCAGGGGCATCCATTCTCCGACCTTCAGTTCGGTGGCCGAGAACCTGGCTTTGAGCGCCACGCCGAAGCGGCCGAAATCGTCTGCGGGCCTGCCGCTGTCATGGGTCGGCAGCAATTGGGTGCCGGCAGTCCCGCGCCCGCCATCGAGCTTGAGCGAGTACAGGCCCAACACATCGACCCCAAGGCCGACTGCGCCGGCGGTATAGCCTGAGCGCATGTCGAGGATGAAACTTTGCGTCCACTCTTCGGCTTTGCCTTGCGGATAGGTCGGGTCGACAAAGTTGCGGTTGTGGTAGAAGTTGCGCAGGTTGAGGGTGGCGTTGGCGTCGTCGACAAAACCTTCGGCCGATGCCCCGGCCGCAGCGGTCGAGCACACAATCCCCAGCGCTGCAGGTCGCAAAAGGGTGGCCAGGCGGGGTGCGCTTGAGCGTGCAAGGATCTTCATTATTGTTATTTCCTTTTTTTAAAGCGCAGGACTCCCCCGCAGGGCGAGGCCTGCGCAAAAACTGCGCTGTTTGAGTAGTGGTGGCTTACGACGGGACGAGGTGCCGCCAAGCCCTAGCTGTGCAACAGGGCAACCAGGGCCGGGACCGTGAGCACGGCGGTGTAGTAGCCCATGAACTGCACCCCGATGTTGAAGCCCAGGAAGCGTGAGAGAAAACCGCCCAGCAGGCCGATGGTGACGATCACCGCCAAGCCCAGGAGGCCGCCCTCCCAGATGCCGATCACCAGGATCAGGCCAACGAAGGTCGAGATCACTGCCTCGTGGCTGATCTTGCGCGACACATAGGACGCCGCCCTGTGGGCGTAATTCATGGTGAACGGGTAAGCGATCAGGATCGCCACCACCACCGCCAACATGCCGTAGCCGAGGAACTCCCAGGTGTTGAGCAGGGTGTGCAGGTTGTTGACCTGGCCCGTTGCGGTGTCGACGCTAAAACGCGGAGGCGCATTGAACAATGGCGCAGCCGGGCCCGCAGCGACGGGACTCAGGGGCAGTCCAAAGGCGATCAGCGGGATCAGTGCCTCGGCAAGGTAGGTGGATTCGGTCACCCCGTTGCGCGCGGTAATGACCGTGGTCAGGCGATGGTAGACGTGCTTGATCCGCGAGCCGACGACCTCGCCCATGATCACGGTCATGGCCACCGGGCTGAACACAAAGGTGGCGCTGGAGACGACCGCGGTAATCGCCGTCCACATGCTCTGTTTGCTGTCCAGCACCTTGAGGGGATTGGGGAAGAACCCGCCCCAGCTTTTGACGTCGGGCGACAGCGAGAACGTGCGCACTTCCTCACGGCGCATGGTCGCCCGCTCGGCCGGTGCGAGCATGGAGAACAGCGCGGCGATCAGCGGCCCGATGGCTATGCCCAGGAAGTAACTGACGCTGAGCTTGACCCCGTACTGCCCGGTAATGCTTTGCAGGCCGACAATCACCATGACGAAGGGGATCAGCGTCAGCACGGCCGCCAGGCGACCTTTGGAGAACCAGGCGATGGCGATTGCCGCCAGCAGGAACACCCAGGGGGCGGCATGCTTGATCATGTCACCGAAGGGCGCGAGCATCAGGGCGAACAGCACGGCCATCGGCACCGCGATCAACGCCGCAATCACTGCACCGGAAATCATCTTGCGCAGGGCAATGTGCGGAACGCCCAGGTTACGCAGGAAGTTGGCTTCGCGCATCAGTGGCGTGGCCATGGTGTCGCCCGGAATCCCCAGCAGCGCCGTGGGCACGGCATGGGTCATGTGCTTGGCCACCGCTCCCGCGAGGAAGAAGGTCAGCACCCCGGCGGCGGGCACGCCCAGCAGCACCACGAGCAAGGTCAAGGGGGCGAGGGTAGTGGTTTCATCGCTGCCGGAGATGAGTCCGATCCCGGCAAAAATCACTGCGCCGAGGATGCCCATGCCCAAGGCGATGAGAATCTGATCCAACAGGGGAGCGATCATGACCGACTCCCATGGCTGCGTACTGCGCTGATGGATGCGCCGGGGGCTGCCGGGACATCTGGCGCGGCAAGGCCTTTCTCGTAATCGGCAAACAACTCGTAGAGGTCCATTTCCCGCAGTTCCGCGATCGTCGCCGGCGGCAGGTCGGACAGGCGGCCGAGGGGGTCGTACTCGTTCTGCAATTCAATGAGGATTTTTGCTCGCCATGCCGGATCCGCCACGTGTTCGATCACATGCCGCTTGGGCTTGAACAGCCGCGCGCTGATGGCGCCACCGGCCAGGCAGCCAAGGATCCCTACCAGCATCGCGTAGGCGCGGGCCATCTGTGCCGACTCGACCCAGCCCACCAGCAGGTGTTGCGCGATGAAGAAGGTGCCGAGGCTGACGGTGGCGCCAATACCAATGGCGTAGACCAGGTGACGGGCGTCGACCGTGTCGCCCCAGACTTCGTAGAGCTCTTGTTTCATGGAGGTTCTCCCACTGCCCTTGCGGGCTTTTATTGTTATGAACGTGAAGAGATGCGGCTTACTGGATGTGCAACCTGCCACGCTTCGCCAGCAGCGCGCGGGACACACGGGATGCGGTCTCCCGGCCGAGCTCGGCATTGATGAATTCACCGACTTCGATCAGCGCATCCAGATCGACGCCATGGCTCATGCCCAGGCCGTCCAGCAGGTAAATCACGTCCTCGGTCGCCACATTGCCGGTGGCCCCTGGCGAATACGGACAGCCGCCCAGGCCGGCAACCGAGCTGTCGAATGTCCGGACTCCGCTTGCCAGTGCTGCATGGATATTGGCGATCGCCATGCCATAGGTGTCATGAAAGTGCCCGGCCAGCGCGCTGACCGGCACCACCTGGCTACAGGCTTCGATCAAGCGAGTTGTCGCCGCGGGCGTGCCGGTACCGATAGTGTCGCCCAGGCTGATCTCATAACAGCCCATGCCAAACAGTGCCGCGCTGACGGCCGCGACAGCCTCGGGTTTGACCTGGCCAGTGAAAGGGCAGCCCATGACACACGACACGTAGCCGCGGACCCGGACGCCGGCATCCCGGGCACGCACGATCACTTCCTGATAACGGCGCAGGCTTTGCTCGATAGAACAGTTGATGTTCTGCTGCGAGAACGCCTCTGAAGCTGCGGCGAACACCGCGACTTCGCGACAGCCTGCGGCGATGGCGGCTTCCAGCCCCTGGACGTTGGGCACCAGCGCGGTCCAGCTGACACCGGCGCGCGAAGGCAGGGCCTTGAGCACCTGGTCGGTGCCCGCCATCTGCGGTACCCAGCGCGTTGATACAAACGCGCCGGCTTCCAGGGTCCGCAAACCAGCGTCGGCCAGGCGCTCCAGCAACTGCACCCGGACCGACGCCGGCAAAGTGCGTCGCTCATTCTGCAGGCCGTCCCTGGCGCCGACTTCCACCAGGCGTACATGATCCAAGGGCATGCTCAGCACTGCCCACGCTTTTGTTCGAGCAGGCGCGCCGCGTTGTCGGCACGTACATCGCGGGACTCGACCATTTGCTTGACCAGCCAGCTGACTTCCTCGCCCTTGGCGCCTGCCGAGAGTGCAATGTTGCGGGCATGCAGGGCCATGTGGCCGCGTTGAATGCCCTCGGTGGACAACGCCCGCAACGCTCCCAGATTTTGCGCCAGGCCAACGGCGACGGCGATCTCCGCCAGCTCCTGGGCGGTCTTCACACCGAGGATGCGCAGCGACAGTTGTGCCAGCGGGTGAGTCTTGGTGGCGCCGCCGACCAGTCCGACCGGCATCGGCATTTCCAGGGTCCCGACCAGATGGCCCTGGCGGTCTTTTTCCCAGGTGGTCAGGGAGCCGTAATGGCCGTTACGGCAGGCATAGGCGTGAGCCCCGGCTTCCACGGCGCGCCAGTCGTTGCCGGTGGCGACGATCAGCGGGTCGATGCCATTCATGATGCCTTTATTGTGGGTGGCGGCGCGGTAGGGATCGATCACGGCGAAGTTGTAGGCGTCGAGAATGCCTTCGATGACTTCCTCGCCCTGATAGGCGGCGGTTGTCAGCAGTTCGGGGGCAATGCGCACCTGGGCCCGGGCCAGGCGCAGGTCCGCCAGGTTGGAGAGAATCCGCAGGCGCACCTTGCCGCCGGTGATTTCTTCCAGCAGCGGCGCCACCGCCTCGGCCATGGTGTTGACGGTGTTGGCCCCCATGGCATCACGCACGTCGACAATCAGGTGTGCCACCAGCATCGGCCCGCGTGGGCTCTGGGCGAAGGTGTGCACTTCAATGTCGCGGCAGCCGCCACCGAGCTGGTTGAGCAGTTGGTCCTTGCGGTTGGCCAGCTCGATGATTTGCTCTTTGTGGCGCAACAGGCTCAGGCGGGCGTTGAACGGATCGGCGATGTCGACGATCTGCACCTGGGCGCGCATCAGCGGCAGCGAACTGGAGGTCTGGAATCCACCGGCCTCGCGGGCCAGCTTGGCCATGAACGATGCGGCGGCGACCACCGAAGGTTCTTCCACCACCAGCGGCACTATCACGTCGCGGCCATTGATCTGGAAATTGCTCGCCACGGCGTAGGGCAGTTCGAACTTGCCGATCACGTTTTCAATCATGCCGTCGGCGATGTCCAGGGGCAGGGCGCCGGCATCGCGCAGCAGGGTCACATCATCCTCGCCAAGCCCGAGCAGCTCTTGCAAATGCTCCAGGCGCGCGGCCGGCGACATGCTGCGGAACATGGGGAGACGGGAGTCGATACTCATGGGAGGAGGCCTCTTGCAGTTATTGTTTTTAAGTTGCCGTCACCCTAAGCGCATGTGTTCCGGTAAAAAAGGTACAGTTTGGACAGACAGTACCTAAGCTGTACCCTCGGTGATCATTGATGGCGGATGAGCGACTATGGCGCGACTGACACTGGCTGAACAACTGAGCGCATCGCTGGTCGAGCAGATCGGCAATGGCACCTACCGCGAGGGGGATCGCTTGCCTTCGCTGCGCGAGTGCATGCGCTTGTTCGGTCATTCGAAAAACACGGTGATCAACGCCTATGAAGCGCTGGCCTCGCAAGGCTTGGTCGAGGCCCGGCACGGCCAGGGGTTTTTCGTCAAACAGGGCGCAACCAGCAGCAGCGAGCCGGAAGAACCCCTGCCGTTCACGCGGGCGATGGACACCATCTGGCTGATGCGCCAGCAGTTCGTGCGGGAACCGGGACACTCACCGCTGGGTGAGGGGTTTCCACCGGTGGAGTGGTTGATGGACATGCGCCTGGACAAGTTCACCCGGCAAATCATGCGCACCGGAGTCACCACGCTGTTTCGCTATGGCAACCGCCTGGGTAATGCCAGTCTGCGCCAGCACCTGGTACAGAAGCTGGCGAGCTATTCGATCGGCGCCAGTGCGCGGCAGATTGTCACCACCCACGGCGCCAATCACGCACTGGACCTGATCATCCGCCGCTTCATTGCCCCGGGCGATGGCGTGCTGGTCGAGGACCCAGGCTACTACCCGCTGTTCGGCAAGTTGCAGTTGCAAGGCGCGCGGATGTTATCGGTGCCCAGGTTGGCGGATGGGCCGGACATGGACGTGCTGGAGCAACACCTGCTCCTGCACAAGCCCAAGTTGTTTTTCATCCAGTCGCTTGGGCACAACCCCACTGGCTCCGATATTTCCCCTGGCAAGGCTCATCGGCTGGTGCAGCTGGCGCAACAACACCAGTTTATTCTGGTGGACGACGACGCCCTGGCCGACTTCAAACCGGCGTCGGCGATCCGGGTGTCTGCGCTGGATCAGTTGCAACGCTCGTTGTACGTGGGCAGCTTTTCCAAGTCGGTATCGGCGGCATTGAGGGTTGGCTTTATCGCCGGGAGCAAAGAGGTGATCGACGAACTGGGCGACCTGAAAATGCTCCTGCACACCAGCACTTCGGAGCTGTGTGAGCGCACCGTCGACGTGATCCTGACGGAAGGGCATTTCCTGCGGCATCTGATTCGACTCCAGGAACGCTTGAAAAACGCCACCGCTGCGGGCTTGCAGATGCTGGAGGAGATCGGCGCCGAGGTCTTCGTCTGCCCAGAGCAGAGCCTGTATCTGTGGGTCAGGTTTCCCCACATCGAGGACGCCCGGGAGTTGACTCGGCAACTGCTGCCCAAGGGCTTCATGATCGCCCCGGGGCACATTTTTTCCGCAGAGCAGTCGCGCATCAATCCATGGACCCGATTGAACGTTGCGTATCTGAATGATCCGTTGCTCAAGGCTGTACTGCGGGGCTGAGTGCGGGCGGGCAGGTTTTTTTTGTCGAGGGTGATGGCGTATTGATATTGCTGTCGGCATACTCTCGAGCGGCACATCAGCGTGCCGCCACGCCGTCGGGACAGGGATGTTTGCACTTGATAAAACAAAAAATCTTCGCGGCATTGATCTTGATGGCTGCCACGGCCTATACGGTTTTCAATCTGTTCAGCATGCTGACCTTCGGCTAGTCGCGACCGGTACAGGCAATTTAGGGGAGCCTATGAAAGATGACCTGAGGAACCAGGCGCTGACCAATTGGCGCAGGTTGTTCCTGATGCCGCCAAGCCTGATCAACGCCGAGGATCGTTACGACAAACTGCTGCTCGCCGCCGACCACATGGAGCGCACCCAACTGATCAGCAGTGATGAGTGGCGTGCTTTAGTCCAGCAGGCGGGCACTTCCTTTGCTAGCACCGCGCAATGCATGGGGGGTTCGGATCAGGACTGAAAAGCACCTGATTGCTGACGCCTGTGCGTCAGTAGCTGGCGGCCTGACCGAGCGTGTTGTCCTGTGCGCCGGCCATGAGGTGCAGCGGTATCGGCGGTTGCTCATCGGTGCAGGTAATTTCCAGATTGCCCACCACCTGGGGCGCGCGCTCACTCAGTCGGGTCGACTCTTGTTCCAGTTCCTTGGCCATTTTCGCGTGGTTCGCTGCGATTTCAGAAAGAGTTGACACGATACATCTCCGATGACTGACCAAGCGTTTCGCTGGTGTCCTTGAACGTTAGATTGAATTAGCCCTGCGCGTCAGAATTCCGACGTTGTGCGGCGCTAGTGCGGGCCTGTGCAATCCCTAAGCCAGACAGTATAGGGCTAACCCCATGACTTATCGCTACGCGACGAATGGTGGGGGAGTTGCGTTAAACAATTGTGACTGAATTGCATGCAGTCCTATTAACTGTTCGCGCACAGAGGGGCAGTCTGGCCCAACGCATGACGGCTGGGCCAGCACTGCCGGCGGTCAGGCGGCGATTTTGCCGGCGCTTAGGTCTTTTTTGTACTGGGCCTTCATGGCTTCCATCTGTTTACCCAGTTCTTCGAGTGTGGCCTTGCCCAAGAGTTTTTTCGCCTGGGGAAACATCTCGGTTTCTTCCTCCTCGATGTGATGCTCCAGCAGCTCCTTGACCACCTTGGCCCGACCGGCGAATTGCGGGGTGGTGGGGTCGGTCAGCTTGAGGTCGGGCAATACCAGGGAATCGACTGTGCGGTGTTCTTCCTTGGCTTCGTAGTACATTTCGTCCTGCTCCTTGCCCCCGGCTTTCTTGAACGCGGGGTACAGGATCTCCTCTTCCAGGCGGGTGTGGATGGCGATCTCCATCTCCAGCTTGGCCACCAGTTCGGTGCGTTTTTTCACGGCGCGATCGGTCGACTCACTGAGTTGGGTGAGAATGGCTTTGACGCGTTCGTGGTCAGCTTGCAACAGGTCAATGGCGTTCATGCAGGTCACCTCTTTGGTCACGGGGGCATTGCGGTAGGTCTGTGCCTAGCGCGCAAACTCCCAATAGAGGTTGCAGGGCCTGTGCCAGCGGGATGAATTAATTAGTCATGTAAAATCAAAGGTTTATGTGTCGGCTGGGCGCGCGATGCCATGCAGCTTGCACGAAATAGTGGGTTGCGCCATGCAAATAGCCCACCTGTCGTCTGGGACTGGATGTTCGTCACGCCCTACGTCAGTCAGTGTGACACTGGCGAATGAGCGGGCACGGCCTGGGGTTGGCTGCGGATGATCAGCAACCCGGCGGTTGCGATCACCAGTGGCACGATCAGCGCACTGTAGTAGCCCGATGGACCGCCATGTTCGAGAAACCAGCCGCCACTCGCCGAGCCAATGATGGCGCCGACCCGACCCAGGGCAATCGCCCAGCCGGTGGCGGTGGCCCGCAAGGCGGTGGGGTAGGCCTGGGCGACCATGTAGTTGAGCACGATCTGCTGCCCGCCGATGCCCAGGCCTGCGGCGCCGGCGAGGATGAACACCAGCGACCAGTTGGTGCCGCTATTGGCAAGGCCCCAACTGATGGCGATGCCGAACAGGAACAGCGCCAGCAGCAACAGGCGAGCGTTGATTTTCGGCAGGATGATAGCCAGCGGAATCGCGCAGACCACGAACACCGTGTTCACCGCCACAGTGCCCATGGGCGCCTGTTCGGCGGGGAGTCCGGTGGCCTTGAGCACGGTCGGCAACCAGGACAGGAACATGAACCAGGCGACCCAGTTGAACAGGTAGATGGTCCAGATGCCGCAGGTGGTGCGCGCCAGGCCGCCGCTGAACAATGAGTTGACGCTGGTCTTGACCTCGACTTCGGGCACGCTGAAGGTGCTGTCTGCCGGCGTTTGACGTCCGCTGATGGTGGCGACAATACGTTCGATCCGCGCGCGCTGGCTGCCAAGGCGATGGCGGGTGAGAAAGTGCAGCGACTCCGGCAGCCAGATCATCAGCACCGCCAGCAGCACCAGCGGGGTGATTCCACCGACCAGGAAAATCCCCTGCCAGCCAATCACCGGGAGCATTTTGGCCGCGAGCAATCCACCGAGAATCGCGCCGGCAGGCAGGCCGAGCAGGACGGTGGTCATGATGGTGCCGCGGTTTTTCGCCGGCCCGTATTCCGCCGCCAGCGACAGCACCACTGGGGTCGCACCGCCCATGCCGAGACCGGCGATAAAGCGCAGAACCAGGATCTGCTCGGTGGTTTGCGCGAATGCGGTTGCCAGGGTGGCGCAGCCAAAGAGCGCCACGGCGCCGATGATGGTCGGGCGTCGGCCCAGCTTGTCGCCGAGCAGCCCCAGCGACATGGCGCCCAGCACCATGCCGACGATGCCCGCGGTGAGAATCGGCGCCAGAGCCCCGGGACCTAGTCCAAAGGCCTGGATAATCGACGGCCCGGTGAAGGCAATGGCCTGGGTATCAAATCCATCGAGGATCGCCACCAGGAAGCACAGGGTGAAAATCCGCCACTGAAAGGCGCTGAGGCGCGAGTCATCGATCAGTTCGGGTATTGAGTAGTGACTGCTCATGGGGGGCTCCGAGTGCTTTCTAGTTGTAGTTTTTTCAGGCGCACCTGCTGAGCATCACGCTAAAGCCCGAGGGGGCGGGCGTCTAATATCAAATGGGTGCAGTACCATACCCTGTGGGTATGACGCTGTTTTGGTTGAATAATGCCTGGTTACTCTACTTTGTCAGTTAGTAGCAAAGTTAGTGGGTGGAAATTAACCGCGAAGTCGCGCTACTGTTGGCAACTAGTGGGTGGTTGAGCCAGGAGTTGTTAGATGTATATAAGATCCAATGTGTATCAGCTGTTCATGCAGCAATACCCGGATGCGCATTTTGTGACGGTTTACCATGAAAATGGCCGTGTTTCGGAAATTGCCTCTGGCAAGCGCGAGGGCAAAGTCGAGGTGGTTTTTGTCGGGACCTACGAAGCCACTGGCTGCCTGGTGGTCGAAAGCCGTATCACTGAAGACCCTTGGGGCCTGCCGGAAACGCTCTGCAGCGCAGGTCCCATGCATTACTACAGCATGGGTGCCGAACGCGCGATGACTCACGCCAACAGTCCGATCTGCACCAAGCGTTGAAGCCACAGCGCGTCTGAGGGTGCGGGCACCGGTCCGGTGTTTCGCGCAGAAAGTTGGGCAATACCCGAGGTTTTGACTATGGTCCACTGGGCTTAAGAATATTGTATTTATCATTTAAACCAGGAACTGGAATTCCGCTCGCAGCCTTCACATCGCTGCGCAGGTCACAAGGATCGTAAAATGCCCAATAGAACTGCACGCCTGACCATATTGATTGACCAGCCGACCAAGAAAGAACTTGAAGATCTCGCTGCGCTCTCTGACCTGACCACTTCGCAAGTCATTCGTAAGCTCATAAAAGACTATCTGGAAGCGTCCAGCAGCCATCCGGTAACAACACCGAGACATTCTATCCAGTAGTTCGTTGGGTTCGACGTACAGCCGTGGCCGCGGTCTTGTCTTGACCGCCGAGCCGGTGCCCGGCGTTGCGTGTCCCTGGCATTTTTGAAGATCGGCAATCCGTCTTTTACGTAAAAAAAGTGTGGTTATTTAAGCACTTAGCTAAAAATTATTTCATTTTTCTACATGTAAATATCTTGTTACAAGTCGTCAGGTCGGGTTAATATCGCCCCGCGTTCACCACCACGGTTTATGCATTTTTAAGCCCCAAGTTTCCATCAGCTACTTGGGCTTTTTTTTGCCTGAAATTTGACCTTCAAACCCGTTGGTTGATATTCCCAGGCTCCATAAGGCCAGGACAAAAGGTTATTAGACCGTCCCATGGGCCTCTGCTAAAAAAGTAGCTGCACGGCAGTCGCCCCGCACACAGTGGGTCGACTCGCGACGTGCACTGCATGTCCATTTGCTCAAATGGAAATCGCCCAACATTGTGCTGGGCAACGATCAATGAGTCCGATGCCACCCTTCGGGTCAATTGCTGCGCCTCTGGCCAACTGCTCGCGCAACGCGCAAAGGGCTCATTGATCACTTTCTCTCCCGTCGCCCTTCCTCAACCAGCTCTCCCGTTAGAATGACCGCACTTGAACAGGTGGATGGGTCATTGATGCGCAGAGAAATTGGCTATTGGCACCGGGAAGGGCGCGAGCTGTTCTATTACCTGGAATTCGACCCGCAGACTGCGCAGTTCTTCCTCACCTGCGAGCACAGGCCCGCCGGTGCTGAGATGAGCGTCAGGCGCGTACCCTTGAGCGAAGCCCGCGGCGAGCGGTACTACGAGGATGCCCTGTTGATCATCAAGGAAGAGTTGTTCCGCGATTTCCGAATCCAAGCGCAATGACACGCGTATCCAGCCGCGATCAAGTCGGGCGATTAAGGTGCTACAGTTTTCCCGTGCACCTTATCCAGTCGTACCCAGAGACGGAGGTCATTGTCATGTTACTCAACAAGCCGGAACAGCAACTGCGGCGCGACCTGCAAGGCATTGCATCGGACCTGCGCTGGTCAGCGGTGGACATCAAGGCCATTGCCGAGCGACTGCACCAGGCCGGCAACCCGGTGGATGCGCAGGCGTTGCTGAGGATGTGCGAGGTATTCGAGAAAACCGAGGCGCGGCTCGTCAGCTACGCCAATGAAGTCAAGGCTCACAAAATCAATCTGAGCACCTGAGCGGGAGTTACCTGATGAGCGCTAAACCGACGATTGTGCTGGTCCATGGTTTTTGGGGTGGTGCGGCACATTGGAACAAAGTCATTGGCGAGCTGTTGCGCCTGGGGCATACGCGGATTCGCGCGGTGGAACTGCCGCTGACGTCACTGGCCGACGATGCCGAGCGCACTCGCAAGATGATCGCGCAGGAGCCGGGACCGGTGTTGCTGGTGGGTCACTCCTACGGCGGCGCAGTGATTTCCCAGGCGGGCAACCAGCCGAATGTCGCCGGCCTGGTGTTTATCGCCGCCTTTGCCCCGCAGGCGGGTGAGAGCCCCGGCGGCATCACCCAGGAACACTTGCCAGAGGCTGCGGCCAACCTGGCCCCCGACAGCGATGGCTACCTGTGGGTCAAGCCCGAGCTGTATCACCAGAGCTTCTGCCAGGACCTGCCGGCCAGCGAAGGCCTGGTCATGGGCATCACGCAGAAGGCCCCGTTGGCCAGTACCTTCGGCGACACCGTCACTGATCCGGCCTGGCAACACAAGCCCTCGTGGTATCAGATTTCCAGCGAGGACCGGATGATCTCGCCGCAAAACCAGACGCGCATGGCGGCGCGTTTGAACGCCAAGGCAGTGATCACCCTCAAGGCCAGTCACGCCTCGCTGGCCTCGATGCCAGTCGAAGTAGCCGCGTTGATCGACCAGGCCGCCAGCACCATCAGTCAAGACTGAGACTTCCCCCGCAGGAGTGGTCCTCCGCTTGCGGTGCCTGCTTGCGGTGCCCGCTTGCGGCGGCCGACTGCTCCCCCATGTCCCACGCCCGGACAAATTTCAGCTTGCAACTACTATTACTTTTGCCCAGGCCGGACAAATTCGATAAAGTTAACCATTAGGTCAACTTTTTCGGTTTGTCGGCCCTTCGCATCTTCAGGAAGGGTTTCTGTATGACCTGAATTTTCCAGAACACCATAACGACATGGACGGATTTCATAGCCGTCCAGAGGATGATCCATGTCCAACCGTGACATATCCCGGCGCTCCTTCCTGCAGGGCGGGTTGATCGCTGGCGTCAGCGTGACGCTGACACCGCTCAGCTCCCAGGCGCTGGCTGCCTTGATGGAAAACAGCGTGACCGTGCCGTCCGAGCAATGGCTTGGCAACAACGGCAAGGCCCGCATGCGCAACGACTCGCTGTCCAAGGTCTGCGGCAGCAAGGTTTTTGCCCGCGACATCCGTGCCAAGGATATGCCGGGCTGGCCCCAGCAGCAGGGCCACGCGATGCTGCTCAAGACCATTCGTGCCGACCGCATCTATGAAGGGTTCGACCTGGCGCTGCTGGGCGCCGACCTGCAACCCGATCGCATCGTCACCGCCCAGGACCTGGAGCAGGACGGCATTGTCTTCCCGGAAGACCACGCCCCCGATCCATTGTTGCCGACGGGCAAGGTGCCGATGTTCATCGGCCATCCGGTGGCGATCCTGATCTGGAACGACTTCGAGCGTTTCCGCCAGGCCAAGAACAAGCTCAAGTTCAATGACAAAGCAATCCGCTACGGTGCCCAGGCGCCGCTTTATACCCGCGACCCCTATGGCAGCTTCCGCTACGTGCGGGTGGGCGGTGCGACTTCGGCCGACGAAGACGAATTCGCCAGCCTCAAGGACTCGATCCTGTTCCCGATGATTCGCGAACGCCGCCCGGTATGGAATGCCCAGCCCAACGTGCACGGCAACCTGACCGAGCGCGGGCTGTTTTATGCCGACCGCATGCAGCAGCAACTGCAAACCCCGCCGGACGGCTGGATGGTCTTTGACGAGCGCTACAAGACGCCGTCCATCGAGCCTGCGGCCCTGGAACCGGACAACGGCAACGGCTGGTACGACCCGGCGACCAAGACCCTGCATTTTGTGGTCGCGACCCAGTGCCCGCTGGAAGCCGCCTCGGAAACCGCGAAGATGATCGCGCCGTCGCGTTTCGGCCTTGCCGCGCTGAACATGCACCCCGGCTACACCGTGGGTTATGGCTCCAAGGACCACAACATCTTTGTCTACTACGCGGCCCTGGCAGCGTTGTATGGCAACGGTGTGCCGGTGCGCCTGGCAAACGACCGCTACGAGCAGTTCCAGAGCGGGATCAAGCGCCACCCGTTCGACATCCGCTACCAACTGGCGGTCGACAAGCAGGATCACAGCTTCAAGATTTTCCGCGCCGACATGACCGTCGACGGTGGCGGTCGGATCAACTACAGCCCTTCAGTGGCGGCGGTCGGTGCCACGGCGGCGCAGTCGATCTATTACATGCCACAGAACGACCTGCAAGTGACCGCCTACCACTCGCGCGGCGTTGAAGCCGGCTCCATGCGCGGCTACGGCACCTTGCAGAGCATGGCCGCGACCGAAATGATGGTCGACGAAATCGCCGATCGCCTCGGCATCGATGCCATCGACCTGCGCAAGAAAAACGTGTTGCTCTCGGGCATGAAAAACACCCAGGGCGCAGTGCCGGCCGGGGCCTTGCGCCTGCACGAGATTCTCGAGAAGGCTGCTGGTTTCGACCTGTGGAAAAACCGCAAGGCCTTGAAACTGGCCGAAGATGCCAAGGACCCCGACAACTGGTACGGGATCGGCTTTGCCATCTGCCAGAAAGACTTCGGCACCGGTTCGGAAGCGCCGATGGCCAGCATCGAGTTCACCGCCCAAGGGCATATCACCCTGCGCCACATCGGCATCGAGATCGGCACTGGCATGTCCACCTCCCAGGCCCTGGTGGTCGCCGACTTCCTCGGCAGCCCGGCCAGCGAAGTGAAGACCGGTGAAACCGAGTGGGACGAGCTGCAGCTGACCAGCAGCGGCAACCCCTACATCATGAGCCAGGCCGAGCAGGATAGCGTGCTGCGCAACCCACGCTGGGTTGGCAAGATTGCCTCGGCATCGTCGGCCACCAACTCGGCCTACTACTTCAGCCACGCCACCCGCGAAGCGGCGCGCGTGCTGTTCAACCACGGCCTGTGGCCTGCCGCCGTGGAAATCTGGCGCCAGGGGCCGTTTGGCGGCCAGGCCAACCCCTACGTGGTCCGTCGTGAAGACGCCCACTGGGTCGACGGCAAGCTGACGGCCAACGGCATGGAACCGCTGCCATTGGCAGTGCTGGCCAAGCGTGCCCATGAACGTGGGCTGGTGACCGGCGCCACGGTGCATGGTTTCAACCGCTGGAGCTGGGCCGAGGCCGAGTACAACATCAACGGTGTGCGCGAACGCCTGCCGCTTGATGCGCTGGCCGTAAAGTACGGCGATGGTGCGCCGCAGGCGATCAAGGCGCAGATGAAGACCGCTGGTTTCCACCTGCTGGACCGCCAGAACGTGGTGTACCCGGCCACGCAATTGAACAACGCCGCCGTTACCTATTACAGCCCGGTGGCGACCATCGTCGAGCTGAAAGTCAACAAAGGTTCGGGCGAGGTGCAAGTGCTCAACCATCACTCCTGGCTGGAATGCGGCCGGGTGCTGGTGCCTGAACTGGTCAAGGGCCAGCTCGAGGGTGGGATCGCCATGGGCATCGGCCACGCGTTGCTGGAAGAAATGCCGTTGTACGAAGGTGGGCCAGGGGAGGGTGACTGGAACTTCAACCGTTACCGTCTGCCGCGGGCCAAGGATGTCGCGGTGTGGAAACAGACCTCGGAAATCCTCCCACCGTTGTCGCCGAGCGACCCCTCCAAGGGCATCGCCGAGGTGGTGATGATCCCGGTAGTGGGCGCCATCGCCAACGCCGTGGCCCACGCCATCGGCAAACGGGTCCGTGACCTGCCTATCACTCCAGCGCGCATCAAGGAGGCCCTCAATGGCTAACCGTCCGCTCCAAATGACCCTCAATGGTCAAACCGTCGGTCCCGTCGAGGTCCCTGATGATCTGCCGATGATCGACTACCTGCACGAATACCGAAACCTTACCGGCTCGCGCCTGGGTTGCGGCCAGGGCATCTGCCACGCCTGTGTGGTGATCGTCGACAACCCCGACGGCACCAGCGAGGAAGTGCGCACCTGCATCACCGGCGCGCACTACTTCGAGGGTAAGAAGATCCGCACTATCGAGGGCCATGCGACCCGCGACGAGGCGGGCAAGGTCACTGAGCTGAACCCGATCCAGCAGCGCTTCGTCGACGAATTCGCGTTCCAGTGCAGCTACTGCGCGCCGGGGTTCGTCAATGCCGCGACAGTGCTGGTGGAAAAACTGCAGCGCCAGCCGATCAAGCAAAGCCAGCTGGAAGCGGTGATCGAGGACAGCCTCGGTCACCACATCTGCCGCTGCACCGGCTACGTGCGCTATTACAGCGCCACGCGCAACGTGCTCAACGATCTTGGCCTGGTCAAGGAGGGTTGAGCATGAACCGACTACTTAGCGGCGTTGCCAGTGCCGTGGGCCTGGCGGTTGCGCTGCTGGCCAGCCAAGCGGTCCTGGCAGCAGACCCACAGCAGGTCAAGCAGGGCGAATACCTGGCGCGGGCGGCCGACTGCATGGCCTGCCACACCGCACCCGGTGGCGCGCCGTATGCCGGCGGCCTGCCAATCGTCTCGCCGTTCGGCACCATTTATGGCACCAACATCACGCCGGACAAAGAGCACGGTATCGGCCTGTACAGCGATGACGAGTTCTTCGCCGCCTTGACCGAAGGCAAGCGGCGCGACGGTGCCAACCTGTACCCGGCAATGCCGTACACCTCCTATCACCTGATGCCCCGTGCCGATTCCGACGCGATCCACGCGTACCTCAAGACCATCGCACCGATCAATCGCGCGGCACCGGTTACCAGCCTGAGCTTTCCGTTCAACGTGCGCCTGGGCCTGATGGGCTGGAACATGCTCTATGGCAAGGACGTCAAGTTGGCCCCGGCCGAAGGCAAGGGCGAGGCGTGGCAGCGCGGCCAGTACATGGTCGACGTGCTCGGTCACTGTGGCGAATGCCACACCCCGCGCGGCTTGCCCGGCGCCATGCAGCAGGACAAACGCATGACCGGCGGCCTGCTCAACGGCTACCTGGCGCCGAGCCTGCTGGCCGATGACCTGGCGGCTCGCGGCTGGAACCACCAGGACCTGAGCTCGTTCCTCAAGCACGGCATGAGCGCCCAGGGCACGATGTTCAACGAGATGTTCCCGGTGTTCCACAACAGCACCCAGCACCTCAGCGACCCGGACCTGAAGGCCATGGCCACCTTCCTGCTGGGCGAGTTGCCACCGCAACCCAAGGTGCTCAGCGAGGTCACGCCGGACCAGCTCACTGCCAGCGCCCAGCGCGGTCGCCAGGACTACCTGAACGTCTGCGCCGGCTGCCACGGCGGCAATGGTGAAGGTAAACCGCACATCGCCGTAGCGATGCAAGGCAACACCACCTTGCGCCTGGAAGATCCACGCAACCTGTTGCGGGTGATCGAGGATGGGATTGGCGAGCAGCAGTTCTCGGGTTTCGAGCGCATGCAGCCGATGCCGGGCTTTGCCGACAAGTTGAGCACGCAGCAATCCACCGACCTGATCAACTACCTGCGTCAGGCCTGGGGCGGGCAACCGGCTGACCTGCTGATCAGTCAGATCGAACAACTGAAGGCAGAGGCTCCCGCGGAGCACAAGGCGCACTGACATGCAGCATCTTGACCTGCAAGTGATACGGCGCGCGCTGGCCTGGTCCAGCGCGGGCCAGCGTGTGTGGTTGTGCAGCGTGCTCAGCACCTACGGTTCGGCGCCTCGCGCGCCGGGCTCGATGCTGGCGGTCAACGACAGCGGGCACTGGATCGGTTCGCTGTCCGGTGGCTGCGTCGAGGACGATTTTCTCGAGCGCATGGCCGAAGGCTTGTTTGCCGAGGCCGTGAGCGTGGTGCGCTACGGCGAGGGCGATGATCCGCGCTCCCAGGTCAAACTGCCCTGTGGCGGACTGCTGGATGTACTGGTGGAAAGGCTCGAACCCGATTGCGAAGTCCAGGCGCACCTGCGTGAACTGGAATCCGCGCTATTGGGCCAGCGCCGGCTGATCCGTGAAGTCGACCTGCAAAGTGGTGCCCGCGACCTGTTGGTCGACCGCGAGCACGGACCACGCATCGAGCGCGAAATCGATCGGGTGCGGTTGCGTGTCGGGGCGGCTCAACGGCTGCTGCTCGCCGGTTACTCGAGCGTCGCGCATGCGTGCGCCGAGTTCGGGGTCGGCCTGGGATTCGAGGTGATCCTCTGTGATCCGCGCGAGGAAGTGCTGGAGGGAGTGGTGCTGGAGCATGTGGAGATTCGCCGTCAGTTGCCATCGGTGTTCATTGCCCAGGGCGGTTGCCACAGCGACACGGCGGTGGTCGCCTTGACCCATGATCCGCGTATCGACGACCTGGCCATGATGGAAGCCGTACGCACCGAGGCGTTTTACATCGGGGTCATGGGTTCCCTGCAAACCTCGCAGAAACGCTTCGAGCGCCTGCGCCGGATCGGTGGTCTGGGGGAGGCCGAGCTGGCGCGGATTCACGCACCCATCGGCCTGAACCTGGGCAGCAAGACTCCGGCGGAGATCGCCTTGGCGGTGCTGGCCGACATTCTGCGGATTCGCAGCGGTATTGCCCGCGATCAACTCTGATCAAGGGCAGTCAGCCAACGACACACGGCCCTCAAAGCGCTCGGCTCAGCGGAAGCGTGGCAGGGGCCGATCCAGCGGTTTGAGCGAGGTCAGCGCGTTCTGGATCAGCGGCGCGTCCTTCTCGATATCTTGCAGGCGGTCGCGGATTTTCATCGCCGTCGGATGGCCGTCATGTTTGTCGACCCAATCGGCGATTTCCTTGCACGCCGCCGTCAGGCGCGTTTGGCGCGAGTCGAGCAACGTCAGCAGGGTGGTGATGGACTCTTTTTCGGACATGGAAAACACCTCCATTAGTCGAGAAGGTTGGCAAAGGACAACACAACCCCTGTAGGAGCGAGCGCCCGCTTGCGGCCTGCTCGCGATGGACGTCAACGATGACGCGCGGCATCTGGTCCACCGCGTTGTCATCGTGTTCATCGCTCCAAGTATAGACCCCGCCCTGGAACTGGATCGTTGCCCCCATCAACTATAGATCCGGTTGCCAAACCTGCAAAAACCCCACGTGCTGTTCGTCGCCTGATTCAGCCCGGCAGCACCGGGCCGCCGTCTTGCAACTGCCAGCCGTGCGCGGTCCAGTGCAGGTGGTGGGTGGGTTGCAGGGCCTGGAGAAACTCGGCGTCATGGGAGGCGGCGATGAGCGCTCCGACAAAACCGCGCAAGGCCTGTTCCAAGGCCTGCACGGAGTCCAGGTCGAGGTGATTGGTGGGTTCGTCGAGCAGCAGCAATTGCGCGGGGGTATTGCCCCACGACGCGATCGCCAGGGCGGCCTTGAGGCGCTCGCCACCGCTGAGCTGGCCCGTGGGCAGGTGCACGCGTCGGGCATCCAGCTGCAAGTGAGCCAGGCGGCTGCGCACCGCCCCTTCGGACAGCGGGGTGTCCAGCAGATTCAACTGCTCGACCACCGAGCGCTCGGGATCCAGCAACGCCAGGTGTTGATCCAGGTAGGCGCTGGGTACGTGGGTCTGGCACTCGCCGCTGACGGCGGCGCAGTGCCCGGCGAGCATTTTCAGCAGGGTCGATTTACCGCAACCGTTGGGGCCACTGAGCGCCACCCGCACCGGCCCTGCCAGCGTCAGGTCGAGCCGGCTGCCCGGCGTTTGCCGGGGTAGCCATGGCAACTGCGCAGCCACCAGGGTAATGACTCGTCGGCTGTTGGGCAGCGCGGTGCCCGGCAAGGGGATCAGCACTGGCTCATCGTGAATCACTCGGGCATGGGCCTCGCGGACCTGCGCGTTGAGCTCGGTTTTGCAGGCTTGGTGGGCCTGTCGCACATGGCCCATGATCTCGCTGGCACGGCCTTTCATGGTGGCCCGTTCGAAGCGTGAGACGTTGGCGGTCTGCGCATGCTTGCGCGACCCGGCGGCGTGCCGCGAAATCGTGTCGTGTTCGCGCTGCAGGCGTTGCAGTTCTCGGCGGCGCTGGTTGCGACTGTGCTCCAGTGCCGCGTGCGCCGCCGCTTGCAGCACCGTGCGCTGTTGCAGGTAGGCCGTGTAGTTGCCACTGAATACCTGTACCCCCAAGGGCGACAGTTCGACGATGCGTTGCACGCTGTCGAGCAGGCTTCGGTCGTGACTGACCAGGATCAGGCCGCCGCGCCAGGCCGCCAGTTGCGCCATCAACCAGCGCCGTCCGGAAGCGTCCAGGTGGTTGCTCGGTTCATCCAGCACCAGCAACTCGGCCTGGCTGACCAAGGTGCCGATCAGGGCGATCCGTGCACGTTGACCACCACTGAGGGCGGCCATCGGCTGTTGCGCAGTCAGCCCGCTGAGGCCGGCCTGGGCGAGCATGGAGGCAAAGCGCTCGGCCAGGTCCCAGCGCTCGGCGACGTCGTCCAGGTCCTGGGCGCAGGCATTGCCGGCAGCCAGGCGGGCCAGCGCATCGAGTGTACTGGCTATGCCTGCTGCTTGGGCGACGGTCTGGCCGTCGACGCACAGGGGTTCCTGCGCCACATAGGCGACGCTGGCGTGGCAGTTCAAGGTTCCGGCGCTGGGTTGCAGCAGGCCGCTGATTAATCGGGCGAGTACCGATTTGCCGCTGCCGTTACGGCCGACAATGGCCGTCGGGCGTTGGTCGAGGGATAAATCCAGGGCGTCGAACAGGTGCTCGCCATCGGCGAACTGGAAGCTGAGTTGGTTCAGGGTAACGAGTGCAGGCAGACGCGTGACGTGAGTCATAGCACCTCCAAAAAATGTCGAAAAAGGCCAACAAGTGCCCGAGGCGGCTTGTTGCGCATACATTTTTGAAAGGCTTAGTTGTTCACGGCGAACGATCGTCCTGCTGTAGGAAAGGTGGCCAGCCTAGCGTAGAACGGCAAGGCCTTACAAGTCTTGTGGCTTTTTCGAGAGGGTTTGCAGGAACATCATCAGCCCGACCTCTTCGCGGCTCAGACGCTTGCGTTGGCGCGGCTTGGGCAGTTGCGCCAGGGTGCCGAGCAGGAAACTGTCGAGCACGGCGGGGTGGATGTAGCACTTGCGGCACACGGCTGGGGTGTTGCCGAGCTCCTTGGCGATGCGCTTGACTATCTCGACGATGTGTTGCTTGGCGTCGGTCACCGACTCCCAAGGCAACTCGCGCAGCGCTGACAGGGCCAGGCTGCTGCCGGCCCAGGTGCGGTAATCCTTGGCGGTGAAGTCGCCCGCTGTCAGTTGATGCAGGTAGGCGTTGATGTCCGAGGAGGTCACGGTGCGCCGTTGCCCCTGTTCGTCCAGGTACTGGAACAGGTCTTGCCCGGGGAGTTCCAGGCAGCGCTTGATGATCCGTGCCAGGCGCCGGTCCTTGACGGTGATCTGGTGTTCGATGCCGCTCTTGCCGCGAAACTGGAAGGCGATCGCGCTGCCGTTCAGCGACACGTGCCGGGTGCGCATGGTGGTCAGGCCGTAGGAGCGGTTCTGCCGCGCATATTGGCTGTTGCCAACGCGGATCAGGGTGGTGTCGAGCAGGCTGATGACCGTGGCCATGACCTTGTCGCGGCCATGGCCGGGGCTTGCCAGTTGCGCCTCCAGCTGGCGGCGCAGCTTGGGCAGTGCCAGGCCGAACTCCAGCAGGCGCGAATACTTGTCGCCATCGCGCACTTCGCGCCAGCGCGGGTGATAGCGGTATTGCTTGCGCCCCCGTGCATCGCGGCCGGTGGCCTGCAGATGGCCCTGGGGATCGGCACAGATCCACACGTCGGTGTAGGCGGGAGGCACGGCGAGGGCGTTGAGGCGCTTGATTTGCGCGGGGTCGGTAATGCGCTGGCCAGCCACATCGAGATAACAGAACTTGCCGCGCAGGATTTTGCGGCGGATGCCCGGCTGCGTGTCATCGACATAGTGCAGGTCCGGTGGCAGCGAGTCGGCTGGGGTGAGATCCGGCATGGCGCAGGGTCCTTGGGCGGGCTGGTATAGCCATTGACCGCAGGCGTCGGCGGTCGTGCCAAAGGGTTTACGCCAGTACGGCCACGGCCTTGATCTGCGCCCACAACGCCTGGCCGGGATGCAGCTGCAGGTGGTCCCGGGAAAAGCGTGTGATGCGCGCCAGCAGGGGTGTGCCGGCGACGTCCAGGCGCACCAGCACATGGGCGGCGTTGTCGGCGGCAATTTCGCTGACCACCGTCACCGGCAGGCGATTGAGGATGCTGCTCTGTTCGCCGGCGTGCAGGCTCAGGCTGACGTCGCGGGCCTGGACCTTGAAGCGCAGTTGCTTGCCCAGGGCCAGCGGTAGATGGGCCACGCGCACGCTCAATTGACTGTTGGGCAGTTGCAGGGTCAGCAGTTGATAGTCGAGGTTGTAATCGCTGACCTGGCCGTCGATCACCACGCCGGCATCGTCGCCCAGGGCCAGCGGCAGGTCGAGCCGCGCCAGGGTTTCGCCCACAGGGCCACTGGCCAGGGCCTTGCCGGCACTGAGCAGGACGATATGGTCGGCCAGGCGCGCGACCTCATCCTGGGAATGGCTGACGTAGAGCACCGGGATTTCCAGTTCGTCGTGCAGCCGTTCGAGGTACGGCAGGATTTCGCTTTTGCGCTGGGAATCCAGGGCCGCCAGGGGCTCGTCCATCAGCAGCAACCGCGGGCTGGTGAGCAACGCCCGGGCGATGCCGACGCGCTGGCGCTCACCGCCGGAGAGGTGTTGCGGATGGCGATCGAGCAGGTGGCCGATCCCCAGCAACTCAGTGGCGTGGGCCATGTCGACCCGGCGTTGCGCACGAGGAATGCGCCGCCAGCCGAACTCCAGGTTGGCCAGCACCGATAGGTGGGGAAACAGGCTGGCTTCCTGGAACACATAACCCAGCGCGCGCTTGTGGGGTGGCACGAACCGTTTGTTGTGGCTGTCTTGCCAGACTTCGTCGTTGATCTGCACAAAGCCCTGTTCGGCGCGTTCCAGCCCGGCGATGCAACGCAGGCAGGTGGTCTTGCCGGAACCCGAGTGGCCATACAGTGCAGTCACGCCGCGCCCGGGCAGGTCGAGGTCGACATCCAGGGAAAAGTCCGGGTAGTGCAGTTGCAGGCGTACGTGAATCGCGTCGCTCATCGGTCAGCTCCAGCCGGCTTTGGTCTTGCGACTGGAATACAGCGCCAGCAACACCAGGAACGAGAACACCAGCATTGCCCCGGCGAGCCAATGGGCCTGGGCATACTCCATGGCCTCGACGTGGTCGTAGATCTGCACCGACACCACCCGGGTCTTGTCCGGGATGTTGCCGCCGATCATCAGCACCACGCCGAACTCACCCACGGTGTGGGCAAAACCCAGTATTGCGGCGGTGATGAAGCCGGGGCGCGCCAGGGGCAGGATCACCGTGAAAAAGGTATCCCAAGGGTTGGCGCGCAAGGTCGCCGCCACCTCCAGCGGGCGAGTGCCGATCGCTGAAAAGGCATTTTGCAGCGGCTGGACCACGAAGGGCATGGAATAGATCACCGAGCCGATCACCAGGCCGGTAAAACTGAAGGTCAGTGTGCCCAGGCCCAGGGCCTGGGTGAACTGGCCGAGAAAGCCGTTGGGGCCCAGGGTCAGCAGCAGGTAGAAGCCGATGACGGTGGGGGGCAGCACCAGGGGCAGGGCGACGATTGCCCCGACCGGGCCGCGCAACCAGGAGCGGGTGCGCGACAGCCATAACGCGATGGGAGTGCCGATGATCAGCAAAATCACGGTCGTCAGGGACGCCAGCTTGAAGGTCAGCCAGATGGCGGCGAAATCGGCACTCGATAAGGTCATTTAGAGCTGGTAACCATAGGACTGGATGATGGCCGCGGCTTTAGGGCCCTTGAGGTAGTCAACCAGGGCCTTGGCGGCCGGGTTGTCCTTGCCTTTGTTGAGGATGACTGCGTCCTGCTTGATCGGATCATGCATCTCGGCCGGCACGATCCACGCCGAACCGCCGGTGACTTTGCCGTCTTTATAGATCTGCGACAAGGCGACGAAGCCGATTTGTGCATTGCCGGTGGAGACGAACTGGTAGGCCTGGGTGATGTTCTGGCCTTCGACGATCTTGGCCTTGACCTTGTCGGTCAGGCCCAGCTTGGCCAGGACCTGGGTCGCGGCCAGGCCGTAGGGCGCGGCTTTCGGGTTGGCGATGGACAGGTGCTGGTACTGGTTGTCGGCGAGCACCTGGCCCTTGGCGTCGACGTAACCCGCTTTGGCTGACCACAGCGCCAGGGTGCCAATGGCGTAGGTGAAACGCGAGCCCTTGACGATGTCGCCTTCGTTTTCGAGTTTTTGCGCAGTGCTGTCGTCCGCCGCCAGGAACACCTCAAACGGCGCGCCGTTCTTGATCTGGGTATAGAACTGGCCCGTGGCGCCATAAGCGGCCACCAGCTTGTGCCCGGTGTCTTTCTCGAAGTCGGCGGCAATTGCCTGGATCGGCGCGGTGAAGTTGGCCGCCACCGCCACCTGGACCTCATCGGCGTGTGCCGAACCCAGGGCCAACACGGCGATCAGGGACGCCAGGCAAGTAGGTGCGAAACGTGAGACACGAATAGTCATGAAGCGGCTCCGAGAGGGGGTGGTGAAACGCTGTATAGCGGAATATATAGCGAATCAGCGACGAACGGAACTCTCCCAGGCGCGATGGTCACGAAGTTGTATACAATTTTCTTGCCGCGCCGCGCCTTTAGCAGCTGCCGTGCCCGCGAGGCTGCGTTAACGGTCGCAGGCCGTTCGTTGGAGTTGGCAATACCCGCTGGGGGTCGCTGCGCAACCCAACGCAGCCTGCGGCAGCTGCTACGGGACCTTAGCGGCGGGTCAGCAGGGCCAACGCTTCTTCGGCCAGGCGCCGGGTCAGTTCGCCGGTGGGCAGTTCGATGCCCAGGTGCACGGCTTGGCCGGCCCACAGGTTGCTGAAGTCCGCTTCGCCCTGGGCGCGCAACGGCAGCAACGCGCCACCGGCCAGCGGGAAGGCCGGGGCTTGAGCGCAGATGGGGCCGAGTTCGCGCATCACCCGATTGATAATGCCGCGGGCCGGGCGCCCGGTGAAAATGTTGGTGAGCGCGGTGTCGCTGTCCTTGGCGGTCCGCAAGGCGCGGTAGTGCGAGGCGCTGACCTTGGCTTGCGGGGTGAACAGGTAGGCGGTGCCCAGTTGCACGGCCGAGGCGCCGAGGGCGAACGCCGCCGCAATGGCGCGGGCATCGCCAATGCCGCCGGCAGCGATCACCGGCACGCTGACCGCGTCGACCACCTGCGGCACCAGGGCCAAGGTACCGACCTGGCTGCTCAGGTCCTCGCTGAGGAACATCCCGCGATGGCCGCCGGCCTCGTAGCCCATGGCGATGATCGCGTCGCAGCCATGCTGTTGCAACCAGATTGCCTCATCCACCGTGGTCGCCGACGACAGCACTTTGGCGCCGGTGGCCTTGACCCGTTCGAGCAGGGATTTTTCCGGCAGGCCGAAGTGAAAGCTCACCACTTTCGGGCGAAATTCCTCGACCACCGCACACGCGGCAGCGTCGAAGGGCGCGCGGTTGGAGACCGGCGTCGGCGCCTCGAAATCCACCCCGAGTTCACGGTAGTAGGGTTCCAGCAGCTGTTTCCATTGCTGCGCGCGTAACTCGTCGGCTACCGGCGGTTGATGACAGAAGAAGTTCACATTGAACGGACGCTGGCTGTGTTGGCCGATGATCGTCAGTTCTTCGCGCAACTGCTCGACACTCAGCATCGCGGCCGGCATCGAGCCCAGACCGCCGGCGTTGCTGGCCTCGATGACCATGGCCGAGCCGGTCGCGCCGGCCATGGGGGCCTGGATGATCGGCAACTCGATGCCGAGCAGGTCAAGAATGCGAGTGTCTGGCCATTGGCTCATCAGCAGTGCGCTCCGGTTGAAAATCGGGTGGGAGGGCTTGGCATCTTCAACTGCCAGCCATTGGCGGTCTTTGGGTAGAAGCCGTCGCCGAGGGCGAAAATCATAAACTTCTCGTGTAACGTCGGTGATGAATTTTTTAACAGTTTGATCAAGGAGGATGGGTTCATGAGCATCAAACAACTGGAAGTGCTGCCGTTTAATGTGTCGGGTTTGCGCGTGCGCACGCTCAACGCGGCCGAGCAACAGACGGCAACTGCGCGTATCGGACCGATGTGGGGGCGTTTTTTTAGCGAAGGCCTGTACGAAAAAATACCGGGTAAAACCCCCGACTCCCTGGTGTATGGCGTGTACAGCAACTATGAGTCGGACGCGAGCGGCTCGTTTGATGTGCTGGCCGGGGTCAGGGTCAATGAGCCCGCGACTGAATACCCAAGCATCGAGGTGCAAGGCGGGCAATACCTGGTGTTCGATGCCCAGGGTGCGATGCCGGGCGCAGTGATCGAGGCCTGGGGCCGGGTGTGGGAGTACTTTGAGGCGCATCCACAGATCAAGCGCCGCTTCGCCACTGACTTCGAGGCCTACACCGGTCCCGACAGCGTGGCGGTGCACATCGGGATTTTCTAGGGCTGGTTTTCCCGCGCGAGCAATTGCCGCTTGCGCTCCACTCCCCAGCGGTAGCCCGAGAGCTCGCCGTCGCTGCGTACCACCCGGTGGCAGGGAATCGCCACCGCCAGGTGGTTGGCGCCGCAGGCCTGGGCCACCGCGCGAAAGGCCTTGGGCGCTCCGATCCGCTGGGCGATTTCGGCGTAGCTGGCGGTACTGCCCGGCGGAATCTCGCGCAGGGCCATCCATACTCGCTCCTGAAAGGCCGTGCCACGCACATCCAGCGGCAAGTCCAGGCCGAGGGCAGGCGCTTCGATAAACCCGACGACTTGGGCCACCCAATGCTCGAAGTCCGGCTCGGCGCCGATCAACGTTGCCTGGCTAAAGCGCTGCTGCAGGTCTTCGACCAGTGCGTTGGGGTCGTCGCCGAGGAGAATCGCACACACCCCACGTTCACTGCGCGCCACCAGGATTGCTCCCAGGGAGCATTGGCCGACGGCAAAGCGGATCTCGGTGTTCTGCCCCGAGGCGCGGAAGTCGCGGGGTTTCATGCCGAGCAGATGGTCGGCAGTTTCATAAAAGCGGCTGTTGGAGTTGAAGCCGGCGTCGTACAGCGCCGCGGTCACGGAGTCGGCGGACTCCAGCCGTTCACGCACCCGCCGCGAACGCTGGGCGGTGGCGTAGCCCTTGGGCGTGAGACCGGTGACGGCCTTGAACACCCGATGAAAATGAAACGGGCTCAGGTTTGCGCTGGCCGCCAGCTCGCCGAGGCTGGGTGGGCTCTCGGCCTGCTCGATCTGCCGGCACGCAGCAGCCACCAGGGTCGCATGCTGGGTGGCGACCAGGGACTGGTCCGCCGCCGCCCGCTTGCTCGCGCGAAAACCCGCGGCCAGGGCTTGCTCCTCAGTGTCGAAGAACACCACGTTCTGTGGTTTGGGCAGGCGCGCCAGGCTGCTGGGACGACAGTAGATCCCGGTGGTCTTGACCCCGTAGACGAACTGCCCGTCGGCGCGCGGGTCGCGGGCCACGACCGCTGCCCAGCGCGGGTCTTGCTCGATACTGTGTTTGGCTTGGGACATCACGCGCCACCCTGTGAAGATTTGCCTCAGGGTAACCGCTGCGACGACACAGGGCACCCGGCGGCTTGCGCTCGAATTCGCGGTTTCAGCCGGCAGTGCGCAGGGTGAAGTTGATGCGCTGGGCACCCAGTTGCGGATGCAGTCCGTCCTTGAGCGGCAGCACCCCGTGATAACGCAAACGATCGACGCCGCCCCAGACCACAATGTCGCCGTGAAACAACGGCACCCGCTGGCTCCTGTCGCTGCGTTGCATGCCGCCGAACAGGAACATCGCCGGCAGGCCCAGGGAGATCGAGACGATGGGCGGCTCGTAGGAAGCTTCGTTACGGTCCTGATGCAACGACATCTTCGCCCCTGGCAGGTAGCGGTTGATCAGGCAGGCATCGGGGGCAAAATCGGCAAAACCGGCCTCGCTCGCGGCGCATTGTGCCAACTCCCGGAACACCTCCGGCATCGGTGGCCAGGGCCGGCCGGTGACAGGGTCGAGCGGGGTGTAGCGGTAGCCGCTGCGATCGGTGGTCCAGCCGAGTGCGCCGCAATTGCTCAAGCCGACCGACATGGTGAAGCCGCCGGGGGTGAGCATGTTGCGAAACGGCGCTGCCTTCAGCGTTTGCTCCAGTGCCGCGAGCAGCCGCGGCACCCAGGGCAGGGCGAAGCCGCGCAGCACGAATGCCTGGGAGCCGAGCTGTTCGGTTCGCGCCGGTTGCTGGTCGGCGTCGGCAAACAGGTCGAGGGTGGTCGGGCCCAAGGGCTCACTGTGCATCGTGGAAGATCACTCCCAAGGTATGTCGTTGACCGCTGTGCAGGCGACTGACGCCATGGCGCAGGTTGACCCGGCAGTCGCCGCGAGCCCCGGCCACGGGTCGTTGATGCACCGCAAAAATCAGCGCATCACCTTGTTCCAGGTGCATCACCATGGGGCGTGACTGCATCCGCGGGCGTTGTTCAGTGAGCACCAGCTCGCCTCCCGTGAAGTCTAGCTCGGGCGCTGACAGCAGAATCGCCACTTGCAGGGGAAATACATGCTCGCCGTACAGGTCCTGGTGCAAACAGTTGTAGTCCCCTGCAGCGTATTGCAGCAACAGCGGTGTCGGACGTCGCTGGCCGGCGTCATGGCAGCGTTGCAGGAAGGCCGGATGTGCCTGGGGAAAGCGGCCGGGCAAGCCCATGCGCACCTGCCAACGATTGGCCAAAGGCACCAGTCGCGCATACAGGGCGCTGCGCAATGGCTGCACCGGCTCGGGCAACGGGTAGTCGAAGTATTGATACTCGCCACGGCCGAAACCGTGCCTGGCCATCACCACCCGGGAGCGAAACAACCCGGGCTTGTCGTACATCGCCCGCAGGTCCTGGCATTCCCGGGTACCCAGCAGGCCGGGGACGATGGCACAGCCGTCCTGATCGAGACTGTGCTCCAGTGAGGGCCAGGGCAGGTTGTCGATACGTTCGAGCAGCGACGGTTGGTGCGCTGCGGCGAGGTCGTTGGGCAAAGGGGGATGCAGGGAAGATGCGCGCATTGCCGGCTCCAGGGCCTAGGTCGAGGAGGGCCAGTCTGGGCCGCTCGACACGAGGCAACACTCCGCAGCTTGCGGTCAAATTGTGCAGGTATTGCCGAGCGCCGGGCGGCTTACAGCGCCTTGCTCACGCTGATATCGCTGATCACGTCCGGGCTGTCGCCATGGATCGCGGCCAGCGCGGCCTTGGCCTCGTCTTCGGTGCCATTTACCAGTTGGGCGAACTCGAAGCGACGCTCGCCGTTGAGTTTGTACTTGATGACGTACTTGGTCGTTGGAGTCACGGGTGTACCTGTCTGTCGCGGAGCGGGCGGGGTGTCAGCTGAACTTGGAGCTGGACCGGCGAACGATCTTGATCGAGTGGGTCAGCGTTGGCTTGCGGGTCACGCTGATCGCCCGGCTGGTGACCGTGTCGATGGTGATGTTCCAGAAACCGGTGCTGGGTGCGGTGATTCTCGCCGGGAAGGTGTCGAATGCGCCGCCGTGGTAAGAGTGACGACCGCCGTTCTTGAAGCTGCGGAAGTTGGCGTCGCTCATCAGGCGGATGTTGCAGGTTTGCGAGCATTGAATGACGACGATGTCATCTTCGTTGAGGTGCTCGCGCTGGTGGATAAATTTCATGGGCGCCTCCAGAAGGGCTTTTTCTAGCAAATCAAAACGATAGCATGGACGATGGCCCAGTTTATCAGCGAAGGCTGTGCAAAAGCGGACCGCTGAGAGCCGGTTTGACAATTAAAAACAGTTATCCGCAATTATTTGCGCCATAAAGTACGGCAGGCCGGAGAAAAAGCGCATTTGCGCTGTCCGAGGGTCTTTATTGGAGGATTTGTATGAAGCAGGGCGTTTTGTTGCTGGCATTGGTGATGAGTGGATGTGCGACAGTCTCGGACATCAATCAGACCCCGCCCACCATGAACGTGATTTCAGGGAAGAAGCCGCAGGAATATGCCAACTGTGTCGCCGAGAAGCTGGCCAAGAGCCGGGGCGCGGTGCAAATGGAACCCCACAAGGATGGCATGCGGGTCATCGTCCCCGGCAAGCTGTCGACCGACCCGGCAGCGGTGTTCGACATCGAAGAGCGGTCCGGCGGCAGTAGCATCAAGCTGCATGAGAGCTTGTCCAATGTGCCGATGCGTCCGGGTGACATCGGGGTTGCCGCCAACGAGTGCATTTCCGGCTAAGGCCAGGCAACCAGCGGCCACGCCACTCACAAGCCCGCCCCGGACCTTCCCGGCTCGGGCTTTTTTATGCCCGGACATAATTGACGGACACCGAACACCCTGTGGAATGAGGCTGCTCGCGATGATCGTCAACGATGACGCACATTGCCTGGGCGGTTGAGATAGCCGTCACAATCACTTACTCTTTATATGCTTATGCAAACTAAGTCTAAGCTTATAACTAGAAAAAGAGGGTTAGAGATGGATTTCAAACCGACCGTATTGGGCAGCCTGATGCTCATTGCTGTCAGCGTCGTGAATGCCGACGACGGACAGAAAATCTATACCCAGGGTGGTGCGTTGCCTGCCGCTACTGCCTGCTTTGCCTGCCATGGTGCCGATGGCATGGGCATGCCGGCCGCCGGATTTCCCCGGCTGGCCGGTTTGTCGGCGGGGTACCTGAGTAAACAACTGGCGGACTTTCGCAGTGGCTCGCGGGTCAGCCCGGTGATGCAGCCGCTGGCCAAGGCGCTGAGCGAAGGCGAGATCCAGGCGGTTACCAGCACCCTGGCGGCCATGCCCGCGCCGGCCACCCCGCAAGTGACACGCAACACCACGCCGACAGAACCGGGCGCGCGGCTGGCCTTGCGCGGTGCCTGGGATCGGCAGATTCCCGAGTGCGTGATGTGTCACGGCCCCGGTGGGGTGGGCGTGGGCACGGCGTTTCCGCCACTGGCCGGGCAGTCGGCCAGTTACCTGGTCGGGCAATTGAACGCCTGGCGTGACGGCACCCGGCACAACGACCCCAATGATCTGATGGGGCACATCGCCAAATCCCTGACCCCGGACGAAATCAAGGCGGTCGCCGACTACTTTGCGACACTGGGCAGCCAGGAGGCCAAGCCATGAAATTCCTATCCTTCGCCCCATTGGCCCTGGCACTGGCCAGTCTCAACGGGTATGCCGCCCAGACCGTGATGGACGATCAGTCCGAACTGAAGATCCCGGCAGCCACTAGCGCAAAAGTCGAGTATTTCCAGGCACCGGCCGAGCATGAGTTGCCGGACAACGCCTTTGGCAAGCTGGTGCGTCAGGGCCACAGCCTGTTTGTCGACACCAAGCGCCAGGCCCCGGCGTATGTCGGCAATGGCCTCAATTGCAGCAACTGCCACTTGGACCAGGGCCGTTTACCCAACTCTGCGCCGTTGTGGGGGGCTTACCCGATGTACCCGGCGTATCGCAAGAAAAACGACAAGGTCAATACCTTCGCCGAGCGCCTGCAAGGCTGTTTCGAGTTCAGCATGAACGGCAAGCCGCCAGCGGCCGACGGCCCGGAAATCAGCGCGTTGTCGGCTTATGCCTACTGGCTGGCGACCAAGGCACCGATTGGCGTCGAACTGCCGGGGCGCGGTTATCCGGAAGTCAAGCAACCGGCCAAGGGCTACGACATCGCCCAGGGCGCACAGGTCTACAAGGCCCAGTGTGCGGTGTGCCACGGTGACAGCGGCCAGGGACAGAAAGTCGGCGAGGACTACGTGATGCCGCCGCTCTGGGGTAAGGACTCCTACAACTGGGGAGCGGGCATGCACCGCATCAATACCGCGGCGTCGTTCATTCAATACAACATGCCCCTGGGCAAGGCGCAGAGCCTCAGCGATCAGCAGGCGTGGGACGTGGCGGCGTTCATCAACAGCCATGAACGGCCTCAGGACCCACGGCTGATCGACGGCTCCGTAGAGAAGACCCGAGTGAAGTTCCATGCCAACGATGGGGTCAATCTGTATGGGCAAACCGTTGATGGCGTACTGATTGGCCAAGGCATCCGGTAAACTGTCGTCCAACGACACAATGCCGTCCTGGGCGCGATGCCGGTTGAGCAGCATCGGGCCCTGGGCGGCATTGTCATCAATGGAGCAGGCAATGAAGCGTGAGCAAGTCCGAGAGCGGCATGCAGAGGGTCACATCTCTGCCACCCATGTGATCCAGAATCCGGCGACCCCGGGGGAATGGATCGTGTTTTTCAAGAAAAGTGCAGGACGCAGTTTTTTCCTGGTGGACGACAACGACGAGGTCGAGTCCTTCACCCATCTGGATGACCTGGTCGAGACCGTACGCGGCCTGGGCATCAAGTTCGCGGAAATTCACATGTAACGGCCCAGAGCCTAGTTACACACCACCACTACGCTGCGACTCTTGTAGTTGCCGACATCCGCACCCAGGGTCTTGTCGCTTTCCTTGAGCGCTGGCGTACCCTCGGTGCCGACAATCTTGTAGCCAGTACCGGCGCAGGACGCATCGGCTTTTTCGTAGCAGGTGGCCCAGGAATTGGCTTCGCCCGAACAATCGATCGACAAGCCTTGCTGGCCATCGTCCAGATACGTCTTGGACGCCGTGGCACAACCACTCAAGACCAGTACCGCCATCACAGCCAGGGTTATTTTCATCGGATCGTTGCCATCAGGGGGGGAGGGGCGTCAGGCGCAGAGAAGGCCTGGTAGCGAGAGGTTATAGCGAATGGCCATTTCGGTACAGACAAACACAAAAAAGCCCTGCACAGGGCAGGGCTGTTTGACCAGGCACCTTACTCGGGCTTGGCCCCTCGACGCTTGGGAGCGGGCGGGGTGTCTTGCAGCACCGACGCCACTTCAATGGCCATGGCTTCAGTGGGGAAAGGCCCGGCGATGTTTTCGCCACCGGCGCTGTCGACCCACCATTGACCGTCTTTGGCCTTGTTGATCAGGTAACCGTTCACGCTTTTTGCTGCCGACATCTATCTGCCTCGTTGGCTGGTTCAATTGCTCAATGATAGCGGTAAATGTGCCTGAGGGTCTTCCCTGGTCTAAAGTGAAGCCTTTGCGGAACTATCCTCAAGATTATTTCTCTATGATGGCATCGGTTAGCCAGTGCGGGGCATTGTAAGGTGCACGCCGCCTGATTAGACTGCGCCGAAACTCGTACACACAGCCCTTTCAAGGACTTTTATGATCAAGAAATGCTTGTTCCCAGCAGCCGGTTACGGTACTCGCTTCCTGCCAGCGACGAAGGCCATGCCTAAAGAAATGCTGCCGGTGGTGAACAAGCCACTGATCCAGTACGGCGTCGAAGAAGCATTGGACGCTGGCCTGACCGAAATCTCGATCGTCACCGGTCGCGGCAAGCGCGCCCTGGAAGACCACTTCGACATCAGCTACGAGCTGGAAAACCAGATCAAGGGCACTGACAAAGAGAAGTACCTGGTCGGTATCCGTAAACTGCTAGACGAATGTTCGTTCTCCTACACCCGTCAGACCGAAATGAAGGGCCTGGGCCACGCGATCCTTACCGGTCGTCCATTGATCGGCGACGAACCCTTCGCCGTAGTGCTGGCGGACGACTTGTGCGTCAACCTGGAAGGTGACGGCGTCCTGACCCAGATGGTCAAGCTGTACAAGCAGTACCGCTGCACCATCGTCGCGATCCAGGAAGTCGACCCGCAGGAAACCCACAAGTACGGGGTGATCGCCGGTGACCTGATCGGTGACGACCTGTACCGCGTGCGCAACATGGTGGAAAAACCAAAACCTGAAGATGCGCCGTCGAACCTGGCCATCATCGGTCGTTACATCCTGACCCCGGACATCTTCAAGCTGATCGAAGAAACCGAGCCGGGCAAGGGTGGCGAGATCCAGATCACCGACGCCCTGATGAAACAGGCGCAAGACGGTTGCGTGATTGCCTACAAGTTCAAGGGCACCCGTTTTGACTGCGGCGGCGCCGAAGGCTACATCGAAGCCACCAACTTCTGCTTCGAGCACTTCTACAAGACGGGCAAGGCGTACTGATAACGTCTGGGCGTCCCGTTCTGAAAAGCCACCTTCGGGTGGCTTTTTCATTTTTCAAGCGCGTATTGTTCGCGGCGCTGACCCGCACTGCGCCAGCAGGTATGCTGGTGCCCTGCCGAGGAGATAGAAATGGCCTACGATTTTGACCTGTATGTGATTGGCGCCGGTTCCGGCGGTGTACGCGCGGCACGCTTCGCCGCCGGTTTTGGCGCGAAAGTCGGCGTGGCCGAGAGCCGCTATCTGGGCGGCACCTGCGTCAACGTGGGGTGCGTGCCGAAGAAATTGCTGGTGTACGGCGCACACTTTGCCGAAGACTTCGAGCAGGCTGCGGGCTTCGGCTGGAGTCTGGACCAGGCGCAGTTCGACTGGGCGACGCTGATCGCCAACAAGGACCGCGAGATCAACCGTCTCAACGGTATCTATCGCAATCTGCTGGTCAACAGCGGCGTGACCCTGCATGAAGGCCACGCCCGGATCGTCGCGCCCCATACCGTAGAGATCAATGGTGAGCGCTTCAGTGCCAAGCATATCCTGATCGCGACCGGCGGCTGGCCGCAGATCCCGCAGATCCCCGGGGCCGAGCACGCCATCAGTTCCAACGAGGCGTTTTTCCTCAAGACCCTGCCCAAGCGTGTGCTGGTGGTGGGTGGCGGTTACATCGCCGTCGAGTTCGCCGGGATCTTCCACGGCCTGGGCGCGTCGACGTCCTTGCTGTATCGCGGTGACCTGTTCCTGCGCGGCTTCGACGGTGCGGTGCGCAAGCACCTGCAAGAGGAGCTGACCAAGCGTGGCATGGACCTGCAGTTCAATGCCGACATCGAGCGCATCGACCGGCAAGCCGATGGCAGCCTGAGCGTGACCCTTAAGGATGGCCGCAAGTTGGAAACCGATTGCGTGTTCTACGCCACAGGCCGGCGGCCGATGCTGGATAACCTGGGGCTGGAAAATACCGCGGTCAAGCTCGACCAGAAAGGCTTCGTCGAGGTCGACGAGCTGTACCAGACCGCTGAGCCGTCGATCCTGGCGATTGGCGATGTCATCGGTCGCGTGCAACTGACGCCGGTGGCCCTGGCCGAGGGCATGGCTGTTGCGCGTCGTCTGTTCAAGCCCGAGCAGTATCGCCTGGTGGATTACCAGATGATCCCGACCGCCGTGTTCAGCTTGCCGAACATCGGCACTGTTGGCCTCACGGAAGAACAGGCCCGCGAGGCAGGCCATGAGGTGCAGATTTTTGAAAGCCGGTTCCGGCCGATGAAGCTGACCCTGACCGAGTGTCAGGAGCGCACGCTGATGAAGCTGGTGGTCGACGCCAAGACCGACAAGGTCCTGGGTTGCCATATGGTCGGTCCGGAGGCGGGCGAAATCGTCCAGGGCCTGGCGATTGCCTTGAAGGCCGGCGCCACCAAGCGCGACTTCGACGAAACCATCGGCGTGCACCCGACGGCCGCCGAAGAGTTCGTCACCATGCGCACGCCAGTGGCCGGTTAAGGTTTTTTCGACTGCTTAGAAGCCGGGCTTGGGACCGGGACCGGGACCGGCGCCGGCTCCAGCGCAGCTTGCGTGGCCACCGCCAGATGCAGTGCCTGCAGGCTGGCTTCGGCGCTAGCGGCTCGCAGTTCCAGCTCCGCGTTGGCGTGCAGTTGCTCGGCGGCTGCCTGCTTGGCACTGGTGCTTTCCAGCACTGCGACCCGCAGGCGTTCCTGCAACAGGGTGGCTTCGGCTTCGTGGCGGCGGATCTGTTCCTGGGCTTGGGCCTGGCGGGTCTCGCTGTGCTTGAGTTGATCCTGCAACAGGTGCAACTCACGCACGGTGCCGCGGTTCTCGGTCAGCAGGCGTTCGTTATCGCGGTTGAGCTGGGTGATCTCATCCTGGCGGACCATGGCGCTTTGCTGGGCCTGGCGCAGTTCCATCTGGATCTGCTGCACTTGGCCTTCATGGCGCCGCTGTTCCTGCTCGCGCTGGTCCTTGATAGCCTCGCGATAGTGCTCCAGGGCGTCGCGAGCGTGCAGGTGTTTTTCTTCCAGTGAGCGGATCTGCTCATCCTTGTCATTCAAGCGCAGTTCAAAATCGCTGAGGGCCTGGCTCAAGCTGGCATTGCGAGTCTGTTCGCCCTGTAGCGACGCACGGGTGTCTTGCAAGGCTGCGGACTCACTGGCCAGGGTCGCGCCTTGGGTCTCCAATTGGCGAGTCAGTTGTGCCTGCAGTTGCAGGGCTTCGGCCAATTGGCTTTCGAGCGCCTTGCGCGCTTGCTCGAAACCTTCCTGGGCGTGATCGATGCGCTCCTGGCCCTGTTCCCTCAGGCGTTGCGCCAGGCGTGCTACCAGCCCGGTCAGTTCGTCATCGATCTGTTCCTGTGGCTCGCTCTGGCGGGCCGCAACCTCGTCATCCAGCTCCTTGAGGTAGCGATGAATAGTGGTTTTCGAACCGGTATTGCCCATCTCGATACGTACTGCATCAATGCTGGGGTTGTCGCCGCGCGCCAGGATCGCCAAGCGTGCCGCCTGTACTACAGCCTTGTTTATACCGCCCCGA
Organism: Pseudomonas sp. S04; assembly: GCF_009834545.1. Classification (NCBI taxonomy): domain Bacteria; kingdom Pseudomonadati; phylum Pseudomonadota; class Gammaproteobacteria; order Pseudomonadales; family Pseudomonadaceae; genus Pseudomonas; species Pseudomonas sp. S04. The sequence continues at coordinate 2,715,968 of NZ_CP019427.1, forward strand.
GCCATGTTTTCTCCTGCCATTGCGTAATGTAGTACGTACTTTGTATGGGGGCGGAGTGTATCACGCGGCTAGGTACCGATTGGCGGCGCCGGATCTCGGTGTGGCGGGTCGAGGGCATTTCGTCGCTGAGACGGTTTTCTTCTATTAAGAGTGGTGGCTAATAGCGAAAACCAATGAGCGGCATCAGGTTTGCCAATGAGCCATCAGGCGATCGGTTGGGTAGGATTCACCTCATCAACTTTTCAACCCTGACGGAGAGTCAACGATGCCTATCATCAACAGCCAAGTTAAACCCTTCACCGCTACCGCTTACAAAAATGGCGATTTCGTACAAGTGTCGGACGCCGATCTGAAAGGCAAATGGTCTGTCGTATTCTTCTACCCGGCTGACTTCACCTTCGTTTGCCCAACCGAGCTGGAAGACCTGGCCGACAACTATGCCGAATTCCAGAAGCTGGGCGTCGAGATCTACAGCGTGTCCACCGACACCCACTTTGCCCACGCAGCCTGGCACAACACTTCGCCAGCCATCGGCAAGATCCAGTACACCATGATCGGCGACCCGACCCACGTCATCTCCCGCAACTTTGACGTGCTGATCGAAGAAGCTGGCCTGGCAGACCGTGGCACCTTCGTGATCAACCCTGAAGGCCAGATCAAAATCGTCGAGCTCAACGATGGCGGTGTAGGTCGTGACGCTTCCGAGTTGCTGCGCAAAATCAAGGCTGCCCAGTACGTCGCCGCTCACCCGGGCCAAGTCTGCCCAGCCAAGTGGAAAGAAGGCGAGGCCACCCTGGCACCGTCCCTGGACCTGGTCGGCAAGATCTGAGTCAGTGACTCGCGATACCCGGGCGGTACGCCGCACCTAAGTCAGCTGCACCGCCCTCAAGACGCCCGGGCGAGATTCGCTCGGGCGTTTTTTTTAGAATTGAACAAAGGAGATCGCCCGTATGTTGGACGCCAATCTTAAAGCCCAGTTGAAGTCATACCTGGAACGGGTCACCCAGCCGATCGAGATCGTTGCCTCCCTCGATGACGGTGCGAAATCCCAGGAAATGCTCGCATTGCTGCAAGACGTTGCCAGTCTTTCCAGCCAAATTACCTTGCTCGACAACGGTGCCGATGCACGCACGCCTTCGTTCTCGATCAACCGCCCAGGGGCCGATATCAGCCTGCGTTTTGCCGGCATCCCGATGGGCCACGAATTCACCTCCCTGGTGCTGGCCCTGCTGCAAGTCGGCGGCCACCCTTCGAAGGCCAGTGCCGAAGTGATCGAACAGATCCGCTCGCTCAAGGGTGAGTTCCACTTCGAGACCTACTTTTCGCTGTCCTGCCAGAACTGCCCGGACGTGGTCCAGGCGTTGAACCTGATGGCAGTGCTCAACCCCAATATTCATCACGTCGCCATCGACGGCGCGCTGTTCCAGGCCGAAGTCGACGAGCGCCAGATCATGGCCGTGCCCAGCGTTTACCTCAATGGTGTGAATTTCGGCCAGGGCCGCATGGGCCTGGAAGAAATCCTCGCGAAAATCGACACCAGCGGCATTGAGCGCCAGGCCGAGAAAATCAGCGCCAAGCCAGCCTTTGATGTGTTGGTGGTGGGCGGTGGCCCAGCCGGCGCGTCGGCCGCGATCTATGCGGCCCGTAAAGGCATTCGCACCGGCGTTGCCGCCGAGCGTTTCGGCGGTCAGGTGCTGGACACCATGGCGATTGAAAACTTCATTTCCGTACAGGAAACCGAAGGACCAAAACTGGCGGTGGCCCTGGAAGAACACGTCAAGCAGTACGACGTCGACATCATGAACCTGCAGCGGGCCGATGCCCTGGTGCCAGGCCAGAACGGCGAACCGCATCAGGTCAAATTCGCCAGTGGCGCTACCCTCAAGGCCAAGACGGTCATTCTGGCCACCGGCGCCCGTTGGCGCGAAATGAACGTGCCGGGCGAACAGCAATACCGCAACAAGGGCGTGGCCTACTGCCCGCACTGCGACGGCCCCTTGTTCAAGGGCAAGCGCGTGGCCGTGATCGGCGGCGGCAACTCCGGGGTCGAGGCAGCCATTGACCTGGCAGGGATCGTTGCCCACGTGACACTGCTGGAATTTGACGTGCAGTTGCGCGCCGATGCGGTCTTGCAACGCAAGTTGCACAGCTTGCCGAACGTCACCGTGATCACCAGTGCGCAAACCACTGAAGTCACTGGCGACGGCCAGAAGGTCAACGGCTTGCGTTACAAGGATCGTCAGTCTGGTGAGACCTTGAATGTCGAGCTCGAAGGTATCTTCGTGCAGATCGGCCTGCTGCCTAATACCGATTGGCTCAAAGGCACTGTCGAGCTGTCACCACGAGGCGAGATCATCGTCGATAACCGCGGTGAAACCTCGATTCCCGGGGTGTTTGCCGCCGGTGACGTGACCACCGTGCCGTACAAGCAGATCGTGATTGCAGTAGGCGAGGGCGCCAAGGCTTCGTTGAGCGCCTTCGACCACCTGATCCGCACCTCGGCCCCGGCTTAAACCACAGCGCTGCCCCTCTGTCTTTTGCGAGTGAGCCCGTCCAAAATCGATGTTGCCTGACCCACTGCCATCGCGGGCAAGCCCGCTCCCACAGGTTTGATGTGGGTGTATACAAAATCTGTGAGCAACCAAGTTCACTGTAGGAGCGAGCTTGCTCGCGATGAGGCCAGCACAGCCAACATTGATGTTGCCTGACACACCGCCATCGCGGGCGAGCCCGCTCCCACAGGTTTGATGTGGGTGTATACAAAATCTGTGAGCAACCAAGTTCACTGTAGGAGCGAGCTTGCTCGCGATGAGGCCAGCACAGCCAACATTGATGTTGCCTGACACACCGCCATCGCGGGCAAGCCCGCTCCCACAGGTTTGATGTGGTGTATACAGAATCTGTGAACAGCCAAAACCACTGTGGGAGCGGGCTTGATGTGGTGTATACAGAATCTGTGAGTAGCCAAAATCAGTGTGGGAGCGAGCGCCCGCTTGCGGCTTGCTCGCGATGAGGCCAGCTCACAGCCCGCGATGGCGGCAGCCTCAATGTTGGATGTACCGACCTCCATCGCGAGCAGACTTCCCTTACACCCCATGCTTGAGCTTGTTCCTACGCCAGCAGTGGCGCTGGCTGGATGATTTCGACCCAATAGGCATCCGGGTCCTTGATGAAGGCCAGGCTCTTCATGCGGCCGTCATTCAGGCGTTTCTGGAAATCACAGCCCAGGGCTTCGAAGCGTTCACAGGCGGCGCGGATGTCCGGTACCGAAATGCAGATGTGGCCAAAACCGCGCGGGTCGGTGTTGCCATTGTGGTAGGCGAAATCCGGGTCGTTCTCAGTACCGTGGTTGTGGGTCAACTCGAGAATCCCCGGGATCGACTTCATCCACTCGGTACGAGCCGCCGCGTCGGCCGGGATCTGGTTTTTGTCGACCAGGGCCAGGAAGTACAGGCTGAACTCGGCTTCCGGGAAATCGCGTTTTTCCACCAGGCTGAAGCCGAGGATACGAGTGTAGAAGTCCAGGGACTTGGTGATGTCCTTGACCCGCAGCATGGTGTGGTTGAACACAAATTGCTGGGTGGCAGTGTCAGGTTGGGCAGTGACGCCGGGGAAGGTGTTCAGGTCGTGCAGGCTCATGGGCCCTCCGGAAAATAAGTGGGGCAAACGACGCTCCAGCAGATAGAGCTGTCCTTGGGCTTGCGGTGCTCGAGGCTTCCATGCAGTGGGCCAATGATACGCAAGGGGCGGTGCCGGGCCAATGCACAAAGCTCCGGCTATTGCCTGCGGGCCCGGTCGGGGTCAGACTTTGGGCCTTTCCTCGCCAGTGTCTTGCCTGATGATCCGAACCATTCGATCCCTGTTGCTGTTAACCGGTCTGTTTGCCGCCGCTGCTGCTGCGCAACCCCAGCTCGCCGAGATCACCTGGCCTGATGGATGGCAGGCCCAGGCCCTGGAGCCAGAAGCCGCGCCGGAACCCGCGCCGGAAACCGCGCCGAGCGAGGCGCCGGCGAAGGTTTCACGCCAGCGCGCAGTGAAAAACGATGAGAACGGTGACACGATACTGGTCATGGAGTTGACCATGACCCAGGTTGAGGTCGGGCATGTGGTCAACTTGCAGGGGGTGTTGCTGGAAATGCGCAAGTCGATCCAGAAGGACTTCTTTCAGGGCGGCTACCAGAGTGTGTGCAACAAGATTCATCCGGCTACATTGAGTCGCCTGGCTGCCCTGGAAACCACCTGTACCATTACCCAGAACGGGCGTCATGTATTGTCGCAAACACTAGTGGCCGCGGTAGAGGCAGATAAAGCCTATGTTTTTTCCTACGCCGGACAAGCCGATGCGTACGCAGCAAGTCAGAAAGAAATACAGGCGCTGCGTGAAAGTTTGAAACTTTAGTTCCCGATTGCAGTGTTCACGACGCAATGGCGGGTGGCCAGTTCTTTGGCCGTAAGGACTAACTACAAAGTTAATTGTGTCGCCCCATGGTAGTTAGCGGTTTTTTTCGCTAGATCGGCGAGCTTCGTTACTTAAAATTCGTGTGGCATAAAAAAAGGTTCTTCACGGATTACCGGGAAAGACGCTCTTGATCTTCATGAAAAAGAATTCGCTGTCCCGGTAACCGTACGCCATCCGCTTGATGACCTTTATTCGATTGTTTATTCCTTCCAACTGACCGGTGTGCATCGGCCAGCGAACCCGGCTGACGATGCCCCGCCAGTAACCCTTTAGCCGTTTGGCGAACTGGATCAGAGCTGGTATTTCGCTTTCGTGCGCATGGCGCAGCCATTGCTTCCAGGCCGATCGCCAACCCCAGGCAGTACTCGGGGTCCAGAGTGTTTTGAGTTCAGCCTTCATCAAGTAGACCGTCATCAACGCTTGGTTGGCCGCCAGTAGATCCTCCAGGCGGACCTGTTGTTCCGGCGTTTTCAAGTTCTGCGGATTGCGCAGCAACAGCCATCGCGCCTGCTTGATGACCTTGCGGGCAGGCTTGTCGTGACGCAACCGGTTAGCCTCGTCGACGCGGACCCGATCAATCACCTCTCGGCCATATTTGGCCACCACATGGAAGAGGTCGTAGACCACTCGCGCGTTGGGACAGTGCTGACGAACCTCCAGGTCAAAAGCGGTGTTCATGTCCATCGCCACCGCTTCGATTCGAGCACAACCCTCTGGCCCCAGTTCTTCGAAGAAAGGCCTGATCGCTGCTCGGCTGCGACCTTCACCGATCCACAGCACTCGTCGTGTATCCGCATCCAGCACCACGCTGGCGTAACGATGACCTTTGAACAGGGCGAACTCGTCCATCACCAGACGTCGCGGTTGCGCCTTTGGCAAAACGCTCAACGCCGCTTGCAAGGCTCGACGCTCCAGCAACCGAACGGTGTCCCAGTGCAGCCCAAACAGTTGAGCCACGTGCAGTGTGGGAAGGCGCTCGCAGGCTTGAATGACCGCCTCGGCCAGACGCCGCGTCATGCGGGCATAGCGGTCCAGCCAACTGACGGCCTCCATACGTTTACCGCAGTCACGACAGCCAACACGCCTGAGCAACACGCTGAGGCGCACCGCACGGCCGAGAATCGGTAAATCGCGGACGGTCCGCTCGCAATACTCATGCGTGGTTGAACAGGGTTTTTGGCAGCCGCTACAGGAAGGGAACCGGGTGGCGTGGGGAATCAGGTCGATCTGAAGCGCGTCGCCATCAGGCTTGATGGTGACGACAGAAAAGCCCTCCCAAAAAGGAAGGAAAGTATTAATATCGCGCATAAGAACGCCGTTTTGTTAGATGTGTTTGCTCGCACGAACATCATCAATCAAATCGGCGTTCTTGTTTCTGTGTTTCCCGGGATTCCGTGAAGAACCTAAAAAAAGCCCTGCGTTGGCAGGGCTTTTCAAGGTGAGGTTCATGGCCCTCAAGCACGCAGCCAGGAATCAACGGTGCTGGCGCCGTATTGTTCCTTCCAGGCTTTCAGGCCGCGGTGATTGCCGCCTTTGGTTTCGATCAGTTCGCCAGTGTGCGGGTTTTGGTACACCTTGACCACGCGGGCGCGGCGGGTCTTGGGTGCCGCGGCTGGCTGCAGGCTAGCCTTGGCGTTGGGGTCGAGGATGGCGATAATGTCGCGCAGGCTCTTGCCATAGGTTTTCATCAAGCCCTGAAGCTTCTCTTCGAATTCGATTTCTTTCTTCAGCCCGGCGTCGTTCTTCAGTGATTCCAGCTGCGCAAGCTGCTCTTGAAGGGCCTTTTCAGCTGCACGAAATTCAGCGAGTCTGGACAATATCTTTACTCCAATAGTGTGTTTGGCTGAGACCAACCGCAAACAAAGCTATAAGCCAAGAGCCTTGAAGCGACTCGGTGAGAGTGGCGCACCTGGCAATCTTGCGCAGGCAGGAAAAATTGTAGTAGTTAATTCACTCCGAGTAAATCATGTCTTTTTATTTATGTAACGCAGCTCCGCTGTTTGATGCAATTTGGTGCGCCGACCGCTCAGTAATGGTTTTTACAGGGCGTTTTGCTCAACCGCCAAGTGTTTGTTCAGTTCGATAATGAATTCGCCAGCGGGCATCGGTCGGCCATACAGGTAGCCCTGCAGGAAGTTCACCCCATGACCTGCAAGATATTCACTCTGTTCTAGTGTTTCGACCCCTTCGGCGACTATCCCCAAGTCGAGTTTGCCGGAGAGTTCGATGATGCTGTCCAGAATATGCCGCGACAGCGCGTCCACGCCGATCATTGCGACAAAACTCTGGTCGATTTTCAGGAAGTCCACATTGAACTGGCGCAAGTAACCCAGGCTGGAGTGGCCGGTACCAAAATCATCGATGGCGATCATCACGCCCAGTCCATGCAACTGTTCGAACAGTTGGTGGGTGATGGCCGTGGGTTCGATCAGCTCGCGTTCGGTGAGCTCCAGGACCAGCGCGACCTTGCCGGGCGGGAAAGCCGCCAGGAACTCGCGGCAGTCAGCCACCAGGTCAAGGTCCTGGCAATGGCTGGCGGTGATGTTGATGCCGATATGAAAGCGTTCGCCGAAATGACGGGCCTGCGGGCCGAGCACTGCGGCGGTCTGCTGCATCAACGAGCGCGTCATCGGCACGATCAGCCCCGAGTGCTCGGCAAAGGGAATGAACAGGTCCGGGCGTACCAGGCCATCCTTGGGGTGGTTCCAGCGCATCAGCACCTCGGTGCCGGCCCAACCCTTGCTGTCACCATGCACCACCGGTTGAAAGTACGGCACAAACTCCCTGGCCTCCATGGCCCGCTGCAACTCCAGGCTGGGTGATGTCGAGCGTTTTTGCAGCCAGTGGGCGAGGGTGCCGGCGATGGCGCCAAAAAATATCAGCAGGCTGAACAGTGGTGGGTACTCGCTGACCATGTAGCGCCAGGTTTCCCCCTCGGGGAATCCGGCCTCCACTTTAAAGGCATAGCGTGACGATTCCAGGTAATTGCGTGCCACCGGCAGTTCGGGCAGGGCGCCCTCATGGACCTGGCCGTCGGCCGACAACCAATTGTCACCGACCTGCAGCAACAACAGGGTCTGGCGCCCGATCAGGCGCAGCACGTTGCTCAGGTGGTAGCCATCGAGCGTGGTCAGTGCGCCTTGTCGGCCCTCGCTCTGGCGGAACACCAACAGGGCGGTGTTGGGCGTTACCGGATTGCCGTTCATCAACCACAACTTGCCGTGGGTGTACTCGCCCGGGTCGACCTTCTCCTCGAACTCGCCAAACAACGAGCTGCAGTACAGATTGTTGTCCCACACCAGGTTGGTGGAGCGCACGAAGGGCCGGCGGGTCACTTGCTCACGCAGGGCCAGCTTGACGTCCGCACAGGGCTGCCCGGCCAGCGGCAGCAGGAGCTGGGCCGCGTGGGCGGTGTTGTCGAGCATCAGGTCAAACTGGCGAACGGCTTCCTCGGCGGTCTGGTGCGTGCTCTGGCTCAGTCGGCTTTCGGCTTGCATGTACAAAATGGCGCCGCCCAGCACCACGGGCACCAGGGCCACCAGCACGGTGATGGCGTTACGGTAGGCGCTTTTACGCCGGCGCTTTAAGGTCAATGGCATTGGGCAAACCTGGGACTGCGGGGATGGGCTCTCAAATGCAGGTGCGGCAACGCCTTGCCTTCCATGAAGAGATTGCATAGCGGGGATGATAGATGGCACTGGGCGATTGTGTTGTTCAACTCAAGGACAATCCCGTTGCCAGTTTGATGAACGCCAGGGTGGCGGGCGAGCATTGGCGTTGATCCAGCACCGCCAGACCCACCTGGCGCTTGACCATCGGAGACAGCGGCCGCTTCACGTAATGCGCCTGCGGGGTGTCGGGTAGCGAGCGTTCGGCAACCAGGGTCAGTGCTTCACCCCGACTCACGGTTGCCAGGGTGCTGAGCAATTGCGAACAGCGATAACGGATGTCGGGGCTCAGCCGTGCCGCGCTGAACAGGCGTGTCACCAGTTCTGCAGAACCGGCCTCGGTGAGGATGAACGGATCGTCGCACAGCTCGCGCAGCGTCAGGCTGTCACGGCGGGCCAGGGCATGTCCGACGGGGATAAGCGCGACCATCTGGTCCTCGACCAAGGGGAAGGTGTCGAAACGCTCTTCGGGCAGCACCACGAAACCGACATCGATCCGCCGCTCATCCAGCCACTGCAACACCTGCCGGTCGGGGCCTTCATCGATGTGCACCTCGATACCGGGATAGGCCGCCCGGTACTGCGGCAGGATTTTCGGCAGCAGGCCGATCGACGCCGTCGGGCCAAAAGAACCGATGCGCAGCGTGCCACTTTTCATTCCGCGGGCGTCGGCGGCCTCCTGGCGCAGGGTGCTGGCGAGGCCGAGCATGGCGCGGGCACGCACCAGTAACTGCTGGCCGATGTCGCTGAGTTCGACCTGGGACTGCTGGCGCCTGAGCAGCTCGACACCCAGTTCCTGCTCCAGGGCCTTGATGGCATGGGACACCGCCGACTGGCTGATGCCCAGGCGGTGGGCTGCGCTGGTGAAGCCTTGCAGCTCGGCGACCAGGGAAAAGATCTCGAGTTGGCTCAGGGTCATGAGTAAAGACTCATTTTACGATGATCGATCATGACGGGAAGAATAAGCCATCAACCCTGTCATGTCCCAGGAGCCTGCATGAAAAGTCTTGTCCAGAGTGGTTGGCGTGGTGCGGATGTCCCGGTGTACCTGAAGCTCGCCAGCGTCACCATGCTCTGGGGCGGAACTTTTGTCGCCGGACGCTACCTGGCGGGTTCGCTGAGCCCATTGTTTGCCGCGAGTTTGCGCTTTGCGCTGGCGAGCCTGGCGCTGCTGCTGTTCATGGGGTTGGCCCGCATCCCCCTGGCTCGGCCGAGCGGCCGGCAATGGCTGCAATTGGGACTGTTGGGGTTCTTCGGCATCTACGTCTACAACCTGTGTTTCTTTTACGGTCTGCAGTATATCCACGCGTCCCGCGCATCGCTGATTGTCGCCTTGAACCCGGCAGTGATCGGGCTGGCGTCCTGGTTGCTGTTCAAGGAGCGCCTTAGTGCCAGCAAGGTCGTCGGCATCCTCCTGTGTCTCGGCGGTGCGGGGCTGGTGATCGTCAGTGGCGATCAGTCGGTGTTCACCGGCGGGGCTTGGCTTGGCGACCTGCTGCTGCTCGGCTGCGTGCTGGGCTGGGGTGTCTATTCGTTGTTCTCCAGGGGGCTGAACCAAGCGCTGGGCCCGCTGCACACCGTGACTTACTCGGTGGTCCTGGGCACCTTGATGTTATGGCTGACCTGCGCGGTGCGCGGCGAAGTCCAGTGGCAGGTCCTTGCGCAGTTGCCCCCGGGGCAAGTGATCAGCCTGCTGTACTTGGGTGTGCTGGGTTCGGCGCTGGCCTATATCTGGTATTACGACGGCATTCGCCGGATTGGCGCCACCCGCAGTGGCGCGTTTATCGCGTTGAACCCACTGACCGCGGTGATCCTCGGCGCGCTGCTGCTCGGCGAACCGATGACGGGTGCGATGTACCTGGGCGGGGCGGTCATCCTGCTGGGTATCTACCTGTGCAACAAAGCCTTTGCAGCGACGGCAAAAAGGCGGATTTTATAGAGAAGGCGGACAAATTGTTTTACGCTGTGTAGAATCGGTTTACGCATATAAGAATAAGTCTTCTGACAGCAGAAGCCTCGCCCACAAAAGCCTTGGGTCGACAATGAAGATATTTGGGTTCCAATTGATCTACGGTGATTTTCTCGCCCGCAGTGTGCGAGGCATCTCCTGCGCGCCACCCGCGCGTCTCAGCAGTGCTCACGACTAACGATCAGTTAATTATTAAAAGCATGATGAGGCGTCAACCATGGCAGATTTATACGAAAACCCAATGGGCCTGATGGGCTTCGAGTTCATCGAATTCGCATCGCCAACCCCGAACACCCTTGAGCCGATCTTCGAGATCATGGGCTTCACCAAGGTCGCTACCCACCGCTCCAAGAACGTGCACCTGTATCGCCAGGGCGCGATCAACCTGATCCTCAACAACGAACCCAACAGCGTCGCCTCGTACTTCGCCGCCGAACACGGTCCGTCCGTGTGTGGCATGGCGTTCCGCGTCAAGGATTCGCAACTGGCCTACAACCGGGCCCTGGAACTCGGCGCCCAGCCGATCCACATCGAGACCGGCCCGATGGAGCTGAACCTGCCGGCCATCAAGGGCATCGGCGGCGCGCCGCTGTACCTGATCGACCGTTTTGGTGAAGGCAGCTCGATCTACGACATCGACTTCGTGTTCATCGAAGGTGTCGACCGCAACCCGGTCGGTGCCGGCCTGAAGATCATCGACCACCTGACTCACAACGTGTACCGCGGCCGCATGGCCTACTGGGCGAACTTCTACGAGAAGCTGTTCAACTTCCGCGAGATCCGCTACTTCGACATCAAGGGCGAATACACCGGTCTGACCTCCAAGGCCATGACCGCTCCCGATGGCATGATCCGCATCCCGCTGAACGAAGAGTCCTCCAAGGGTGCCGGGCAGATCGAAGAGTTCCTGATGCAGTTCAACGGCGAAGGCATCCAGCACGTTGCTTTCCTGGCCGATGACCTGATCAAGACTTGGGATCACCTGAAAAGCATCGGCATGCGCTTCATGACTGCGCCGCCAGATACCTACTACGAAATGCTCGAAGGCCGTCTGCCGAACCACGGCGAACCGGTCGGCGAGTTGCAGGCCCGCGGGATCCTGCTGGACGGTTCGTCCGAGGCCGGCGACAAGCGCCTGCTGTTGCAGATCTTCTCGGAAACCCTGATGGGCCCGGTGTTCTTCGAATTCATCCAGCGTAAAGGCGACGATGGTTTTGGTGAAGGCAACTTCAAGGCGCTGTTCGAGTCGATCGAACGTGACCAGGTGCGCCGTGGTGTTCTCTCCACGGACTAAGCCCTTACACCGATAAAACTGTGGGAGCGAGCAAGCTCGCTCCCACATTTGTTTCAGGTGTGCTTAAGGCCTGCGTTGGCGCACCAGGTGCTTGAAGCCCTCGAACACCAGGACCAGCACCGCCAGCCAGATCGGGATGTAGGTCAGCCATTCCCCCGCCTTGATGCTTTCTCCCAGCAGCAGTGCCACCCCCAGCAACAGCACCGGCTCGACATAGCTGAGCAGCCCGAACAGGCTGAACGGCAGCAGGCGGCTGGCGATGATGTAGACCACCAGGGCCGAGGCACTGATGATCCCGAGCACGGGAATCAGCAGCGTTAGCCAAGGGTACTGGTCGAACACGCCGAAGCCTTGTGCGCCGTTGTGCACGAACCAGTACGCCACTGGCAGCAGCAGCGCCATGTCCAGCCACAGGCCGCCGAGGTTGTCAGCCGCCAGGCGTCGGCGCAACACGAAGTAAGTCGGGTAACCGATGGCCACCAGCATGGTCGCCCAGGAAAAGCTGCCCACCTGGTACAACTCATTGAGCACGCCCAGGGTCGCCAGGCTCGCGGCAATTTTCTGCAGGTACGACAGGCGCTCGCCGTAGACGATGCGGCCGGTCAGCACCATGGTCAGTGGCAGCAGGAAATACCCCAGGGACACATCCAGGCTATGGCCGTTCAACGGTGCCCACATGAATAGCCACAGTTGGACGCCCAGCAGGGCAGAGGACACCAGCAAGCCACCGAGCAGCAGCGGTTTGGCTGCCAGCCGCCGCAGGATCTCCACGACCCGCTGCCACTCACCGGATACCAGCATGAACACCGTCATGCACGGCACCGTCAGCAGCATGCGCCAGCCGAAAATTTCCACACCGTCGAGCGGCGATAGCAGTGAGGTGTAGAAATACATGACGGCAAACAGCACCGAGGCCGACACCGATAGAGCAATTCCTTTAGACAAGCTGTCCTCGCGACACTGAACATAAACAGAGGGGAAGGATACGTGGTTTGAGCGACGAATATCGTTGCAATGGCCTCAGCTACTCAGTGCCTTGCGCCCCGAGACAAAATGGCTCACATCATTGAACCCCGGTGTCGAGGCATGCCCTGGGGTCACCAGTGAATCGATGAAGGCTTCGTCCTCGGCGCTGATCTTCACGTCCTGGGCCTTGGTGTAGGCGTCCCACTGTTCTTCGGTGCGTGGGCCGACGATGGCCGAGGTCACCGCGGCGTTGTTCAGGACCCAGGCAATGGCGAACTCGACCATGCCGACGCCACGTTGCTCGGTGTAGGCCTGGATCTGCTGGGCGATGCGCAGCGACTCGACCCGCCATTCGGTCTCCAGGATACGTTTGTCCTGGCGGCCGGCGCGGCTGTTGGCGTCGGGGCGAATGTCGGGGGCGTACTTGCCGCTGAGCACGCCACGAGCCAGCGGGCTGTAGGGCACGACCCCAAGGCCGTAGGCGTTGGCGGCGGTGATCTGTTCGGTTTCGGCCTGGCGGTTGACGATGTTGTACAGCGGCTGGCTGATCACCGGCCGGTCGACGCCCAGTTGCTCGGCCACGCGAATCACCTCGGCGATGCGCCAGCCACGATAATTGGACAGACCCCAATAGCGGATCTTGCCCTGGCGAATCAGGTCGCCAATGGCCGACACCGTGACGTGCAGCGGGGTGTTGTGGTCTTCGCGGTGCAGGTAATAGATGTCCAGGTAGTCGGTGTCCAGGCGGGTCAGGCTGGCATCGATCCCGTTGAAAATGTGCTTGCGGCTCAGGCCGCTGCGATTCGGCAGGCCGTCCACCGGGCCAAAGCCGACCTTGGACGCCACCACCCACTCATGCCGGTTGCCGGCAATCGCCTCACCGACGATTTCCTCGGAGCGACCATTGGTGTAGACGTCGGCGGTGTCGATGAAATTGATGCCTTGATCCCAGGCTTTGTCGATGATTCGCAGCGAGTCTTCGGTGCTGGTCTGCTCGCCAAACATCATGGTGCCCAGGGTCAGCGTAGACACTTGCAGTCCGGAATGGCCCAGTGTGCGGTAGCTCATGACGAATTCCTTTTACCGGTGGGAAAGGCTCAATCAAATACCAGAAGGGCGATGTGGGCAACCGCAATTATCCAATGGTGGGTGCGGGCAACCCGCTCCCACCGTGGACGGGGTCAGACGCGCAGGGTGCGGGTCATGCGTAACGCCAGCAGGCTACCGCCGACAATCACCGCGGCCAGCACATACAGCGCGGCATCGGTGGAGCCACTGGTGTCCTTGACCCAGCCCACCAGGTACGGGCTGAGGAAGCCGGCCATCTGCCCCATGGAGTTGATCAGCGCCAGACCACCGGCGGCGGCACCGGCGCTGAGCATGGCGGTTGGCACGGGCCAGAACATTGGCAGGCCGGTGAGGGCGCCCATGGTGGCGATGGTCAGGCCGAGAATCGCGATGGCCGGGTGAGCGGCAAAGTTGACCGCGATCAGCAAGCCCAGCGCGCCCATCAGCATCGGCACCACCAAGTGCCAGCGGCGCTCCTTGTGCAGGTCCGCCGAGCGTCCGACCAGCAGCATGAACACCGCCGCCAGCAGGTAGGGAATCGCACTGAGCCAACCGATCACCAGGTTGTCGCTGAAACCGAGGTTCTTGATGATCGACGGCAGCCAGAAGTTGATCGCGTAAACGCCGCTCTGGATGCAGAAGTAGATCAGGCCGAACGCCCAGATCGCCGGATTCTTGAACACGGCCAGCAGCGAGTCGGTGGCCGTCTTCGGCTTGTTGGCGCGGTCGATTGCCTGGTCCGCCTCAAGCACCGCACGCTCGTGCGGCTTGAGCCATTTGGCGCTGGCGAAGTCGTCACTGAGCAGAAAGTACGCCAGTGCACCGAGGATTACCGTCGGAATGCCCTGCAGCAGGAACATCCACTGCCAGCCGGCGAGGCCACCTTGGCCCGCGGCGAAGTGGTTGAGGATCCAGCCGGAGAACGGGCTGCCGAGCAGACCCGAGACCGGGATCGCCGACATGAACAGCGCCATGATGCGGCCACGACGGAAGGTCGGGAACCACTGCGAGAGGTACAGCACCACGCCCGGGAAGAACCCGGCTTCGGCGGCGCCGGTGAACAGGCGCAGGGTATAAAACTCGGTGGGCGTGGTGACGAACAGCAGGCAGGTGGACAACGTGCCCCAGGTGATCATCATCAGCGCAATCCAGCGCCGTGGGCCGAAGCGGGTCAGCGCCAGGTTGCTCGGTACGCCGCACAGCACGTAACCGATGAAAAAAATCCCGGCCCCAAGGCCGTACACGGTTTCGCTGAATTTCAGCGCATCGAGCATCTGCAACTTGGCGAAGCCAACGTTGACCCGGTCCAGGTAGTTGAACAGGTAGCAAATGAAGATGAAGGGGATCAGGCGCAGGGTAATGCGCTTGTAGACGGCGTTTTTATCGTCATCGGTGGCCAGGGTGGCAGCGGCGCTCTGTGACATGGCGGGTCTCTCTTTATTATGATTTTTTGCGGTGCGAGGGTAACGTGACCGCATGCAGAGTCTCGGTCACCCATTGGCGGATGTCTTTGTGCCTGAGCACAGCGATTACGCCAAGCGCCTGTGCGGGTGAACAACCAAAGCCCTAGCTTTTCCAGGAATACCCCTCATGTTCGAACTTGATCACGACCTGGCCCAGGATATCGTCGACCGGGCGATGGCCATTCTGCCCTACAACGTCAACGTCATGGACAGCCAGGGGCTGATCCTGGGCAGTGGCGAGCCGGAGCGGGTCAACACCCGGCATGAAGGCGCGCAGTTGGTGCTGGCCAATGGTCGGGTAGTGGAAATCGACGCCCAGACGGCAGTGCACCTCAAGGGCGTGCAGCCGGGGATCAACCTGCCGTTGCTCCTCGATCAGCGCCTGATCGGCGTACTCGGCATCACCGGTGAACCCGAGCAACTGCGCACCTACGCCGAGTTGGTGCGCATGACCGCCGAAATGCTGGTGGCCCAGCGCAACCAGCAGGCCGAGCAGCAATGGCGCCGCCAGCGCTGCGATGATCTGTTGGCG
Organism: Pseudomonas sp. S04; assembly: GCF_009834545.1. Taxonomy (NCBI): domain Bacteria; kingdom Pseudomonadati; phylum Pseudomonadota; class Gammaproteobacteria; order Pseudomonadales; family Pseudomonadaceae; genus Pseudomonas; species Pseudomonas sp. S04. Next base: position 2,731,387 of record NZ_CP019427.1, read on the forward strand.
CTATTGCTCAGTGAGGCGGGGGACTCGCCGCGGTTGATCGACGAAGCCCAGCAAATGGGCCTCAAGCCGCAATTGGCACGTACCCCCTATTTGTTTGAATTGGGCCTGGAACACGGCAACGGCCAGACCGTCGAAGCCTTGAGTGCCTGGCTGAGTTCGCGCTACCCCGATAGCTGGTGCGTCAGTTCGGCCAAGTCCTCGTTGCTGTGGTGCCGCCCGACCACTCATACGGTGGAGAACGAGCGCTTGTTGGAAAAACTCGATGGCCTGGGCTGGAACATCCTGCGCATTGCGGTCGGTGGCCAGGCCGACGGTCTGCAGGGCTTGCGCCGCTGCTATCGGCGGGTTGGCGACTTGCTGGCCTACGGTCGCGATGTATTGCCGCACAGTCGTTTGTTGACCCTCAACCGCTACCGCCTGCCGGTGATGCTCTGGCGCCATCGCAACGATGATGCGCTGGATGAGCTACTCAGCCCCTTGCGCAAGGTCATCGCCAAGGATAGCAACGGGCAGTTGCTGGCGACCTTGCGCAGTTGGTGCGAGCACGATGGCCAAAGCCAGGCCTGTGCCGATGCCCTGGGGATCCACCGCAACAGCCTGCGCTATCGCATGGAGCGGGTGGCCGAACTCAGCGGAGTCGATCCGCTGCGGCTGGATGGCATGTTGGCGCTGTACCTCGGTGTGCAGCTGTTGCCCCAACCCTGCGCAGACGTGTAGGAGCAGGGCTTGAGTTGGGTTTTGTAGAAATGAACAATAAACCCCCTCCACCCTTGTGCAGCGGACTGGCGTCATCGTCTGGGGCAACTGGCAGCATGCTCTGCATAACAACCGGAGAAATCACATGAAGATCGTCATCGCCCCCGACTCGTTCAAGGACAGCCTGAGTGCTATTGGGGTGGCGGATGCCATTGCCCAGGGGCTGGCCGAGGTCTGGCCGGATGCACAGTTGGTCAAATGTCCGATGGCCGACGGCGGTGAAGGCACGGTCGAGGCGATTCTCGCGGCCTGCGCTGGCGAGTTGCGCAGTACCCGGGTGCAAGGGCCATTGGGCGAACCGGTCGAGGCCCGTTGGGGCTGGTTGCCCGACAGCCACACTGCAATCATCGAGATGGCCGAAGCCAGCGGTCTGCAATTGGTTCCGCTGGAGCAGCGTGATGCGTGCATCAGCAGCACCTTTGGCACCGGCGAGTTGATTCGTGCGGCGCTGGATGCGGGTGCCCGACGTATCATCCTGGCCATTGGCGGCAGTGCCACCAATGACGGTGGAGCGGGCGCGATGCAGGCGTTGGGCGTGCGCTTGAACGATGCCCAGGGGCAAGCGATCCGTCACGGTGGCCTGGCGCTCGAAGACCTGGCCCGTATTGAACTCAAGGGCATCGACTCGCGCCTGGCCGAGGTCCGTTTCGAGATCGCCGCCGACGTCGACAATCCACTCTGCGGCCCCCATGGCGCCTCAGCGATTTTCGGCCCACAGAAAGGTGCTTCGCCTGAGCAGGTGCACCAACTCGATCTTGCCCTGGGGCACTTTGCCGATCGTTGCGCGCGCGTGCTAGGCAAGGACCTGCGTGACGAACCCGGCAGCGGTGCGGCGGGGGGCCTGGGGTTTGCAGCCAAGGCGTTTTTGAACGCGCAATTTCGTCCTGGCGTGGAAGTCGTGGCTGAACTGGTCGGGTTGGCGGACGCCGTGCGGGGAGCCGATCTGGTGATCACCGGCGAAGGTTGCTTTGATGCGCAGACGCTAAGGGGCAAGACCCCTTTCGGGGTGGCGCGTATCGCCCGCCAAAACCGTGTACCGGTGATCGTGATCGCCGGCACCCTGGGCGAGGGTTACGAGCAGATGTATGAACAGGGGGTCGATGCCGCCTTTGCGTTACCTTCCGGGCCAACAAGCCTGGCTCGGGCGTGTGCCAATGCCGCGCAACTATTGCGTGAGCGGGCACGGGATATTGCCCGGGTCTGGCGGTTGGCGTTGCGCCAGGCATGACCCTCCACACAGCGGGTACCTGTCAACTCTGACAGCTATCGGCAGATAAAAAACTAGTGCCTAATTTGCTCCGGGTCGCTCAGGTCCGGCAGAACGATAAGGCGTAGTGTGCAGTGCTTTCGAAGTTCGAACTGCCAGACAGGTTTCATCGCCTTGGCTCAGGTCACGGTTGACTATGAACAGTACTGGAGAAAGCACATGGCACGTTCAGACAAGCAGCTAAATGCCGAGCAGGTGCGCTGGGCCAATCGCGAACGGTTGGCCCAGCGTGATGCCCCAACCGCGGGGCCGCTCGACCCCCTTACCGTGAACGGCTTGATGCCGGGAGATACTGAGGGACTGCGACCGGCGGTGAGCAATGACCAGCCGCTGGTGGTGAATATTCCGGCTTGGGATAATCTTGTGCCGATCCCCAACGAGGCTGACACGGTTCGTATTGAAATGGCCAGGGTTGGCAGCGGCGTCTGGGAAGTGCTCAAGGAGCAACCGTTTCCCTACCCGCAAAACCGTCCGGATTTCCCCAAGGCGGTCACGCTCGATGTGTTCGATAAGGAGATTGAAGGTAAATTCAATCTCCGATGGAGGTTGAAAATCTGGAGTGCTCCGGGGTTCGTCGAAGAGTCAACCACCGCACCACTGAGAATTGACCGCACGCCTCCGTATGATCTGCTCAACCCACCGGAGTTCATACTCGCTACCAATGAAATCAACGATGTCTACCTGGCTGCCAACGGCAACCAAGTAATCGTCGAGTTACCCGCCTATGCGGATTATGAGCCGGGCGACACGATTTCCTACGGCTGGCAAAAAGTCGAACCGATCAACCCGGATGACATCGTGCCGATTACTCCGGTTCCGGTCACTATTCCTGCGAATCGCCTGTTCGAAATTCCCTTGCCGTGGATTCAGGACGCTGGCGATGGCCCGGTCTTCTGTGCCTACCGCTTGTTCGACAAGGCCGGCAACCCGGGCCGGTTGTCCCGGATGCGCCTGCGTAACGTTGCGCTCGGAGCGCTACCCATTGCTCCTCTGGATCCTCCCAGCGTACCGCTGGCAGACGACGACGGTTTGATCGATCAACTCGACGCCGCCACTCGAGAGGTCACCGTGGTGATTCCTGCAGTGACCAACGGTAAGAGCTCCGACAAAATTCATCTCATCTGGGGGACTCAGGAACTCGAGCCCCATCCTCTCGTGCCGCGTGCGCAAACGTTGGTCAAGGTTCCGCTGGCGGTGTTGCTGGCTCAATACACCCAGACTACAGGCGAGCAAACCACCCCGGTCAGGTATGAGGTTCGCCGGGGGTTGAGGCCGTTCGACGCACCAGGCATTACCGTCCAGGTGGATTTTTCCAGGATCGGCCCCGTTAACCCAGATTGGCCGGACATTACCAACCCCAACCTGCACGAAGTTGAGGTGTGGGGTGACCAATCGGGCCTTAAGGACGAACTGAATCTGTCGGATGCGACATATGACGCCGAGGCCAGGTTTGCGTTGTACGACTCGCCGACCGCCGGTGATGAAATCCACTTGATGTGGGACAACTTGCCTGTGTTACCCGTACACGTCATCACAACTGAGGTTGCGGGTCAGGCGATGGTCCTCCCAATCCCGTGGAGTGTGATTGATCAACGCAGTAACAGTACGGCTCCTGGGTTGCCAGTGTTTTACTGGCTGCGTCGTGCTGGCTATATCAACGCCGAGCATTCCAAGCCCAAGCCGGTCAAGGTGGAAGTCCATACCATTGTCCCGGATGTCGTGGAATTTCCCGGGAACGCCGGTGGTTTCATGTTCTGTCACTTGTTGGACTGGGATCCGGTGGAGGGCCTCGGGATCAAGGTGCACATTCCGGCCAACGCCCGCTACTTGAAGTTAGGGGTGGTAGTCACCGTCAAGTGGCAGGGGCATAAAGGCTACGATCCTTCGGGTCCGCTCCCTGCCGACCCCATTGCGGGCACTGATTTGCAACATACCTTCCCACCCCTGACTGCGGCGCAAGTGGTTAACGGTCTTGACTGGATCGTGCGGCCGTATGCGACAAAAATCCTGCCCTTGTACGGCGGCGAGTCGGACCAGATTGGTCGGGGCATCGTCAGCTATACGGTTAGCGGCGTGACGCCACCTTCGCCGGACGCCACGCTGAATGTCGCGTTGGGCACGGGTACAGGCACCTGCCCGATACCCCCAAGACCGTAATGGGGTAGATGAGTCGTTATGTCGATGCAAGAGGGGCGTGCAGCCCCTTTTTTGCACCTGAACGGCTGGATGTCTGGTTCTGTGGATGATTCCGTTCCATTGCAGGATTAGTCCTACATTCGGTGGGGCTGTATCTCGATATTGTTCGCCGCCTTTGTAAGTACAAGCCGAGTTCGTCGTGAGAAGCAATGAACTCGTTCTACTGGCGACTCTAATTTCGTGGTGATCCTTTCATGTTTTCGATAACTCCTTTTGCTGTGCGCCAACTGGCTGGCGCGATCAAACTATTGTCCATTGCACCGTTGTTATGGGTCAGTCCGCACGCGCTTGCGCGGGATATGAACAATGAAAATGCAACGATTGGTGCAGGTAACTCTCCGGACAATTATCTACTTCGCAACCAGTCCAGCCTGACCGCAATCGATGCACGTACCTTCGATATCCAGGTTCGCAGTGGCTCGACCTTGAGCCTTGATCGCAGTCAGGTCACGGCAAGTGGTTTCAACGATGGTGTCGGAGTCCATGGCAGTACGGCGAGCATTACCTCCAGCACGATCGTTGCCGGTGTCGATGCTACGGGAGTGTCCGCCGGCGACAATGGCGCGGTCAGCTCAACGGTGAGCGTGGTTGATAGCACGATTTCGGGCGGGCGCAATGGTGGCCTGGTCAACGGGCGTAGTCAGTTGAATCTGACCCGATCTTCCCTCAACGGTACTAACGCGGACAGATTTGGCCTATTGATGTCCAGTGGCAATGTCACGGCCAACGACAGTTCAATCAGTGGCGGCAAGAACGGGGTGCTGATGGTGTTCGACCCGCAAGTCTCGGCCCCCGGCACACTGATACTGGACAACCAGTCGAGCGTCACCGGACAAAACGGTTCGGCAATCCTCGTCGATGGTTTCGATATCAGTACGCCCACCGCCAATATCGAAGTGCGCAACAACTCCACCCTGGCTGCCAGTAACGACACCTTGCTTGAAGTCAAGGGTGGGGGGCTGGCCAACCTGCTCGTGAGTAACAGCCAGCTGGAGGGCAATGTGGTCGTCGAGGCTGGCAGCGCCGCCACGGTGCAGCTGGAAAATTTTGCGACATTCACCGGGCACCTGGAGAATGTCGAGCGCCTGACGATCAATAGCGATGCCACCTGGGCCATGGTGGGTGATGGTGATATCGCGACGCTGTCGATGAATGGGGGGGCAATCAAGTTCGGTGATGTGAATGAGTTCTACACCTTGTCGGTCGGCAACCTGTCCGGCAACGGTACGTTCATCATGGGTGCCGATTTCGCCACCGGCAGTGTCGACTTCCTCGACGTGACGGGCTCTGCCAGTGGAAATCACAGCATCGCCGTCAGCAGTAGCGGTGCAGATCCTTCCGACACCAGCAATCTGCACATGGTGCGCATCGGCAGCGGCGACGCCGATTTTACGTTGCAGGGCGGTCCGGTCGACCTGGGCGCGTTCTCTTACGATCTGGTTCAGCGAGACAGTAATAACTGGTATCTGGACACCACGACACGCGTCGTCAGCCCTGGTACGCAATCGGTCATGGCACTGTTCAATGCAGCGCCAACCGTCTGGTACGGCGAACTCAGCACGTTGCGTAGCCGCATGGGCGAATTGCGGATGGACGCAGGCAAGGCGGGTGGGTGGATGCGCGGCTACGGCAACAAATTTGAGGTCGATGCCAGTGCAGGCGTCGGTTATCAACAAATTCAGCAGGGTATTTCGTTCGGTGCCGACGCACCGCTGCCGATCGGCGACGGGCAATGGCTGGTTGGCCTGCTCGGCGGTTACAGCAAGTCCGATCTGGACCTGGGCCGCGGCACCAGCGGTAAGGTCGACAGTTATTATGTCGGTGCCTACACCACCTGGCTGGATGACGAGAGCGGTTACTACGTTGACGGCGTCCTCAAGTACAACCGCTTCCAGAACTCGTCCGATGTTCAGTTGAGCGATGGCAAAAAAACCAAAGGTGATTACGACAACAGCGGCATTGGTGCCTCTGTGGAGTTCGGCCGGCACATCACCCTGGACGACGGCTATTTTATTGAGCCGTATACCCAGCTGTCGGGCGTGATGGTTCAAGGCAAGGATTACGATCTGGACAACGGTTTGGCTGCCGAGGGCGATAGCACTCGCTCCTTGCTGGGCAAGGTAGGTGCCACCGCCGGACGTAACTTCAATCTGGGTGAAGGCAAGGCAGTGCAGCCGTATGTACGTGCGGCTTATGCACATGAGTTTGCCAAGAACAACGAAGTCAAGGTCAACAGCAACGTGTTCAACAACGACCTTTCCGGTTCCCGCGGTGAACTGGGTGTCGGGGTGGCGATGACGGTGACTGACAAGGTGTCGATCCATGCCGACTTCGATTACAGCCAGGGTGACAAGATCGATCAGCCGTGGGGGGCTAACGTCGGCGTGCGCTACAGCTGGTAATCGCCTGGCATCAGCCTGTGCCCCTCTGGTTTGATCGTGTGTCCGAGCGCAGTCAAGCCTTAGGGGAGGGTGACAGGTTCGTTTGCATTTTTATCCTGCCTACCTGTCAACTCTGACAGTATCAGACGGCGTCAAACTGTCGTCTAATCCCGGTTTATATAGTTCATGTGAAGTAGGCCCTGCCGGGTAGGCATTGTGTCCCTTCGCGTCTATGTAAGGGAGAGCGACAATGTCCGGATCCAGATCTGATGCAGAGGAAAAACTTGGCGCCCCCAGCGTGCCGGATGTGCTTCCAGACATAGAGGGCGGGGAAAAGAATCTTGTTCCCGTTGATCCTGGGCGTCAGCACTTGAAGGTCATTTTCCCCCTCTGGAAGAACTCCTTGCCCTCGATTGCGTTTCCGGAAAGCGTACGGATGTTTCTGGACGGTGCTGAAGTTGCATACAAAGTGTGGACCGCAGGGCCTATCGAAAGCAGTGATTTGTTCGTCGAGATTCCTCTCGACAAAGTGCTGAATGTTCACGGTGTGCGGGTTTTGCATTACGAGGCGCTGAACTGGTCCGGTGATCCAGATAATCCAGATCCATCGGACACCGAGATTATTACCGTCGACATTCGTGCGCCGCTGTTGGCCAGCCCAGACAGCAGGTTGAGCATACCGAGTGCTGTTCTCCCGCCCAGTCAACTCACGGCCTATTACCTTGATCGCAACGAGGATCGACTCCAGGTCACTGTCCCGGTTTTCACAACGCCAGCGCCAGGGGATCGTATTGTCTGGTATTGGGGGCGCAGTCCCGGGGATCTGGACGAGGGTGGTTTTCTCGAGCTGGACGAGCAAAACTACACCGACCTGCTAGTGCTCAGTATTCCTGGCGAATTGATTCGCGGGCGTGGGGATGGCTTGCGCTCTGTGAGTTACCGGGTATTGGATCGTGCGGGTAATCCAAGTGCATATTCCGACTATGTCGAACTGGATGTCGCCGCAACACCGATTCCGCGTTTATTGCCCTGGCCTTCAACTGACAAGGCAACGGGGGCGGGTGAGCAACAGGTACTGGACCCCTTGCAGGCAAGTTCCGGAGTCGTTGTCGAGATTCCGCAAACTGCGGTTATCTACCCACCAGAGCGGGCTTGGGTGCAATGGGGGGAGCCCGGCCAGGTAGGTGCGCATCGGGTTGACCAGCCTATCAGTCCAGGGCAACGGCGCTATCAGATTCCCATGCGGCCGGTGGCTGCCCATATAGGTAGAACCCTGTGGGTGCGATACTACGTCATTGATGAGGATGGTAATGAAATACCCTCTGTACCGCGCAAACTGCAGGTTCAAACCCTACCCGTGAACCGATTGCCGACGGTTCAATGCAATGGGCTCAGCGGTGGTAACTTGAGTTACCGGACCGTTGCACCTGAAGGCGCAATTCTCAAGATGACGACATGGCCCTTAATGACAATCGACCATTGGCTCATGATTACGATGACGGGTATGGACGCCAATGGACGGGACTCTGTTTTTCCCGTGATCCCCAAGCGTGCGGTCACGGCACAGGAAGTCATCGGCGGGATCGGCCAGGGTAATCAGGTCCGAGTACCGAAAACATTTCTCAATACATTACGGCGTAACCAATACCTGACAGGTAAGGTTTACGTGAGTTTTGATGGCGGGCGGACTTGGCCTTCTCTATTAGCTCCCAACTTCCCGGAGTTAAAGCTGACACTGATTGATTGAGACGCTCGCCAGCCCTGGCTAAAGGGCTGGGTCTGGCTATCTGTACGTGAGCGTGAAATTCAGGGCACCCTTGGCAATGCCGGGGTGAACGTCGATGCTCGGATCGGTCTGGTAGAAGCGCGCGGTGAAGTCCAGAACAGTCCCGCTCGCGCTGATGGGCCTGAGTGGAACTTCTGTATTGAGTTCCACCGGCGTTGAACCATCGCTTTTCAGGATCTGTATCCCGATACCCTTGGCGGTGGAATCAGGCGTCAGGCCGAAGACGCCAGGAGCCGACACCACGAAGGGGAGCGCACTGGCGTCCTCGAAGCGGATGTTGGCCGTAGCGATATTGACATTCGAGCCATCCGCTTCGCAGTCGCTGAGGGTGATGCTGAAAGGAATTGCGGCGGTGGCGTAGCCGGTATGGGTAAAGTCCTTCTGGTCCCAGTCTCCGAGTTGTACCGGATCGGCGCTGACGGTGTTGCTGCCACAATGGGCTTGTATCACGGTACCGCTAAGTCCGGCACCGAAGGCCTTGCCGGGGATTCCCGAGAATCTGCCGCTGAACAACTCAGTTCCGTCGAATGTCTGTGGCCCGGGAGCGATCGGCCCGGTTTTTATCAGGGTGATGTGGCTTTCCAGGACGGCAAAGTTCATCTGTGCCGATCCCATGCCCTGCTGGTGATGTGCACTGAAGGGAACCGTGGTGTCTCCATGGTCGGGGGTGAATGCGTTGGAAGCCGAACCATCGAACGGGAAACCCAGCGACGTCAGCACACCCACCCCCGGGATATTGGTCTGCCTGACGGTGAACCCCGGTATGCCATTGAGTACCCCATTCAGGGGGGGCGCGGTACTTTGGGCATCAAACGTCAGCCTTGCATTGCCATCGTTGTCACAGATTATGGCGAGCCCCTCATTATTGTTGGTTCTTTTGAACTGTCGTTCCCTGCCAATGACGCTTCCAACAGGCGCGTCCCGCGGAACGTAGACGCTGCCCATATCCTGGGTAAATGTCATGGGCCCGCTGCCGGTCCGCCATTCGCATGTATTGGTGGCGCTTGCCATGACCCACGGCGCCTGACAGCTGGCGACCAGCCCCAGGGCGGTGGTCAGGCAGCGGATGGATGGTTTCATGTGGTCTCTCCGAAATGGGCCGGATGGGTGTAGACGGCTACGGCTTTTCTTGAGTGCTCAGGCGTGGTCGCAGTCACCGACATGTCAGCTCCTGCAAGCGGTAGCCTTGCGCTTGATCCATGGCCTGGGGGTCGATGAGCAACTGACATTGCGGCTCGGCCTGTTCTCCCCAGTGCACATCGAGTATTTGTGGCTCTATGCCAGTTGACAGCATGACCTGGCCGGCTTGACCGACAACGCCGATTACGCCGTGTTCGGTATTGCTCAGCTGTGCACCGAAGGGGAGCGGTTGGCCCGTTGCGGTTCGGGCGGTGATAACCAGACGGGTGACGGAGCGGGCAGGGAATGTCGCCTTGACCACAGCGCCGCGTCGAGGCACGAGCTGGGTCGTGGCGTTGTCGATTTCCACCTCGGGACCCAGGTCGTCGGTTTTCAGCACCACATGATTGACCCGGTACGGTCGCAGGTAAGGCGCCAACGCATAGCCGCGCTCATTAGTCTTTACGCCAGTGGCATTCTGTATGCCGACGCCGGCAATGTTCGGAACTTCCACCAGGGCCGTGGTTTCCCCCAGATAAGGCCCCAACTCAATGCCGCCGGCATGCAGCAGTAGTGCTCCGTTGGCGTTGAGTGACAGGTTGCGGTAGTCGTTGCCTTGGGTAAGTCCTGCGCCGACGGTGCCGAAGGCCGCCTGATAACCGAGAGAAAGCGCCCCCGTTCGCTGCTTGTGGTTATCGTTGCTGACAGACGCCTGATAATTCAGCCGAGTTTCATCGACGTTGCCGCTCATGCTCGCGCGTTGACTGAAATGCTCGCCGCTCTTCTGGATATCGAAGGTCGCGTTGGCCGAGTGCCCGAAATCCAGGGGCATGGTCATGCTCAGGCCAAGTTGTCGATCATTACCACGCGTGTCGTTCAACGATTGCGACGCAAACAGGTTGTATCCCACGCCTTTGTAGTGAGTACTGACGTTGAACTGGAATTGACGCTGCACTTCGCTGTTTTGCCAGTAGTCCTGATGAGACATTGTCAAGCTCAACGAACTGCGCGCGCCGATATTCTGGTAGACCGAAGCCTCCAATCGGCTGCGTCGACTGCCGTGCCAGCTCGAGTCGTGGCTGCGTTGGCGGACGGCTTCATCGAAGTCGCGATAGCCTTCGGTGGAGTAGCGATAGCCGGCGAAGCGCAGATTGGTGTTAGTGGCAAACGACTTGCCGTACTTCAGTGCGTAGCTCATGCCTTGCAGGCTCTGGGTGTCCCGACTATCGATGTCGGCGCTGGAGTGGGTCAGGTCCAGGGACAACGCACCGAAGGGGCCTAGATCCTTGGACGCTCCCATGTTGCCGGCGCGGTAGAAGTCACTGGCGATCAGGCCACCGTACAAGGTTGAGTTCCACGCGGTGCCGGCAGCCAGGGTGCCCTGCCAGAGCAGGGGATCCTCAAGCCCATGTGCGCCGTTGTAGCGACCCAAGGCGGCGCTGTAACGCCATACCCCCTCACGCAACAGATTACTGAGGGTGGCGAAGGATTGGCTAAATCGCCGGACCTGGCCGTCAGCCTCGGTCAGGACGATGTCCAGTTCACCGCTGCCACCGTTGGTGCTCAGGTCGTCGATCTCGTATGGGCCAGCACTGACATAAGTGGAGTAGATCGGGTAACCGTTCTGGAAAATTTCGAGTTTCGCTCGGGTTTGCGCGACGCCACGGACAATCGGTGCATAGGCCTGCAGAACATCGGGCAGCATGCCAAGGTCGGTGGCAATGAGCGCGCCCCTGATCGGCAGGCTTCTGAATACATCGCCGCTGGTGAATGTTTCACCCAGCGTCAGATTGGCCTGAGTACCCGGCAGGTCGCGCTGGGCATAGGTATAAGCACTGGTCCATTGACGATCGCCCTCTGCGTCCTGGCGCAGTGACTGGTTACTGCGCAAGCGCCAGGCGCCCAGGTTGATCCCGCTGTTGAGGTACAGGTCATCGCTGTTCTGGCGTCCGCGATAGCGGTTGCTGCCCTGCTGCGTGGACGCCTGGTAGCTGACAAAGGCGGCATTGATGCCGTGGTCCCAGCGCTCGGGGTCGACTTGACCGAGCACATCGCGACGCATGGCGATTTGTGGAATGGAAAGGTTCAGCAGCAGCTTGCTGCTATCGAATTCGAGGGTGGCCCCCGGGATCAGCGCCAACAGATCGACACAGCTGGACTGCGTGAGTGCAGGCTCCGCCAGGCTGTCGAGTCGCACGCCCATCTGACTCAACAGGTCGGCGGACAGGCAAGGCAGCAGTCGATCATCTTCGGGGCTGAGCACGAACTCGATTTCACGCTGGCCGAAATACACCTGATTGACCTGTATATCGACCTGATAGCGTCCGGGTCCCACATCGTTACCTTGGGTCAGCGCACTGAGGGCCAACACCCCCGCGTCGCTGGCATGGTCTGCGCTCTGGCGCATGAAACTGGATTGAAATTCCACGGTGGGCGCCGCCATAACGAGCCGGGTTTCAACCAGGGCGGCACCGCTTACGCCGGTCACGAACAAATGGGCAAGGCGGAGTCGAAAAGGCGCCCATGGGCGCCCGGGCAATAGAGTCATGGGTATATTCCTGGCCGTGAACACAGTCGGCACTGTTTCAAGGGGCCGTCTGAATCGGCAGGGTCAACGCCAGGGTGTAGCCGCCGTAGTCGTTGATGGCCGAGAACTCCACCTGCAATCCTGCTTGCGGCTTGATGCCGTCCAGTGCATAGGTCTGACTGGACAAGGGAGCGAGCATTTCGGCGTTATGCAGGGCAAGCTGCTGGCCATTGCCCTTCACTTCGATGCGGGCGAAGGACACATGGAAAGGTGTTGGGTTGTTCACCCGCAATTGCGGTTTACCGTTGGCCAGTTCGATCGACCACTGCAGTTCCTTCAGGCTTGTGACGGGGTTGTCCTTGAGTTGGGCAGGCCGATAAAACAGTTTGATGCGAGTGCGCAACGCGATGTTCAGGACATTGCCTTCGTTGGCATTGGCCTGGGGGATTTCCTGAACATTGAAGTAAAACAACGACTCTCGATCCGTGGGCAGCGTATTGGGCAGTCCATTGATCTGGATGTGCTGCTCTTTGCCTGGATTGAGACGGAACAAGGGGGGGGAAGGGATGAATGGCACCGCAGTGGTCGTATCATCGGCGGCCGTGTTGACCCAGGTTTGTACCGCGAAAGTCCGGTCGCTGGGGTTGGCGACGATCAGTGAAACACTGCGCTTGTCGCTGTCGAATACCACGCGGGTACCATTGAGCGTCAAGGCTGCCTGGCTGGCTGGCAGGTAGGATGTAAGCATGAGCGCAGTCATGCAGGCAGCAAGGGTCGGGCGGGAAGTGGCCGCCTGCTTGATCAAGCCGAACATAGGTCTTTACCTTTTGCCCAGGAGAAACTGCAGACCTGGACTGTCGTGAGCAGCCCCTTGTTCACGACCGTGAGCAAGGGGCCGGGAGCGGGTATCAGTTGATGGCGACAATGAACTGGACATCGGCCGAAGCCGCGCCAGCAGTGACAGCGGCGGCGGTCGACCGGTAGTAGGCGTTGAACTCCAGGTCGGTCGTTGTGCCGACGTTCAGGTCATAGTCGGCCGAGGCGGCCCCTGGTGCGATCGAGGCACCGAGTTTGTCCCTTAGGGAAATGACCACGTTTTTCGCGCCGTCCAGTCCCGGCGTTACCGCAAAATAGGAGCCGGTTGGGTCGGCGGTACCGTTAAAGGTGGTATTGGCCACGCTGCCAGCTGTGATGTTGCAGCCTGGATCGCCGCTGACGCGAAGCGCAAAACGTTTACCGCCATGCTCCTGGCCCGCGGCGGTAAAGCGACTGGAATCGACACTGCCCATTTTCACCAGGTCGCCGACCTGGCCATCTTCCGGGTTGACGATTTGAATCGGGCAGGTACTGCTGGTGATCTTGCCCTCGAACTTGATGGTACCGGTGTTGGCGAATACCGAAGTGCCGATCAAACCGGCAGTCAGGCCTAACGAAAGTGCGAGTAGAGACTTTTTCAATGTGTAAATCCTTTTAGGTCAAATGGCGCCCGGCGTTGAAGGGTCGAGACAATGCCGTGGCATCGCTGTTTGAGAAGTGAGGTGTGAGGAACACCGGGTGTCTCGATGGGGGGCGATTCTAGAAAGCGCGGAGGAGGGTGAATATGAGAGAACTCTCAGTCTGGGGCTGCTTGTGTAAGTGATTGCGAATGGTGTTGACCCATGGCTGAAGTCGATTGAGGGCTGACAAAGAAGTTTGTACCCGTTCTAGGGACGCTCCGAATAAGTCCTCAAATGTGCTGATATACGACCGCACTGCCTGACCCGAGCAATGCATGAGCCAGATGAGCTTCCGACTTTGTCCCTGCGCCAGGGCACCATCGCCGATGCCACGATCATTCATGCTCCCAGCTCAACCAAGAACGAGGAAGGCAAGCGTGATCCTGAGATGCATCAGACCCAAAAAGGTACGGGAAACGCAAAACGGCGTGTATCTGTTGGGCAATGGTTATCGCGCGTACAGCCCGGGTTTGATGCGGTTTCATTGCCCGGATAGTTGGAGTCCGTTTGGGGCGGGGGGGGCTTAATGCCTATGTGTTTTGTGGGGGGAATCCAATGGGCAATGTGGATCTGGATGGACATAGTTGGTATTCAGCTCTGTGACGGCGTATTTCAGCGCCTTTTCGGAGAAGCCCAACTAGTGGTGTCGCACAAAAAATACTATGGATAAAAGCACCCAAATAGGAGGGTCTGCTGGTCCGGCACAGAGTTCGGGAGAAAAGAATGTATCCAAGTGGGTGAATGATTTAACGGAGAAAGGGTATCGGGCCAATATTGAGGTTTGGATCAAAGGACAAAAAAGAATCCGAAGTCGCAAAAAATCCAGCAAGCAGCAGATAAACGAAAAAAATTGGTGCAAGAGAGAAAAAAGATTGAGGGGGGGATGTCACTTTGGGGGTCAAGAAAAAACACACCGAGGCTGTATATGATGCAAATAAAACAGCTTTTAAGCCCTCTGGCGATGCAGTACCGAACCAAAGAAAAATAGATGTTGATCCTAGAAGTCTTTTGGACCCGGATCTTCATAATAAAATGGTTGTTTTACGACGCGATGTCTTGTTCTAACGCAATTGCGCTGCCTTGGGTCCGAAGTGGAGTGGGCAGGGAGTAGCCCACTAGCCCTTCAGCCCACTCACCCGCGCAAACTCCACCAACCCACCGTCATGCACAAGTCCCAACTTGTCCATGGCGGTGCGTTTTTGTCGGCTGATGGTTTTTTCGCTGCGGTTCAGATGTGCGGCGATCTGCCGGCCGGACAGGCCTTGAACAAACAAGCGCACCACTTCCAGCTCCCGTTCGGACAGGCTCACCAGCGGTGCTTCGGTACTGTCGGTTGGCAAGGCCTGGGCCTCGAGGATCCTGGCGAACGTCGGGCAGAGATGGCGACGCCCCCTGGCCACGCTCTGTACCGCGTGCCTGAGTTCACTCAACGGGCTACGTTTATCGAACAGTGCGCAGGCGCCCTGGTTGAGCAACGCCTGCAATAGGGACGGATTGCGCAGCATGGTCATGACGACCAAGCGCACATGTCCGAAGTGGCGTCTCACATAACCCATCAACGCCAGGCCATCGGGAAAGTCCCCATAGGGCATTGCGTAGTCGCTGATCAGGATGTCACAGGGTGTGCGTTGCAGGCGGTCAATCAGCTCATCGGCGCTGTTGGCCTGGGCGACAACCGCGAACCCCTGGCTGGAGGGGTGGCACAGGGCCATTTCAGCGCCCATCAGCACCACGGGATGGTCGTCGGCGAGAATGATGCGTGGTGTGTTCAGTGTGCGCTGTACAGGTGTTTCAGGTGTCTCACCGCAGCGGTTTGGGGCAGTTTGGGACAACGATTGCGCAGGGTTCATGCGGTGTCTCGACAGGGGCCAACGGCGCGCCGTACACCGCAGTCAGCCAGGTTCAAGACAGTTGAATCAAACCTTGCTCCAGTGCCTTGAACACTGCGGTCCAGCGTGAACTGACGCCGAATTTCCGGCGGATATTGCCAAAGTGATAATTCACCCCGGATTCGCTGCAATTGACGATCTGGCCGATTTCCCAGGACGACTTGCCTCTGGCACTCCATAGCAGCACTTCTTTTTCTCGGTTGGTCAGCGTGATACCCAACGGCTGTCCGGTTGCTTGCCGCTCAAGCCCGGGCTGGAGGTTGCGAGCGCGAATGGCGATTGGGGCTGAATGGTTCATGACAGGCACTCCCATTTATCAATCAATGAGGTGGGCGAAGGATCCTTCCTGAATCTGGGCGTGGTTCCTGCGTCCTGCTGACAGACGCCGCTCAGGGCGCTGTAGGTTCGGCTCAGTTATAACGCGGATCCAACGCCTTGAAACCTGTAAGAACTAACAGGTGCTGCACCTTAATGCAGGGGAGTGAGAAATTTCTGTCTGTTGTTTCTCAAAATTGTGTAGGTGGATTCTCTGGTTTGGTCCGATTCTAGGCCCTCGCGAGCCCTTGTACGGGGCAGACCCTTGCGGATCTGCCGTTCATCACATTTTCAACGCTTGGAGCGATCGGTCGAAGCGCGCCCGATCTCAGACCCTTTCCAGCCTCTGGCGCCATACCACCTCGTTCACCAGATTTGCTGGCCGCTCACCCGCCAGCGCCGCCAGCAAGTTGTCCACCGCGCATCGCGCCATCGCTTCACGCGTTTCATGGGTGGCCGAGCCGATATGTGGGGTCGCCACCACATTGTCCAAATGCAGCAACGGTGAATCGTGCTGCAGCGGTTCACGCTCGAATACATCCAGACCGGCGGCGCGAATCTGCCGCTGCTGCAGGGCTGCGATCATGGCGTTTTCGTCGACCACCTTGCCCCGGGAAATATTGATGAAAATACTCTCGGGGCGCATCAGGGCAAACTCTTCGGCACCGATCAGGCCTTGGGTCTGGGCGGTCAGGGGCAGGGTCAGGCAGATGAAGTCGGCTTGCTGCAACAGCTGCGACAGGCTGCGGTATTGGGCATTGAAGCGTTTCTCCACCGCCGGTTTCGGGTTGTTACTGTGATAGATGATCGGCATGCCAAAGCCGAAATGCCCGCGTTGCGCCAGTGCCTCGCCGATTCGCCCCATGCCGATGATGCCGAGGGTCTTGCCGTGCACGTCGCTGCCAAAATGCAGCGGCCCGATGTTGTGGTTCCATTGTCCGGCGCGGACCAGATTGGCGAGCTCCACCACCCGCCGCGCCGTGGCCAGGATCAGCGCGAAACCGGTATCGGCGGTGGTTTCGGTCAACACGTCCGGGGTGTTGCTGAGCAGGATATTGCGGCCGCTCAGGTAGTCGATGTCGTAGTTGTCGACTCCCACCGAGACACTGGAGACGGCTTCCAGTCGGGGTGCCAGGTCCAGCAGTTCGGCGTCCAGGCGCAGGCTGGCGCCCAACAGGCCGTGGGCACTCGGCAGGGCTGCGCGCAGGCGCTGCAGGCCGTCGCTGTCGAGCGTGTCGATCAGGGTCACCTGTGCCCGTTCCTGCAAGCGGATCATCAGCGCGGGCGACAGTTTTTTGTAGAGCACGATGTGCTTGTTCATGGGTATACCTTCCATTCAATTCAGGAGTGGGTCGCCAGCAGCGGTTGGTTCGCGGTCTGCTTGGATGGCGCGCGGTCGCTGGCGCCGGGCTTGAGGCAGAGGGTCAACAGCACCGACAGCAGCAACGCACCGCTCATCAACAGGTACGAAGCGCCGGGCGAGCCAGTGGAGCTGTTCAGGTAGCCGACCAGATAAGAGCCGCCGAACGAACCCAGCGCGCCCATGCTGTTGATCAACGCCATGGCACCACCAGCGACGTTGGCCGGGAGGATTTCCGGGACGATGGCGAAAAAGGGTCCGTAGGGCGCGTACATGCACGCGCCGGCAATCACCAGCAAGGTGTAGGACCACCAGAAGTGTTCGGCGCCGAGGGCGTAGGAGCCGTAGAACGCCACCGAGGCAATCAGCAGCGGTGGCCAGACGAAACGTTTGCGCTTTTGCAGTTTGTCCGAGCCCCAGGACACCAGCAGCATGCCGATCACCGCCGCCAGATACGGCAGGGCAGACAGCCAGCCGGCTTCGATCATGTCCATCTGCGCGCCTTGCTTGAGGATCGACGGCAGCCACAATACGAAGCCGTAGACCCCAATGCTCCAGCAAAAGAACTGCAGGGCGAGGATGATCACTTTTGGCGAACGGAAGGCTTCGGCGTAGTTTTTCACCGCCTTGATGCCCACCTGTTCGGCGGCCAGGGCGCTTTCCAGGTCGTGTTTTTCCTGGTCGTTGAGCCACTTGGCCTGGGACGGACGATCATCGGCCAGGCGCCACCAGATAAACGCCCAGAGCACCGCCGGCAGGCCTTCGATGATGAACATCCAGCGCCAGCTGTAGTGCTGCACCAGGTAACCGGAGACCACCGACATCCAGAGCATGGTCACCGGGTTGCCGAGGATCAGGAAGGTGTTGGCGCGCGAGCGTTCGGCGCGGGTGAACCAGTGGCACAGGTACACCAGCATCGCTGGCATCACGGCGGCCTCGACCACCCCGAGCATGAAGCGGATGACGATCAGCCAGTAGGCGTTGGAGACGACTCCGGTCAAGGTCGCCAGGCTGCCCCAGAGGATCAGGCTGACGAAAATCAGCTTCTTCACGCTGTTTTTCTGCGCGTAGATCGCGCCGGGGATCTGGAAGAAAAAGTAACCGAGGAAGAACAGGGCGCCGAGCAACGACGACAACCCCGGGGTGATCATCAGGTCGGCGGCCATTCCGGAGGCGGCGGCGAAGCCATAGTTGGCGCGGTCCAGATACGCCAGGCTATAGGTGATGAACACGATGGGCATGATGTACCACCAGCGGCGGGTGGCGAGTTTGGGCGTTTGCATGGCAGTGCTCCTGAGCTTGTTGTTTTTGTCGCAGCAGGTATCGGAATCTTCAGTGACTGGGCTTGCTCGCGATGGCGGCCTCAAATTCGGTGACCATTTCGGAGCGGGTCGGCAAACCCTCCATGTCGCCACGGCTCTGCACCGCGCGGCTACCAATCCAGTTGGCGCGTCGCACCGCGTCGTTGACGCTGTGGCATTCGAGCAATGCGCTGATCAGGCCGACGGCAAAACCATCGCCGGCGCCGACGGTATCGACCACCTGCGCCACCGGCACGGCGGCGACAAAGCCCTGGTCCAGCGCCGTGCGGTAGTAGGCACCGTGGGCGCCGAGCTTGATCGCCACGACCTGGGCGCCTTGATCCAGGTAGAACGCGGCAATGTCCGCCGGGTCGTCGAAACCAGTCAGCAGGCGGCCTTCGCCCAAGCCCGGCAACACCCAATGGGCGAGGGCGGCGAGGCGGTTGATCTCGGTGATCATCTGCTGCTCGCTGGCCCACAGCGCCGGGCGCAGGTTGGGGTCGAACGACACGGTGCGGCCGGCGGCGCGCATTTGCGTCATCAGTTGCAAAGACAGCTCGCGGGCCGTGGCCGACAGCGCAGGCGGAATGCCGGTGGCATGCAGGTGCCGGGCTTGCAGCAACTGCGGCTGGATCGCCTGGGTCGACAGATGACTGGCGGCCGAACCCCGACGGAAGTACTCCACCTGGGGATCGGCGCCGGCTTCCTCGCGGGACTTGAATTGAAAACCGGTTGGGTGCAACGGATCGACCTCGACATGGGAGCAGTCCAGGCCTTCACGTTGCAAAGCGTCGAGGACAAAGCGCCCCAGGGAGTCAGCGCCGACCCGGCTCAGCCAGGCCACCTTGAAGCCCAATCGCGACAGACCGATGGCGACATTGCTGTCGGCCCCGGCAATGCGTTTGTGAAAGTTCGCGACCTGCGCCAGATCACCGGTCTGCTCGGCGACCAGCATGGCCATGGTTTCGCCAAACGACAGGATATCGACTTCAGACATGGGCCTGCTCCAGGCGTGGTTGACCCAGGCGGGCGAGGACGGCCACGTGCTCGGTGGTCAGTTGCTGCAGGTCATCGGCCTGCAATGGGTATTCGGCGGCACGCGAGATGCCCGGTGCCATGTGCTGCAGCATCTGTTCCCACTGCAGCAGGTCGTCGGCGGCCGGCGGGATCGCCACCAGCTTGCTGTCGGAACGACGGGTCACCGCCTTGCAATGCACATAGGCGACATGCCGGCCCAACAGACGCGCCGCGGTGGCGGCGCTCTGGTCCTGCCATGACCAGTTGCCGATATCGAAGGTCATCCGCACCGGCAACGCGTGTTGCTCCACCTGCGCGAAAAAACGCTGGAACGGCTCGATGCGTCCGCCGTGCAGGGTCTGGTCGTTTTCCACCAGCAACTGCACCGAATGCTCGGCCAGGCACGCGGCCAGGCTGTGCAGGTCGTTGTTGTCGGTGAAGTAACCCAGCGACACCTTGAGCCACCGGGCACCGAAGCTCGCGGCGCGCTTGAGGGTCGCTGCCAGCAATGGGGTGGGCTGCGAGCGACCGGCCACCCACAATTCCAGCGGCGAGGAAAATACCGCCTCAAGCCCCTGTTGTTCGATGGCGTGGGTCAGTTCCCGCGGGTCCTCGCTGGTCAGCAATTCTTCGCGCCACTCGATCCGCTGGGCCCCGGCCCTGGCCAGGATCTCGACGAATGCCAGTTGGCCAACCTGGCGAACCAGGTCGGCGCCGTAGCTGGACAAGCTGATGGAAACAGGTGATTTACTCATTGTTATTGACCTCTGAAACCGGTTTCATTTTTGTTCAAAAAAATCTGCACACATCTGTAGCAACTGCGCAGGCTGCGTTTGGTTGCCTAGCAAGTGCCTGTGCGGATTAGCCGTTAGTGCTGGAGGATCGTGGGTGCGTCGACCCGCGCACAATCAATTGCGCCGGGTAATCCAGGGTTCGCACGGGCCCATCGTCGCCGCGCAAGCGCTTGAGCAGGCAGTCGAACGCACTGGCGCCAATGGCTTCGGTCGGCTGGGCGAGGGCAGTGATGCCGCTGCCCACCAGCGGGTACCAGTCCAGATCATCGAGGGCGATCAGGCCGACGTCGGCGAACAAGTCGCACCTAAGTTCACGCAGCGCACGGGTCGCCGCCAGGGCGGCAATGCCGTTGGCACAGAACAGGGCTTTAGGCACATCAGGGGCGTCAGTGAGGAAGGCCTGGATACGTGCAGTCAGCTCGCTGCCGGTCTCCACCACCGCCCCCGACAAGGCCGGGCGTTGGGCGATTTGCGCGGTGAAGCTGCTGACCCGCTCGATCCGCGAGCTGGTGCCGTCATAGGGCTCGCTGACCAGCAGCACCTGGCGATAACCCTGCTCCTGCAGATGGCTCAGGGCGGTGTGGACGGCAGCGGGGTTGTCCAGGCCGACCAGGTCGCTGTGCAGCTGCTCGACCTTGCGATCCACCAGCACCATGGGCATTTCCCGGTGCAGCTCACGCAGTTGTTCTGGATGATGGCCGAGGGTATTCACGATCAGGCCTTCGATGTTGTACGAGCGCAACGCTGCCAGGTGCTGGCTTTCCTGCTCGTCATCGCGGTCGGTGTTGCACACCACCAGGCTGTAGCCGTGCTGGCGGCAGGCGGTCTCCACGCCATGCATCACGGCAATCGAATAGGGGTTGCGGATATCGGCCACCAGCATGCCGATCAGGCGGGTGCGCCCGCGTTTCAGACCGCGAGCCATCTGATTCGGGCGATAACCCAGCTCGTCGATCGCCTGTGCGATGCGCAAGGCGATGGCATCTGACAGCAGAGCGCGGTCCTCGCCGATAAAACGCGACACGCTGGCTTTGGACACCCCGGCACGTTCGGCGACATCGAGCATGGTCACGCGGCTGCGTTGGGCGGCGGAAAAACTGTTCACGGCGACGACCTTATTTTTGGAATTATCGGCAGCAGCGTAGGTTAACTATCGTTGAAACCGGTTTCAGAAGATACCAAAAGCCCTTGGGCCGTCAAGCTCGAAAATGCCCGTATCGAAAAAAGTTGATCAAGCGCGTGCGCCATCGTCCGGATCACGACGTGGGCACAAAGGCAACTGGCAGATCTGTCAGGTGCGCGACAGGTTGGTTTCGCCTGACACTGTGTGACGCAAGGTTAACGTGCGCAGGAGCTTCAATCATGATTTGCAGTCCCGGTGGAATTCGAGGAGAAAGAACCAGCGCGACAACCGCGCTCCTGACGTGGGATGAGCCCTACACCCGGTGCGTCTATTGCCCGTATAACGCCTCGGGTTATGAGGTCATGGCCGAGGGGATTGCCACCATTACCGTGAGCCGACCACCGTGCGTCATCAACGGATTGAACCCTAATCAGGAGTACTTTTTTTATCTCTATGCCAAGGCGGCGGGCAACATCCGCTCCAACCCGAGTCGGGCTCGCATAGGGCGGTATGTGCCGGATCGGACGCCACCGAGTAAGCCAACGGAGTTACGCACTGAAAGCGTGGTTGGTAACAGGGTCGACTTGGCGTGGGTGGCGTCGGTCGACAATGGTGGGGTGGTGGGGTATCAGATTTTCTGCGACGGGAAGCTGATCGGAAATACAGATAGTACTCGTTATGCGGTCGCCGATCTGAACGATGCGACGACTTATATTTTCATGGTGCGGGCGCAAGATCCCGATGGAAACCATGCCGATTCCGATCCCCTGATGGTAACAATCCCGGATCTGGGGGGGCCTACGACTCCGGGTAGCTTCAGGGTCATCGCGGCCATCACCCATGACACCATCAGCGTCGGATGGCTTCCCTCTTATGGCGACGCCCGTATGGCATATGAGATTTTTGTAGATACGGTGTACCTGGCTACAACCGGCAACACCTACCGACGCATTGAAGGTTTAAGGCCCGGCACGACTTACAGTTTTTCGGTGCGTGCAGTGAACACTCTGGGCAAGCGTTCGGGCTCGACCACCATACAGGCGACGACGACTGCTGCGCGTTAGCTACCGACCAACCCCGCCGCAATATTGATCGAAAAGCCCAGTATTGCGGTGTTGAACACAAAGCCGATCAGTGATTGTGCCAGCACGATCTTGCGAATGTCCCGGGTGGCCACGCCGACGTCGGCGGTTTGGACCGCCACGCCGATGGTGAAGGAGAAGTACAAAAAGTCCCAGTAGTCGGGGTGTTTCAGGCCCTCGGCGAAGCGCAACGCCGGTTCCTTGCCGTCCCAGGTGTAGAACAGCCGCGCGTAGTGCACGCTGAAAATCATCCCGATCAGTAGCCAGGAACCGATCACCGTCACCCCGGTAAAACCGTAGCGCACAAGCTTTTGCGAGGTGCCGAGATCGCCGGTGCCTGCCAACTCGACAGTGATCGCGACCAGGCTGGCGATGGCGGCAATGCTGACGATGAACAGCACCAGCCCGGCGTTTTCATCCTCGACCTCAGCGATACGCTTGACCTGATCGGCCCGGGAACGGACGGTGAGCCACAGCATCAGCGCCAGGTAGGTCCAGACGCCGGCATTCCAGCCAATGAGGATTTTGCTGACCACAGAATCGGCCGGAACCAGGATGCCTACCACCACACCCAGCAGGGCGGCAGCGGTGAGGCGAGGGTGGGTACGCAGGAGGTGGGGCATAGCAGCTCGATTGAAGTGTCCAGAATCATTAGGCCAGTTCAGGCTTGTCCGCGATGGCGGTGTGTCAGGCGCCAGTGATGTCGAATGTTCTGGCCCCATCGCGGGCGAGCCCGCTCCCACAGGTGCTTGTGGGCTCCCCCCAACTATAGAACCACCCACACTGGACAGTGTTGTGTCAGGTGATTTTATTTCGCTTGCGCACCAGCTTCATCACCACCACAAAAAACACCGGCACAAACACCACCGCCAGGGTCGCGGTGATCATCCCGCCAATCACGCCAGTGCCGATTGCTTGCTGGCTCGCCGAGCTGGCGCCGGTGGCAATCGCCAACGGCACCACGCCGAGGATGAACGCCAGCGAGGTCATGATGATCGGCCGCAGGCGCAGGCGCGCGGCTTGCAGGGTGGCGTCGAGCAGGTCGTGGCCGTCGTCGTACAGGCTCTTGGCGAACTCGATGATCAGGATCGCGTTCTTCGCCGACAGGCCGATGATGGTGATCAAGCCGACCTTGAAGAACACGTCGTTGGGCATGCCGCGCAAGGTCACCGCCAGTACCGCACCGAGTACTCCCAGCGGCACCACCAGCAATACCGACGTCGGGATCGACCAGCTTTCGTACAGCGCCGCCAGGCACAGGAACACGATCAGCAACGACAAACCGAGCAGGATCGGCGCCTGGCTGCCCGACAAGCGTTCCTGCAATGACAGCCCCGTCCATTCCTGGCCCAGCCCCGCTGGCCCCTGGGCCACCAGACGCTCGATTTCCGCCATGGCTTGTCCGGTGCTGTAGCCAGGGGCCGGCTCACCGGAAATGCTCACGGCCGGGTAGCCGTTGTAGCGGGTCAACTGGGTCGGCCCCTGGGTCCATTCGGCCCGGGTGAAGGCCGACAGCGGGACCATATTCGCGTTGCTGTTGCGCACATGGATCTTCAGCAAATCTTCAACCTGGCTGCGTTGATCACCCTCGGCCTGCACCACCACCCGCTGCATCCGTCCCTGGTTGGGGAAGTCGTTGATGTAGCTGGAGCCGACCGCGGTGGACAATACGCTGCCGATGTCGGCAAACGACACGCCCAAGGCATTGGCCTGCTTGCGGTCGACGATCAATTGCACTTGCGGCGCTTCAGCCAGGGCGCTTTCGCGCACATTGGCCAGGATCGGACTTTTTTCAGCGGCGTCCAGCAAGGCCGTACGCGCCTGCATCAACGCGCTGTGCCCCAGGCCGCCACGGTCTTGCAGGCGGAACTCAAACCCGCTGGAAGTGCCCAGGCCATCGACTGGCGGCGGCAGCACCGAGTAGGCGACCGCGTCCTTGATCTGGCTGAAGGCGATATTGGCGCGCTCGGCAATCGAGGCCGCCGAGTCATCGCTGCCGCGCTGCGACCAATCCTTGAGGGTAGTGAAGGCCAGCGCCGCATTCTGCCCACTGCCGGAGAAGCTGAAGCCGAGAATCACCGTACTGTCGCCGATTCCCGCTTCGCTGGCGTTGTGCGCCTCGATCTGTTGCGCCACCTGCACCGTGCGGTTCTTGCTGGCGCCCGGCGGCAGTTGAATGTCGGTGATGGTGTAGCCCTGGTCTTCGGTCGGCAGGAACGAGGAGGGCAGGCGACTGAACAGCACGCCGAGCGCCACCAGCAACACGCCGTAGATCAGCAGGTAGCGGCCGCTGCGTTTCAGCGCATAGGCCACCCAGCCTTGGTAGCGATCCGTGAACTGCTCGAAACGTCGGTTGAACCAGCCGAAGAATCCGCTCCTGGCATGCAGCTCGCCCTTGGCCACTGGCTTGAGCAGGGTCGCGCAGAGCGCCGGGGTCAGGGTCAGCGCGAGGAACGCCGAGAACAGGATCGAGGTGGCCATCGACAGCGAGAACTGCTGGTAGATCACCCCCACCGAACCTTGCATGAACGCCATCGGGATAAACACCGCCACCAGCACCAGGGTGATGCCGATGATTGCCCCGGTGATCTGGGTCATGGCCTTGCGGGTCGCTTCCTTGGGCGACAGGCCTTCTTCGGCCATGATCCGCTCGACGTTCTCCACCACCACGATGGCGTCGTCCACCAGGATGCCGATGGCCAGCACCATGCCGAACATGGTCAGCACGTTGATCGAAAAGCCCAGCGCCAGCATGGTCGCGAAGGTGCCCATCAGCGCCACCGGCACCACCAGGGTCGGGATCAGCGTGTAGCGGATGTTCTGCAGGAACAGGTACATCACCGCGAACACCAGCAGCATTGCCTCGCCCAGGGTGTAGACCACCTTGGTAATCGAGACTTTGACGAAGGGCGAGGTGTCGTAGGGGATCTTGTATTCGACGCCAGCCGGGAAGTAGCGGGCCAGTTCGTCCATCTTCTCGCGCACCAGGGTGGCGGTGTTAAGCGCGTTGGCGCCAGGTGCCAGCTGCACGGCGACCGCGGTGGACGGCTTGCCGTTGAGGCGGGTGCCGAACTGGTATTCCTGGCTGCCGATCTCGACCCGCGCCACATCGCCGATGCGCACGATGGAGCCGTCGGGGTTGGCCTTGAGCACGATGTCGGCGAACTCTTCGGGCGTCGACAATTGCCCCTTGACCAGCACGGTGGCGGTGATTTCCTGGCTGTTGTGGGTCGGCAAATCACCGATGCTGCCAGCGGAAACCTGGGCGTTCTGCGCGACGATCGCGGCGTTGACGTCGGCCGGGGTCAGGTTGAAGCCAATCAGTTTCTGCGGGTCGATCCAGATCCGCATCGCCCGTTCAGCGCCGTACAACGAAGCCTTGCCGACCCCATCCAGGCGCTTGATCTCGTTCATCACGTTGCGCGCCAGGTAATCGCTGAGCGCCACTTCATCGAGCTTGCCGTCGCTGGAAGTCAAGGTGATCATCAGCAGGAAGCCGGAAGACACTTTCTCCACCGACAAGCCCTGCTGGATCACTGCTTGCGGCAGGCGCGACTCCACCACTTTGAGGCGGTTCTGCACATCGACCTGGGCCAGCTCCGGGTTGGTGCCCGGCTTGAAGGTGGCCGTGATGGTGGCCGAAGCGAGGCTGCTCTGGGATTCGAAATACAGCAGATGGTCGGCGCCGTTGAGCTCTTCCTCGATCAGGCTGACCACACTTTCATCGACGGTTTGTGCCGAGGCACCCGGGTACGCCGCGTAGATTTCGATCTGTGGCGGCGCCACATCCGGGTACTGGGCCACCGGCAGTTGCGGGATGGCCAGGGCGCCGGCCAACAGGATGAACAGTGCAACCACCCAGGCGAACACCGGGCGGTCAATAAAGAAATGCGGCATAAAATCTGCGTCCTGCCTACTGCCCGGTGACCAGGGCGTGCTCAAGAGGGGTGGCGTCGATGGCTACTTTGTCGCCGGGACGGGCGTGCTGCAGGCCTTCGATGACAATGCGGTCGCCGGGCTTGAGGCCGGCGCTGACGATCCAGCGGTCCTGTTGCACCTGGCCCAGTTGCACGGCTTGCTGGCTGACCCGGTCCTCGCTGTCGAGCAGCAACACCTGGGCAATGCCGGCGCTGTCGCGCTGGATCGCCCGTTGCGGCACGCTGATGCCTTGCTGGTTGACCGCTTGCTCCAGGCGCACGCGAATGAAACTGCCAGGGAGCAGGTCGAGGTCGGGGTTGGGGAACTCGCTGCGCACAATGATCTGGCCGGTGCCGGGGTCGACACTGATTTCCGAGAACAACAGCTTGCCCGGCAACGGATAGTGGCTGCCGTCGTCCTGGATCAGCGTGGCCTTGGCCTGGTCCTGGCCAACCTGCTGCATCTGCCCGGCACGGAAGGCGCGGCGCAACTCGTTGAGCTCGCGGGTCGACTGGGTCAGGTCGGCGTGGATCGGGTCCAGTTGCTGGATCAGCGCCAGGGGCGTGCTTTCGTTCTGTCCGACCAGTGCGCCTTCGGTGACCAGCGCGCGGCCGATGCGCCCGGAAATCGGCGCGGTGACCGTGGCGTAACCCAGGTTCAGCCGGGCACGGGCCACGGCAGCCTGGTTGGCGGCGACGTCGGCATTGGCCTGCAGCGTGGCCGCACGAGCATTGTCGTAATCCTGGGCGCTGACGGCCTGGTCCTTGATCAACTGGGCGTAGCGTTTTTCCTGCAGGCGCGCCTGGAACGCATTCGCCTGCGCCTTGCGCAGCGCCGCGTCGGCGCTGTCGAGGTCGGCCTTGAACGGCGCCGGGTCGATGCGAAACAACACCTGGCCCTGTTTCACGTCGCTGCCTTCGCGAAAGGCGCGCTGCAGCACTACCCCGGCGACCCGGGCGCGCACTTCGGCGATGCGTGGCGCGGCGATCCGCCCGCTCAGCTCGCTGCTGATCGACAGGGGACGGGCTTCGATGGTTTCGATGCGCACGCTGGCCAGCGGCGCGGCCTCCTCGACGCTGGAAGACTTGTCACAGGCGCTCAGCATCAATGCCAGTGCTATCAGGCTGAGCGGTGCAAGCAGGTTCTTGGACATGTAAATACCCCAATAATGACCCAGGCATGCTACGGGCAGCCGAGCAGGGTAGCGGTGAAGCTTTGTAGTGGCTGTGTGAAATTGTGTGAAGGTTTTGCTCCTGCATGCGTGAGGGCGTATATCCTTGGTTTCTTTTGTGTCTGTTCAGCCGCTTTCGCGGGCAAGCCCGCTCCCACATGATCTGTCTGTGGTGCGCAATCCCCTGTGGGAACGGGCTCGCCCGCGATGGACCCGTCCAGACGCCATCGCTATTTCTGGAAACACCCATGCCCAACATCCTCCTGGTCGAAGACGACTCTGCGCTCTCCGAGCTGATTGCCAGCTACCTCGAACGTAATGGCTATCAGGTCAATGTGATCAGCCGTGGCGATCAGGTGCGTGAGCGGGCGCGGGTCAACCCGCCGGACCTGGTGATCCTCGACCTGATGCTGCCCGGGCTCGATGGCCTGCAGGTGTGCCGGCTGTTGCGCGCCGATTCGGCGAGCCTGCCGATCCTGATGCTGACCGCCCGCGACGACAGCCACGACCAGGTGCTGGGCCTGGAAATGGGCGCCGACGACTACGTCACTAAACCCTGCGAGCCCCGGGTCCTGCTGGCGCGGGTGCGCACCTTGCTGCGCCGCAGCAGCCTCAACGAACCGCAAAGCGCCAGCGACCGGATCCTCATGGGCAACCTGTGCATCGACCTGTCGGAGCGCACCGTGACCTGGCGCGAGCAGCCGGTGGAGCTGTCCAGCGGCGAGTACAACCTGCTGGTGGTCCTGGCCCGGCATGCCGGCGAAGTGCTGAGCCGCGACCAGATCCTGCAGCGCTTGCGCGGCATCGAGTTCAATGGCACCGATCGCTCGGTGGACGTGGCGATTTCCAAGCTGCGGCGCAAGTTCGACGACCACGCCGGCGAAGCGCGCAAGATCAAGACGGTGTGGGGCAAGGGCTATCTGTTCAGCCGTTCCGAGTGGGAATGCTGACGCCATGCTGCGCATCCTGGTCCGCCTGTACCTGATCACCATCGTCACCTTCAGTGCGGCGATCTACCTGGTGCCAGACCTGGTGGTCAAGGTCTTTCACGAGCGCTTTTCCAGCTATAACCTGGACCACTCCCGGGGCGTGCAGAACCTGCTGGTCAAACAGTTTCAAGGCGTGCCGAGCGCTCAATGGCCGGCGCTCGCCGCTGAGCTGGATCAACAATTCAGTCCGTTGCAGATCGCCGTGGTTCCGATCAGCGATGAGGGTTTCACCGTCCATGAACGCGAGCGTTTGCAGCGCGGTGAAATGGCCGTGCGCACCGGTGACTGGGGCTGGCGCACGTTGGCCGCGGCGCCATTGAATGAGTCGCAGGCGGTCAAGCTGGTGGTGCCGCCGGATCCGCTGGACGTCAGTTTGCTGTACTGGGGCATCAATGTGCTGATCGGTGCGGCGCTGCTCGCCTGCCTGCTGATCTGGTTGCGTCCGCACTGGCGCGATCTGGAGCGCCTGCGCAACACCGCCGAACGTTTCGGCAAAGGCCACTTGAGCGAGCGCACGCAGATCGCTGCCAGCTCCAACATCGGCAGCCTGGCCCACGTCTTCGACACCATGGCCGGCGACATCGAGAACTTGCTGAACCAGCAGCGCGACCTACTCAACGCGGTATCCCATGAGCTGCGCACGCCCTTGACTCGCCTGGATTTCGGCCTGGCCCTGGCGTTATCCGATGACTTGCCGGCCGCCAGCCGTGAGCGTTTGCAAGGCCTGGTGGCGCACATTCGTGAGCTGGACGAGTTGGTCCTCGAGTTGCTGTCCTACAGCCGCCTGCAAAACCCGGCACGTTTGCCGGAGCAGGTCGAGGTGGCACTGGACGAGTTCATCGACAGCATCCTGGGCAGCGTCGATGAAGAACTGGAGTCGCCGGAAATCGTGATCGACGTGCTGCTGCACGGCCATCTCGAACGCTTCAGCCTCGACCCGCGCCTGACCGCCCGGGCTATCCAGAACCTGCTGCGCAACGCCATGCGCTATTGCGAGAAGCGCATCCAGATTGGTGTGCAAGTGCGGCCCGAAGGCTGTGAAATCTGGGTCGACGATGACGGCATCGGTATCCCAGACGACGAGCGCGAGCGGATTTTCGAACCGTTCTACCGTCTCGACCGCAGCCGTGACCGCGCCACGGGCGGCTTCGGCCTGGGCCTGGCCATCAGCCGCCGGGCCCTGGAAGCCCAGGACGGCACCCTCACCGTCGAGGCGTCGCCACTGGGCGGAGCGCGGTTCCGGTTGTGGTTGCCCACCCCAGGCTGATTGCGAAGCGGCTACTTAGCCCAATGGCCAACTCGCGCTCCAGGTGCGCACACTCACGTATTGAACCAGGAGTGTTCATGCCCGATATCGACCACGGCTCGGCGATTGAACGGAAAGTAATGATCGATCAGGGCCATTTGCTGGTCGACATAAGCCTGATCCCACAGGTGATGAGTGTTTGAAATGTTGGCGCCCGGCTCGGCATTGAAGCAAAGCCGATAGTAGTCGGCGCGCTCGACGGCGACCACATCGTTGAGCACACCGGGGCCTGTGAGGCGGAACAGTTCACGTGCGTAGGTCGGCATGTCCATGGCCGCTTCCCTGGGGTTGCCGAGGATGCCTTGGGCATCGACATAGGGCCGGACCTGGGTAAAAAAGCCTGGGTTTTGCACAAAGCGCAGCTGCATCTCCTTGGAAATTTCCTGCAATACCGGATTGTTGGGATGGGACGCGAAAATGCTGCTGTTGTAGCCTGAAAACCCTGCCATCTGCTCAGTGACCTTGGGCCCAAGCAGCAAATCGTTAGGTGCGGCCAGCAATTCGATATCGTTGATATCCACCTGAAAGGTGTCATCGACATCCATGTAGATACCACCATGATGGTCGGTCAAGGGATAGCGCAACACATCGGAGGCTGCCGAGTAATTACGCCCGGGCCCGTGCATGACGGTGGTGTACTGCTGGTAGTTGTCCGATTGCGAGAACATGCTGAAAAACGCGGTGTCCCGTAAGGGCGCTATCACCAGCGAGGGCGCGGCCCGTTGCAGCTGCTCCCGAATTTGTGCCAGTACCTCGGCGTCTTGTATATCGACATGCAGGGTCGACACATAACGACTGCTGAGCCGGCAGTTATGGGCGATGTTCTCGATCAGTCGAGGCGACGGCACGGCATGGCCCAGCCATAGGTAGTGAATGTTCGCAGGAATCGGCGCAAGGTCGCTTGGAAAGACCGGGAGCCTGGGCAGTTGCACCGTCTGCATTCTTGCAGGCGCCGGCAGGCTGTCCTTGACCGCGCGCCATTGCGCGACAGGACCGGTGACCCATTGGCCCTGGGCATTGCGCCAGGTGGGTGTAGTCGGCTGGCCGCGCCAATCGATCAACCTCCAGCAACCTTGCTGCACCATGAAAATCGCTTGGCAATCCTGCTCTGGCCCCAGGTGAACCCAGCCGATGTTGGGCATGTCATCGGCAGGAATGGCGACCTCATGCACAGGTGCCAGCTGTTGTTGCGGCGTGCGTGGCAGGCGGCACAGGCCGCTGACGCTCAGCATGTGACCTCCCAGGCCTGGCGCGAGGCGTTGAAGGTGACTACCGGCCCCTGCATCTCAGCGCTGTGGACCCGCCATTGCGTGGTATCGGGCAGCGGGCTTACAGCGTAGGGATGGCCCTGCATGAGGATGTAGGTGTGCCGGTTTATCGTGTAAAGGTTCATGACGGGGGGGACGTCCGAAAGATCAATGCCGTGGGCGACCAATTGGCGCTGTTGAGGGATAGTCAGAGCGTTGTGGGTGACAGACAGGTTTGGCTTGAAGAAAGCCAGCGCGTCGGCCTGCCTGAATGCGGCCAGGGTGGTCAGGTCCTGTGAGCGCAACAAGTCGCCGGAGGTGCCCCCCAGGGGCGGCAGGTTCAGGCCGTTGGCAAGCTGCGATGCATGGAGTTGCCCACGAACGAAACGCGAGCCGGCGCGTGCCAGCGCCACGCCTTTGATACCGCCTTGAAACAGGAATATCGCCGGTCCCAGCGGGTTGGCGGCCTGAGCAAAGCCTTTGGCCAGCACTGCACCAAACTCCCGGGCACCCTGGGCGGTTTGCGCCGCCTTGAGCGCCAACCGGGAAATCCCGAAGGAGGTCGAACGCACGACCAGGCGTCCCACTTGGACGTAAGCCCTCACGGCATGCAATACGGCACTGCCAAAAGGCACCAGGTAGCTCAGCGCTTCCAACCCGGCGAACAGGAAGGTTCCGGGGGTTACGGTGCCGCGGCTGATGTCCAGGTATACCGAATAGCCGGGCACGAAGAAGCTCGCCAGGCGCTCGTTGCTCGCCAGTAGACTCTCGCGGTAGCGCTCATAGGGTGTCGGCTCACGCAAGACGTCATAGGCCTGCTCGACGGCTTTGCCAAAGACTTCGTCGACCATCTTCTGGCTGAGAAAGCGGATTTTTCCATCACGATCCAGTGCGCTGACCTGGCGAGCTACTGTGTAGAAACCAACGTCCAGTTCGGGTTCCGCGAGAACCTTGCCGGGACGCCCTTGAAGGTAGGCATCCTGGTCCAGATCCGGCACTGCGCTCATGTAGGGCGATTCGTGATAGATGGCGTCGGCCGTAGGGGGCGAGAACTTGTAGTTGACGCGAATTCTTCGCGTGCCGTTGCGTCCCAGCAGGCGAATCGTGCCCGATGCAGAAAAGATTTCGTAGGCGTACTCCTGGTCATCCTTCTTGTAGAGTGCGATCAACCCGTGGCAGGCGGTCTGGCGTTGCCCCTGGGGATCCTTGAAGGACACCTTGATGAATTTGTAAGCCCCAAGGATCCTGTCACGGTCCAGCGCCGGCAAGTCGTGCAAGGCCAGGACCATGCGCTCTACCTGGCCTTGCAGGTAGTTTTGCTTGAAGTCCTGGTAGCGCTCCTCGAACGCTGCTTGAAGCGCACAGCCGCCGTCGATATCAGGGACAAAACCCAATTCGCTGACACCGAATGCACGCTCTACACCACAGGTCATATAGCGTTCGAGCGCGGTCATGCGCATCGAGCGACCAAGCTCGTGATAACCCTTCACAAAAAATCGCAGTACCTGGCTTTCAGTGAATGATGACCGGCGTTGCAGGTTCAGTTCCGGTTGCGACTTCAGACGTTCCAGGGCCATGGATTTGCGCACGGGAGGCACTTGTGCCAGCTGGGTAAAGGTTCTGGCCTCAAGCATTTGTTGCTGTTGCAAATGCAGCAAGGCTGCCAATGACTGATCCGGCCCGACCTGGTCAGCGTTAGTCTGCGCGATGACGCCCCGGCACATCGCAAAGTGCAAGGTGGCGACTTGGCCACTGACGGCAATCGCCAGTTGTGCTGGTTCAGGCAATTGCTCGAATGGGCATTGGCTGTAGAAGCTCATTAGCTCCTGATAACGGTGAATCAGCGAAGAACCGGGGCGAAGTTGTTCTGCCAGGTTGACCGCATGACGGAACTGGATGGCGCTCAGGCTCTGTCCGAACAGCAGAGTGTCAGGCACATTGCGGACCAGCAACTCCGGTGCATGCTCACGACACAGCAAGGTAAAGGTCAACGCACCTGCCCCACGGG
This sequence comes from Pseudomonas sp. S04, assembly GCF_009834545.1. Classification (NCBI taxonomy): domain Bacteria; kingdom Pseudomonadati; phylum Pseudomonadota; class Gammaproteobacteria; order Pseudomonadales; family Pseudomonadaceae; genus Pseudomonas; species Pseudomonas sp. S04. Next base: position 2,764,435 of record NZ_CP019427.1, read on the forward strand.
CGCTGCTTTGCTTAAACGTGGCCTGCAGGTGCTGGCGCAGGTGTAGACGTACCTGCTCATGGGTACGCTCTCCCAGCGCCACGGTTAACAGGTTCAGCCCGCAGACATGCCCCAGGGAGCGGCTGGCCACCGGCTCGATATAGTTGGTCAACGCCTCGAGCGCCATGGCCCTGCGCAGTGGGGGCGATTGGCGGTGCTGGGGATCCATTGCCCGTTCGAGCCGGTGAAAACCCGGAAAGTCAGACAGTAAGTCGAGGAACAGCCCGTGGGTCAGCAGGTAAGGATCCGTGTGGGAAGGGGCGGTTGCTGCTGGGTACACAAGGCTGACCTGCAAGTAATCGCACAGGGCATCGATGTCGGGAGGCGTGCTCCTGGCGCCGATGATTGAAGCAATCATCAAGCTGGCGGCCCGTACGCGGGCCTGAGCTTCGTCCAGCACGGTGGAGCTATAGCTGAGGTCCAGGCGCTCGGAGGCGGCGGGATTCAGGCCCAGCAAGCCTGGAGTCACCAGGTCGGCGGTATGTCGTGCCTGTTCGCGGGTCGCGTCGCGAGCAAGTAGTTGCTCCATGACGAAACACTTGTAGCCACGGCTATCGGGAACCTCCCACTGCGCATTCAGCCGATGCAATTGATGGCGGTAGATCTTTTCGATGACGCTGAAGGCGAGCGCTGGGGTGATGGCGCCCTGGGCAAAATAATACGGCGTTCGGTTCAGCACTTGGCCAACACGCTCGATCGTTTGCGGGCTGGCCAGTGCTTCAAGCATCAGTTGACGACGTTCGGTGTCTGTCAGTGCTCCAGTCCTTAGAGGAGGCATGTCGAAAAACGTCAAGGCCAGGGCATTGCCGTCGCGACCGGCTTCGTTGCGGTGCGCCGTCCAGGCATTGAACAACTGTTGGTCGGCGATCTTTTCGACGAGCCGCAGGTTACGTTCGGCCACCCATGGGGCCAGATCCTGGACGCGGGATGTCTCAAGGGCGGCATCCAAATGTCCGAGGAATGCGAGCAGGCCTTGGTCCAGTACCGACCCCTTGCCGGTTTCAACGGCAAAGTTGAGGTTTTTATCTTGCATTGCCAGCGTGGCGTCGATCAGTTCGCCGACCAGGTCCGAGGCAAGCGGGTACGCGTGAAGGGATACTCGCTCGATGCTGTCACGCAGCGCGCTGGCCAGATGCAGGGCGTCGTGCCTGGTCAGGCATCCCAGTAATGGACCTGCTCCTGGCGCCTGAGCCAATTGCTCAGTGACGTCGCGGTTCAGCGCTGTCCACCCGGTAAATACCTGCAGCCCTCTGGTCGGCGTCACACAGATGATCGGGCCTTGCAGTTGCTCGACGTCTGGCGCATCCGCCAGAGCGGGCGTGATGAGGAAGCAGCGATTGAGTACGCAGGTACGAAAGCTCGCGCGGTCTTGCAATGCCAGGGTATGGATGCGCGCGGTGGTCGGGTCTTCAAGCGTTGTGGACAGGAATTGATAGTGCGCAGTTTCCAGCGTGCCATCCAGTACGCCCAGGCGTGCAGCATCCTGCAAGCGTGCCGTCAGCTGGCTACCCCATGCCTGTTTGCTGGGTGTGTTCCAGTAGTGCTTGAGGTCGTCTAGCCACCTTGCCGTCCAGTTGCGCAGGAACTCGAGGAGACCATCGAACAGGGTGCGGCTGACGGGCAGGAAGGCGTGGAGTTTGAAATTGCTGTAGTTGACCGGTGCTTCCCTGAGCAAGTCCGCGCTGCTGACTGGGCTCGACGGGCCGTCCTGCTGCTGGACGTGAAGGTCCTGATACAGGGATATCCAGAGGGTTTTCCATTCGAGACCCTCAGGCGAGGTCGTGTTGGCGCGCAGCATCTCGGTGATCAATTGGGCAACCGGTTGGTTGTACGACAGCGCGATAGCCGGACGTTGCGTGATCGGGTCGAGCATGATCAGGGCCGGGTCATCTTCTTCTGCAGCGTGTACCCGCATCGAGTAAATGGTTGTCGGATCGAGGGTCGGAGCAACTTTGCCGATCAGCTCGGTGAGCGCTTTGATCAGCGTTGCCTGCGCGCTCGGCTGCTGGGCAAACAAGCCGATCTGCTCGAAGCGGTTATCCAGCATTCGCCCAATCTGCTGGCGTTGCAGTCCGCGTACGTGGTGAGCATCGACGATGCTGGCGAGTAGGCTGATCTGATCGTTATCCAGTACATAGGCGTTGTGGTTGTGCTCCAGGGCCCGGGCAAAAAAGCTGGCTCGGAACTGGCGTCGCGCTGCGCTATCCGGGAGCGAATCGGGATAAGCCGCACGGTCGGCAAAGTCCCGCCAGATGGTCGAGGCCAACTGGTACATGAACTCCAGCATCCACTCGGGACCGATGGTATCCAGGGCGCGGCCCGTGGCCCGGGCCGCGATCAACCGGGTTGCCTTGAGGTTGAGCAGCAGTGGCAGCACGCTGCCGTCGGTCCATTGGCCTGTACTGTCGGGCGCCGTGGCACTCAGGGCGCGATGAACATCGACGCTCGTCAGGTAGCCCAGCATCTGCCGGGCTTGCATGCTTTCCAGGCTACTGATGGACGGATCATCGAGGTGGGTGAGGTAGGTGCGGATCGTGAGCGGAGTGAAGGGTTGCATAGTGGGCTCCCGTTAATTGTGAGCTTCACTATCAAAAGAACCGAACCTGGTAATGCGGTACATAGTTATCGCTTGCCAATGTGTTTTCGCGTGGTGTTGCACAGCACTTTGTAGGAGCGAGCCTGCTCGCGATGGTCGCTAACGATGACGCGTATTGCCTGAATACACGCGTAGTCTTTTGCGCACGAATGCGGTGCGTCGCGGTCGTACCCTTCACAGGGCCCAGGCCCAGCGCAACGGGGAGACGTAATGAGCCAGGATGTACTTGCCACTGAAACCAATCGCCGGCAGTTGCAGCAAATCATCGCCGGGCTGTCCGATGGGGTGATTCTGCTCGATGCCGACAAGACCCTGCTGTGGGCCAATGACGCGGCGCTGGCCATGCACGGGGTCGAGCGGATCAGCGATCTGGGGTCCAACGCCCGCGAGTATGCCCGGCGATTCACCCTGCGCTATCGCAACAACCATCCGGTGTTGGTGAAAAACTACCCCATCAGCCGGGTTGCCAATGGTGAGACCTTCAGCGATGTGGTGGTCGAAGTCACGCCGACCGGCGACCCGGAGCGTACCTGGGTGCACCGCATCCGCAGCATGATCCTCACCGATCAGCAGGGTGCGCCGGAATCCCTGGTGTTGATCCTCAGCGATGCCACTGAATGGGCCAGCGCCGAGCAGCGCTTTGAAAAAACCTTCAACGCCAACCCGGCCCCGGCGGTGATCTGCCGCCTCAGCGACCTGCGTTACCTCAAGGTCAATCAGGGTTTCGTGGAAATGACCGGCTACTCACGCGAGCAGATCATTGGCCGTTCGTTGTACGAACTGGACGTGCTGGAGGACGCCGAGCGCCGCGACCTGGCCATCGAACGCCTGAGCCAGGGCATTACCGTTCCGCAAATGCAGGCCGACCTGCGCCTGCCCGATGGCAGCCGCAAATTGGTAGTGGTGGCCGGGCAGCCGCTGGACCTCAACGAAGAACCGTGCATGCTGTTTTCCTTCGTCGACCTGGAATTGCGCCGCAGGGCCGAAACCGCGCTGCGCCAGAGCGAGGAGCGGTTCGCCAAGTCATTTCGCATGAGTCCGGTGCCGACCCTGATCTGCAGCGCCGAGAGTCTGCAGGTGGTAGACGTCAATGATGCCTTCCTCAACAGCATCGGGTACGCCAGTGAGACGCTGCTGGGCAAGACCATCGATGAGCTTGGCTTCTTCGCCACCCGAGATGCCGCCAGCCAACTGTTTGCTACGTTGAAGAGGCTCGGCAGCGTGGAAAGCGTCGACCTGCAAGTGCGCAAGCAGGACGCGGTGTTGATCGACTGCGCGGTCTGGGCCGACACGGTGAGCATCCAGGACCATCCTTGCTATTTGCTGGTGCTGATGGACATCACGGAACGCAAACGCACCGAGCTTGAACTGGTGGCGGCGATCGAGGAGGTGATGCAGGACGCCTCCTGGTTCAGCCAGACCCTGATCGAAAAGCTGGCCAACGCCAAGAGTGCCCATCGCAGCCACCGGCCGAGCGTGGCGTTTACCGAACTTACCGCACGTGAGCGCGACGTGCTGGGCTTGATCTGCGAAGGCCTGGCTGACAAAGAGATCGCCGCGCGGCTGCAACTGGCGCCCAATACCGTGCGTAATCACGTGGCTACGCTGTACTCCAAACTGGCCGTGCACAGCCGTAGCGAGGCTATTGTCTGGGCCCGTGAACGTGGGTTGTTTGCTGGTGAGCGGCGGCTGAAAAGCCCGCAATAAAGGTGCAAATGCACTAGTTGCGACAGTGCAAATTGAGCTTCTGCAACGGCTCGCCAGTTCATAGGCTGTCAGGGTGCGCATCGTCCATCGGACGTTTGCCGCTTCCTTTCAGCCCAGCCCAATGGACGCCTGCCGTGATGACCCAAGCGCAACTGCGCAGTTACATCGAACAAGCCCTGGCCCCGCTGGCCTGTGCCTTCAGCGTGGATGCCGATGGTTGCCTGACGCTGCGAGTGTTCGAAGCGCAAGACGGTCGGGTGCACCTGGTGGTGACCGGGATCAAGCCCGGCCGGCTGACCAGCGCCAGCGACCTGGCGCAAATGCTCGAAGAGCTGCGTTACGAGCTTGGCGCTACCCGCCTGGGGCAGGCCGACAGCGCTTGAGCCTGGGTTTGCCGTTGAGGAACCATCGAGTGCTGAACTATCTGGAACCCTTGCGGCTCTACAGATCAGGCCCTCTGTGGCTTACATTGGGCTGAACTCCTCTTAACCCGACTCGCAGGCCACCTCATGCACACTTTTTTGAGATCTGCTTTTGCGCCATTGCTGTTGCCACTCTGCGCGGTTGCCATCCTCAGTGGCTGCGCCAGCCCACCACCGCCAGTGGTGGTGCAAGCCCCGCCGGTCAAGACCTGCAACACCGCGCAAGATACCCAGGTGCTGGGCCAGGCCCGGGCGGAGGGGGAAGTGACCCGGGTCACTACTACCACCCGTTGCATCACTCAGTAGCCGGCAACAAGCGCTGGCGGCAATCGAGTGTCAGGCGCGCACCGCCCAATTCGCTGACCCCGACGTCCAGGCTGAAGCCGTGCAGATGGACGATGGCGGCGACAATCGACAGGCCCAGGCCGAACCCACCGTTCTGGGCGCTGTCGTCGACCCGGTAGAAGCGCTGGAATACGGCCGTGCGTTTGTCAGCGGGAATGCCGGGGCCGCAATCGTGTACTTCGATCCGGCAACTGCCGGCATTGTCGCTGGCCCGTACCTGCACCTGACCGCCGGCCGGGGTGAACTTGATCGAGTTGCTCAGCAGGTTGGACAAGGCCTCGAACAGCAGCGCCCGGTCGCCGGTCAACGCCGGCAGGCTGGGCGGTGCCTGCAGGCTCAAGGTCAACTGGCCTTCTTCGGCGAGGGGCAGGTAGAAGTCGTGCAGTTCCTGCAGCAGCGGTAGCGGGTCGAACAACAGGAAGCCGGAACGCCGCTGTTGATCCTCCAGCTCGGAGATCCGCAGCAATCCGCGAAAACGCGCCATCAAGGTGTCGGTCTCGGCAATCACCTGATCCAGTTGCGCCGCCTCGGTCGAGCCTTCGGCTGCTTGCTGCTGGATCCGGTACAACTGGGCGCGCAGCCGGGTGAGCGGGGTGCGCAGGTCGTGGGCGATGTTGTCGCACACCCCCTTGACCTCGTTGACCAGGCGTTCGATGCGTTCGAGCATGGCGTTGACGATGGCGGCCAGCATGTCCAGTTCGTCGCGGCGGCTGGACAGCGGCAGGCGGTGGTTGAGGTTGCCGGCGACTATGGCTTCGGCGCTGGCCTGCAGGGCGTGGATGCGGCGCAGGGGGCGGCGGCGTAACAGGTACCAGCCGGCAATGCCGGGAATGATGGTCAGCGATACACCCCAGAGCAGCGCATGCAGGATGATTCGGTTCACGGCAAACAGTGAACCGTTGTCGCGCGCCAGCACCAGCCAGCGACCATCCAGGGTCGGCGTTGCCACGGCGTCGCAGCTGTCCGGGGGGAGGCGTGGGTCATGGGGGTCGGCGCAGTTGGCGAGTTCATGCACTTTGCCGTCCAGCGGCAGACCCTCGGGGATCTGCTGGATCAGCCCGTGCAGGGGGCGGTGAAAGGCGTCGAACAGGCCGTAGGCATCAACGCCGCGTTGGTCGAAGGTGGTGCTGGCGATCAGCGCTTCATCCAGTTGCTCGCCGTGAAAGCGCGAGAACAGGTGCTGGCGTTGCATGATCGAATGCCGGGACAGGTTATCCAGGTAGCTCGACACCTCGTAGTACATCACGCCCATCAGCAGGCAGCTCCAGACCACGAACAGTGCACTGTAGAGCGCCAGCAGGCGGCTGCTGGAGGAGCGCCAGCCTTTAGACGGGTTCAGCAATGACATAACCCGAGCCTCGCACGGTGCGGATCAGTGGCAGCAGCCCCGGTGGGTCGACTTTCTTGCGCAGGCGGCCGATGTGGACGTCGATCAGGTTGGTGCCGGGGTCGAAGTGGTAACCCCAGACTTCTTCGAAGATCATCATCCGCGAGAGGATCTGCCCGCTGTTGCGCAGCAGGAATTCCAGCAGTTTGTATTCGGTGGGCAAGAGGATCAGCAGTTGCCCGGCGCGGGTGGCTTCGCGGCTGATCAGGTTGAGTTCCAGGTCGGCTACCTGCAGGGTGGTTTCCACGCTCTTGACGGTGTTTTGGCGGCGCAGCAGGACTTCGACCCGGGCGGCCATTTCATCGGTGGCGAAGGGTTTGGTCAGGTAGTCGTCGCCTCCGGCGCGCAGGCCGCGTACACGTTCGTCGACATCGGACAGGGCGCTGATCATCAGGATCGGGGTTGACACACCCATGGTGCGCAGGGTGGTGACGATAGCCAGGCCGTCGAGTTCGGGCAGCATGCGGTCCAGGGTGATCAGGTCGTAGTCGCCGCTGACCGCGCGAGCCAAGCCTTCGCGACCATTGGCTACCCAGTCTACGTCGAGGCCGTGGCTGCTCAGTTCGGCGACGATCTCCCGGGCGGTGACTGCGTCGTCTTCAATGGTCAGGATTCGGGTCATGGGGTTGCCTGAGAGTGGGTGAGTTGCCTGGCGTAGTGTGCCAAGAAATGGGGGTTGGGTTGCTAAATTAAAGTTTATGTAGGGTTGAGGGGCGGGGGGGTATTGCCTAACGCCCACTGGCAGCAGAGCTACAAGCGTAAGTAGTGCATTAAGCCCGCTCCACGGGGGCGGTTGTTGCAAATTGCATGGGTGGAAAATCGCTGAAGTTTTCAACCGATTGAAATAGAAGAATTTATTCAAAGTTAGTCGCTGGCATGTTGACTGCAATATCAGGTCTGAAGCGTTGCAACAGTCTTCCTCATGCCTGGAGCACTACAACAATGAATAGAACCTCTGATATGTATCCGGCCGATCTGCCAGCGTCGAGTGCGCTGTCGGGGGTGTCCTGGGCGGCGATTTTTGCCGGGGCGGCGGCAGCGGCAGCGCTGTCGCTGATTCTCGTGGTGCTGGGTTTTGGCCTCGGATTTTCCGCGGTGTCGCCGTGGGCCGGGAGCGGGATCAGTGCCAAGGGCCTGGGGATTTCGACTATCGTCTGGCTGGCTTTCACCCAGATTGTTGCCTCCGGGGTCGGTGGCTATATCGCTGGGCGGTTGCGGGTGAAGTGGTCGAACATGCATGGCGATGAGGTGTATTTTCGCGACACGGCCCATGGCTTTCTGGCTTGGGCGGTGGCGACCCTGGTGACCGCGACCCTGGTGGTCGGTTCGGTCAGCAGCATCGTCAGTGGTGGGGTGCAGGCCGGTGCCAGTGTGGCAGGCGGGGCGGCCAGTGCCATGACCATGGCTGCGGGGACCGCTGCCAGCCAGGGCGGCGCGGATGATTACGGCTATTTCGTCGACAGCCTGTTTCGTGATGATCGTCCAGCGGCGGTGAGCGACGATGCCGCCCATGCCACCGTGACCCGGATTTTCGTGCAGACCCTCAGCCATGACGGTCAACTGGCGGCGGAGGATCGTACCTACCTGGCCCAACTGGTGGCCCAACGGACCAACCTGACCCAGGCGGATGCCGAGCGGCGGGTCGATGAAGTGTTCGCCAAGGCGCGCAAGGCGGTCGAGGATGCCAAGCTGGCGGCCAAGCAAGCAGCCGATACTGCCAGCAAAGTGGCGGCCTGGACCGCACTGTGGATGTTTGTCGCACTGTTGTGTGGTGCTTTTTTTGCGAGCCTCGCCGCTACCTTTGGCGGTCGTCGCCGGGACGCGGTGGTGTACCTGGAACCGGCCGGCTATATCCCGGTCTCTGCGCCCACTGCCATTCGTTGATTGAGGAGAACTACCATGCGCTCACTCCTGCTGTTTTTCCTTGGCGTGCCAATCCCGATCATTATCCTGATTGCCTTGTTCATGCATTGATCCTGCTACAAGGCGGAACCCACCGCGTCTGCCCCTGGCAGGCGCGGTTTTTTTGCGCCCGGTACTTGGCAAGGGCAGTCCTGTTTTTGGCCGATGCGGCGCCTACGGCTGGGGGCATCGGCTTGGTATAGTTCGGGCCTTCATTTCTGTGCCAGCAAGGACTACTGCCATGCCCGAATATCAAGCCTTCCGCGTCGAACTGGCGGACAACATCGCCCATGTGCAGATCAACCGTCCGGAAAAGATCAACGCGATGAACGCGGTGTTCTGGACCGAGATCATCGAGATTTTCCAGTGGATCGACGACACCGACGAGGTGCGCGCGGTGGTGATCAGTGGTGCCGGCAAGCATTTCTCCTCGGGGATCGACCTGATGATGCTGGCCGGGGTGGCTAACGAAATGGGCAAGGACGTGGGTCGCAACGCGCGCCTGCTGCGCCGCAAGATTCTCGCCTTGCAGGCCTCGTTCAATGCGGTCGACAACTGTCGCAAGCCGGTGTTGGCGGCAATCCAGGGGTATTGCCTGGGTGGGGCCATTGACCTGATCAGCGCCTGCGACATGCGCTATGCGGCCGCCGATGCGCAATTCTCGATCAAGGAAATCGACATCGGCATGGCTGCCGACGTCGGTACCCTGCAACGCTTGCCGCGGATCATCGGTGACGGCATGCTGCGTGAACTGGCTTACACTGGACGCACCTTTGGTGCCGAGCAAGCGCGTGAGATTGGCCTGGTCAACCGGCTCTACCCGGACACCGAGAGCCTGCTGGACGGGGTCATGGGCATAGCCCGCGAGATCGCCGCCAAGTCGCCAATCGCTATCGCCGGTACCAAGGCAATGATCAGCTACATGCGTGATCACAGCATCAACGATGGCCTGGAATACATCGCCACCTGGAACGCCGCCATGTTGCAGTCCAACGATCTGCGCGTGGCCATGGCCGCCCATATGAGCAAACAGAAGCCCGAATTTCTGGATTGAGCCCACATGACTTCACGCTGGACCACGGCAGTACTCGACACCGACGTAACCGGCGGCTGGGCAGTAGCCCGCAGCCCCGAAGGCTTTTTGTTCGATGACAATGGCGCGCTGTTCCCCCGGGAATGGCTCAAGCGCCAGGACTTGTCGCTGCTCGCCGAGCATGGCATTGGCCATCTCGACGGCGAGCCGGTGTATCTGCTGGAGTTGCAGGCCGCAGGCGAGGTGCCGGGGTGTGGCTGGAAAGGCTTGCGTGGGTTCATGCTTGAAGGCGATCACACGTTGTACAAGGTACTGGGCTACGCCGCGCAGATCGGCACCTGGGCCCGCGAGCACCGTTTTTGTGGCAACTGCGGCCAGGCCATGGTCCAGGTGCCACGTGAGCGGGCGATGTATTGCCAGCCGTGTGACTTGCGCAGTTACCCGCGGATTTCACCGAGCATGATTGTGCTGATCACCCGCGGCGACGACATCCTCCTGGCGCGTTCACCGCGGTTTGTCAGCGGGGTCTACAGCACCCTGGCCGGTTTTGCCGAGCCGGGGGAGTCGGCCGAGGACTGCCTGATTCGCGAGGTGCGCGAGGAGGTGCAGATCGAGGTCAGGAACATCCAGTACCTGGGCAGCCAGTGCTGGCCGTTCCCTCATTCGATGATGCTCGGCTTCCATGCCGAGTACGCCGCTGGCGAGATCGTCCCACAAGCCGACGAGATTGAAGACGCCCAGTGGTTCAACATTCACGCGCTGCCGCCGTTGCCGGCGTCGCGCTCGATTGCCCGCTACCTGATCGACGTCTACGTTGCGCGGCGTTTAGGCCACGCTGAACCAGTGCTGCCAGGCTAGGCGTACGGTCAGGCCCAGCACTACCGCGATGAATACCGGGCGAATGAACTTCGCCCCACCGCTGATGGCGGTGCGCGCCCCAAAAAACGCCCCGACCATCACCGACACGCCCATGCTCAGGCCGATGATCCAGTCCACCTGCCCGGAAAAAATGAACACCGACAGCGCGGCCGCGTTGCTGACGAAGTTCATGCTGCGCGCCACGCCGCTGGCCTTGACCAGGTCGATGGGGTACAGCAGCAGGCTGCTGACGGTCCAGAACGCGCCCGTGCCGGGACCGGCCACGCCGTCGTAGAAGCCGAGGCTGAAGCCCTGGGTCGACTGCCACTTCTTCTTGATCGGCGCGTCGCTGTCCACCGGCGCCTTGGGCGTCCCGCCAAACAGCAGGTACAGGCCACAGGCAAACACGATCACCGGGAGCATTTTGTTCAGCCATTCGGCCGGCAGGTAGTGCGCCACGACCGCACCGGCCAGCGCTCCCACCAGGGTGCCGACAATCGCATGCACCCACTGCCTTGGATGGAACAGCTTGCGCCGGTAGAAGGTGACGCTGGCGATGGCCGAGCCGAAGGTCGCGCTGAGCTTGTTGGTGCCCAGCACCAGGTGCGGGGGCAGGCCTGCAGTGAGCAGGGCCGGGGTGGTCAACAGGCCGCCGCCGCCGGCAATGGCATCGATGAAACCGGCAATGAACGCGACAACGGCCAGAATGGCCAGGGTGGTGAGGTCTACGCTGAGTTCGAAAGGCATGGGGTCGACTTATTCGGTGGGGCAGTGGGATAAGGCCGGCGCCATCTTACCCATAACCTGTGGCGGCCGCGACCGCCACACCACCTGCCGCCAGGTTCAGGCGCTGTTGCGGCGCAACGTCTGGGACGGCGATTCACCGTAACTGCGCTGATAGTCCTGGGAGAAACGCCCCAGATGGAAGAAGTTCCAGTGCATGGCCGTTTCGGTCACGGTCGCCCAGCGCTGGGTCAGCAGGTCGTGCCTGGCGTTAGACAAACGCAGGGTGCGCAAGTACGCCATGGGCGTGGTGCCGAAGGTCTCGACGAAACCCTGGTGCAAGGTGCGGCCGTGGGTTCCCAGGGTTTGCGTGAGCTGCTCCATGCACAGGGCGGTGTGCGCATGGGCGTGCAGGTATTCGATGGCCTGGCTGGCGATTTGTCTGCGCAATGGCGCCTCGCGCGCCGAGTCATGGCGTGGGCTCAGGGCTTGCAGCAAGGAGCTGAGCAAGGTCGCTTCCCATTGCGCGCCGGACACGACGTCAGGTGGATGGCGCTGGTTCAACGAGACGCTGATGGCGTTGACCGCGTTCAGCACCGAGTAATGATCGTGCGCCTGATAGCGCTGGCCCTGGCGCTGCTTGAGCACATCAGTGGTGCCGTACAGTTCGCGGCACTGCTCGTAGTGCTCCAGGGTGGTGGTAACGGTGAACAGCGCTTCGTTGGGCTCGCACAGGTAATGCACCGGTTCGCCGCTGTACAGCACCACCATTTCATTGGGGTACAGCCGCTGGTGGTTCCAGGTCGGGCGGCCCGTGGTGGACTGGGACAGGGCGAAGGTGATGTGCCCGTCGGGAACACAACTGACGGCGCTGATGGAGCACTTGAAATCGAACCGGCTATGGCGCAGGCGAGGGCCGCGCATGTGCTTGAGGCGATGGATGCGCGCGTGTTTCTCGACGGAAGAAAAATCGATGTGCCATTGGTCATTGCCGGTGGACAGTTCGTCCAGGGCAACGGATTCGAGGGTCAATAAAGCAGGAGTTGGAAGGGCGGACATGCTGTACAGGAAGGGCACCTGAAAAAGACTCGGGTTGAGTGGGCCTCGCGGCGTCTGAGTGGCCAGGTCGGGCGAGCATTGCGCGCGCCCGGCCGGCGGAACTCAGAACAGTATATAGGCCGACGCCGTGGTCTGGTTCAGATCTAGGTTACCGACCTGTAACACTTCATACTCGGCGCGGATGCCAATGTTGCGCAGCACATCCATCTCGACCCCGGCGCCGTAGGTCAGGTCGACCCCGGTGTCATCGTCGGCAGCGTTGCCATCGGCGTCCCAGGCGTGGGCGCCGACGATGCCGAACAGACGAATGCGCTCGCCCAGCGGGAAGCCGACGTGGGCGGCGACCTGGGCCGAGTGGCCTTCGAAGTCGAGGTTGTCGTCCTTGAACTTGCCGAGGTCGACAATGGCGCCCTCGAATGCCAGGTAACCATTGGCGCGGTAACCGGCATAGACCTTGTAGCTGTTGTCTTCATCACTCAAGGCGCTGTCGTCGGTTTCGATGCTAGTCACACCGGCGCCCAGGTAAAAGCCCTTGTCATCGGCGAACGCTGGCAGCGCCAGCAACGACAGTAGGGAAACGAAGGCGAATTTTCGAAATGGCATGTGCAGGGTAGTCCTTGTACGGGTTTGTCAGGTGTGAAGTGTTGGGCGGGAAATTGCCCGGCCCCAATCATGGATAAAAGTCATTAATGCTTATTGCCGTCGCCGCGGTTCAGCGCCCCAGGGTCTGCGCTTCGTTGGCAATCGCGAAGTACTTGCGGGCCAGCGCGGCAATGGGCAGCGCGGCTGGCTGATTGCCAGGGGAACTGGCGCAGGCATCGAGCATGATCGCCGAGGCGGGGATGGCGTACCGCTCCAGTACGTCGGCAACAAAGTCCGGGAAATCAGGGTCGAGGATGTCCAATGGGGACAGGGGAAGGCAGATGGAGAAGTTTTTGCAGGCCCACAGGTAGGTGCTGTAGTCCTCGGCAACCTGGCGGACCACGGCGCCTGTCAGTTGCTGCGCTACCTGGGGTGCGATACTGACGCCGCCCCGGGCCCAGCGTGACAGGGCCCTGGCGCCGACCAGGCGGCCCGTGCGCCGATCAGTGATGGGCAGGTAGTTGATTTCAAGCCATCGGTTACTTACACAGCTCGACAAGTCCTGTTGTCTCGCCCACGCCAAATAGTGCGCCATCATGGTTTGACCCTGGTGTATTCAAATCGGCTGTTGCAACCCGTGGCGGCTGTTCACACGTCCACTAGCCAGGCCAGGGTGATTCCGCACAGGTAGGCGAAGGTGCACAGCAGGATCTTTTGTTTGAGTGGCAAGCGATTCAAGCGACGGCTGAGCATGCTGACCTCCTAGGGACAGGGAAATGGAGCAGGGTGGGAATGCCAGGCGCGCAATGGAAATGATTGATTGTCATTTGCCGGGATTTCAGTGGTTCATGCAGCGCAGGCGGTCCATTTCATGGAGGAAGAAACACAGGGTGTTTTCACTGGGCGTCGCCAGCAGGCTGTAGTTGAGCGTGGAGCCTTCCTGGACGACGTACTGGCGACGAAAAAACAGCTCCGGGGTTTTTTCGATGGCAAACAGTTCGCGATCATGGCTCAGTTTGGCGCGCACCACTTGTACCTGGAGGGCGTCATTGCCCGATTGGGTGATGTCGGCAGTCAAGGTGGCATGACGGAACTTGCCGTTGAGACTTTCGATGGTCGAGTGGGTCATTCGATGCGCGTTCACCGTGAGGTATTCCTCGGTGTTCAATTGGCTCTGGTCATCCAGCCACTGCTGGCTCTGGGTGTGAAAGTTGCTGTTGTTCTCGAACGGCACCGGCGAATAGAGCCAAGCTCCGATACAGCCCAGGTTGATCAGCCCCAGCAACAGCCACTGCACAAGGGTTTTTGTCTGGCGGTTCACAGGGTCACCTCCAGGCATTGCGCAAGCATGCTGGCGAGTGGTTTTTGCTGGGGGTTGAACAGCATATTGCGGGTACTTTGATCGGCGCGAATGCAGGAGATCGAGTAGTTGGAGCGGGACTGGTTGATCCAGACCTGGCCGATCAGGTTCTTCGGCAGGTCTTGCAGTTGTTGCTCGACCGCGGTGTTGAGTGCCCGGGCCGAATCGAGGCTGCTACCCAGGGTATTGATGGTCAACTGCTCACGCTGGGAGCTGGCCACTTCGATGCTCGGCGCCTTGGTCGAGAACGTGTAGTGGGCCAGGGTTGCCAGGCATGTGAGCAGGGTCACGGCACAGGCAATCGATAGCCATCCAATGGGCTGTTTCGGTTCGACAGTAGGCGCTGTATCAGCGGTTGGGGTGGTCACCCTGATGGGTTCCAGCTCGACCGGCGCCGGCGTCGGCTGAGCCTGCAAGGTGGTCCCGGCGCTGACATACGCCGGGTTGAAGCGATAGCCACGCCGCGGAATGGTCATCAGGATTTCGTGATCGCGGCTGTCGTTGAGCAAGTTGCGTAGGGAGAACACCACCTGATTCAAGCTGCCCGAGGCGACCACCCGATCATTCCAGGTGTGCTCGATAATCTGCTCGCGGGACTTGATCACCCCAGGTTCAGCGAGCATCAGATCCAGCAGGCGTGATTCGGCTCGACCCAGGGTGCTGTGCTGAACTTCGCCCAGGGGCGTGGTGATCGATAACCTGGAGTCCTCAGGATTGAACAGGGCCTTCGAGCCGTTTTTCAAGGTGAAAGAATGGCTCATGGTTCGTCCTCTTGGGTGCTCGTGTTCGCGAAGTTCTGCTGGTCAGCCACGGTCTGGCCAACCAGGGGACTGTTGCCCGGTGTCGGATCAGTCGGTGGTGGTTTGTTTGGCGAAGGCCAGGTCAGCGCGCTCGCGCAATTGTTTGGCCCAGGCATCAAGGGCGGGGTAGGTGTCCTCGACCTTGGTGGCGTCCGATGGCGAGATTTGCTTGCCAGTGGTGGCGCTGACGGATTGAGCCAGAAGTTCGCCAGTCTGGGCGTCGCGCATTTCGCTTTCAAAGAAGATGCGCAGGCTTTCATCCCGGGTGCCAGTCAGGTACATGGCGCCGCCGATGACAAACCCGATTGGCAGGTATTCGGGAATCGACAGGTCACGTGGGGTGCGTTCGGTGCCGGTGATGGCGGTGCGCAGCATCAGAGCATGGGGTTCCGGGCGACGGGTTACTTCGTAGCCTGCCGTCAGGAACTGATGCTGCAGCGCCTGGTTCAGGTACTTGAGCATGGCGGTGGTGTCCGCCGGGCTGCGCGAGAGGTCCTTGCCGGTGAAGTAAAAGCGCGGCGGCTCCAGGTAGACCCGTTTCTGGTAGGCCTGGTTTATTTCAAGGCCAGGCTTGACCCACATTTCGCTCTTGGGCCATTGCGGATCCTTGCTCAGCCTTGCGTAGTCGTTGAGGAATCCGGAATGGCGTGTGTCAGCGTCGGGCATTGTCGTACAACCGGTCACGGCGAGGAGCAGGACCACTGGAAGCAGGCGAAAGAGGCGTATCACTGGATTACCCATGGGCTGTGGCGAATGAGCCGCGCATGGTGCAGGGCGCCCGGGGGTGGCGCTATCCGAAAACTGCGAGGCCCGAAAGCGCTACCCCAGGCGGCTCAAGATCAAGCTCTACAGGCCCAGCTCAGACAGCCCGGGATGGTCGTCCGGCCGCCGGCCCAGGGGCCAATGGAACAGACGTTGGTGCTCCTCGATCGGCAGGTCGTTGATGCAGGCATACCGCTTGGCCATCAGGCCCTGTTCATCGAACTCCCAGTTTTCATTGCCGTAGGAGCGGTACCAGTTGCCCGAGTCGTCGTGCCATTCGTAGGCATACCGCACGGCGATGCGGTTATCGCTGAACGCCCAGAGCTCCTTGATCAACCGGTAATCCAGCTCCCGGGCCCATTTGCGGGTGAGGAAAACCCTGGCTTGCTCGCGGTCGTTGATGAACTCGGCGCGGTTGCGCCATTGGGTGTCCAGGGTATAGGCCAGCGACACCCGCTGTGGGTCGCGGGAGTTCCAGCCGTCTTCGGCCAGGCGCACCTTGTGCATGGCCGACTCGCGGGTGAAGGGAGGCAAGGGCGGACGAACTTCGGCAGCAGAGGACATAAAGTGGCTCCGGGCAGGTTGGGGTAAAAACAGCAGGTGTCTACGGATTGACGCATTCGAGCTGTAACAGCTTGCGCACCATGTCTTGCGCAGTATCAGCGGCACTCTGATCACCCGTCACCAGGGCGACGGTAATGGCGCCATCGATCAGGATCAGCAACTGCCTGGCCAGTGCGTGCGGGTCCTGTACGGCATGGTCGAGACACAGGGTGTGCAGGTAGTCGAGCAGCTTGTCTTTATGCGCTTTGGCGACCTGGCGCACCGGGTCCTGGGGATCGCCGGTCTCGCCACTGGTGTTGATGAATGCGCAGCCGCGAAAGCCTTCGCTGGCGAACCAGGCCTTGAGCACGTCGAACAGCTTGAGCAGGCGCTCGCCAGCAGTCGGGGCCTGGTCCACCTGGCTGGTGAACCAGTGCATCCAGCGCTGATCGCGACGCTGCAGGGCGGCAACGATCAACTCGTCCTTGTTGGCGAAGTAGCGATAGATGCTCTTGCGCGAGACCCCGGCGGTTTTCACCAGCAAGTCCATGCCCGTGGCGGCAATGCCACTTCGGTAGATTAACTTTTCGGTGACGTCGAGGATAATATCGCGGGTGTCGTTACTGGTGATTGAGTTCATGTGGCAAAGAGTAGAACGATCATTCTCCTTGGTCAATGCTAGATTCGAAATGTCTATTTTTTCGGACATGGTGTAAGCTCGTGGGTTCTTCGGATTCGACCCATTTGCGAGCCCTATGCCGTCGCTTTTCAAACGTTCCCTGCTGCCCAAACTGCGCAGTTTCCCGCTGACCGCCGATGCGGTCACCATCCTTGATGGCGCTGCCGAGTTCCGTCGTTGCCTGCTGGAGCAGATCGCCCAGGCGACCCGGCGCATCTACATTGTCGCGCTGTACCTGCAACAGGATGAAGCCGGCCAGGAAATCCTCGATGCCCTGCACGCCGCCAAAGCCGCACGTCCGGAACTCGATGTGGTGGTTGTGGTGGACTGGCTGCGGGCCCAGCGCGGCCTGATCGGTGCAGGTAAACAGCCGGGCAACTCGGCCTGGTACCAGCAGATGACCCGCGACCACGCCAGCGAAGTGCCGGTGTATGGCGTCCCGGTCCAGACCCGCGAGTTGTTCGGGGTGTTGCACCTCAAGGGCTTCGTGATCGATGACTGTGTGATCTACAGCGGCGCCAGCCTGAACAACGTTTACTTGCACAAGTTCGACAAGTACCGCTTTGATCGTTATCACCTGCTGCGCAACCGCGCGCTGGCCGACTCCATGCAACACCTGGTGCAACACGGGCTGATCACCTCCAAGGCGGTGCACCGCCTGGACCTGCCGAACCTGCCGAGCACCCGTAGCCTGCGCCACGACATTGGCGATCTGCGCAGCCGCCTCAAGCATGCGGCCTACGACACCGCCGCGGGTGAGGTGGTCAAGGGTGGCCTGTCGGTGAGTCCGCTGCTGGGAGTGGGCAAGAACAACCCGCTGAACCGGGTGATTTGCGAACTGATTGCCAGTGCCCAACAACAACTGACCATTTGCACGCCGTACTTCAACCTGCCCTTGCCGGTCACCCGCGAGATCAACCGGGCCCTGGCCCGTGGGGTGAAGGTCGATATCGTGGTCGGCGACAAGACCGCCAATGACTTCTATATCCCGCCAAGCGAGCCATTCCGGGTCATCGCGGCGCTGCCATACCTCTACGAGATCAGCCTGCGGCGCTTCGCCAAGCGACACCAGCGGGTGATCGACAGTGGGCTGTTGAACCTGCACCTGTGGCGTGACGGTGACAACACCTATCACCTCAAGGGCATGTGGGTCGACGAGCGCTACACCCTGTTGACCGGTAACAACCTCAACCCGCGGGCATTTCGCCTGGACCTGGAAAACGCCTTGTTGATCGATGATCCCAAGGCCGAGCTGCAGGAGCCCCGTCGTCGCGAGCTGGCGCAGATTTTCCGCAATACCAGCCGTATCGAGCGTTATCAGCAACTGGAGACGCTGCTGGAGTACCCGCCGGACGTCAGCAAGTTTCTGCGTCGGGTCAGCCGGGTACGGATCGAGCGTCTGCTTTATCGCATCCTCTGAGGCTCAGCGCGGCTTGCGCGACGGCCACACCGCCACCAGCACCAACAGGGCTGCAGCGCAGAGGTAGGGCAGGCGCGGTTCCAGGGCATAGATCAGGGTCCCGGCCAAGGGCCCGATGACCACGCCAAAACCCTGGGCGGCACCGATGCTGCCGGCCGTGGCGCCTTGTTCGCCGGCCTCCACGGCATTGGCGGCCAGGGCGGCGAAGGACGGGAAGATCCAGCCCATGCCCGCCGCAGAGACAAAAAAGCACAACCACAGGCCCCAGGCCGTGTCGGCCAACATGCTGCCGGCATAGCCGCACGCTGCAATCAGCGCGCCGATGCGAATCAGGCGCTGCGGCGACCAATCCAGTTTGCGCACGATCAACTGCGCACAAATCAGCGCCAGGCCAACCATGGTCAGGGCGATGCCGGCGGTTTGCGCTGCTTCGGCCGGGCCCATGCCCAGGCGGTCGATGGCGTAGAAGCCGACAGTGATCTGGGCGATCGACACACAGAGCATGGCCACGAAGGCCACGGCCATTGGCCGGCGCAGGCGTGGGTCGTTGAGGCTTACGCTGCGCGGGGCTTGCTTGAGGTGCAGCTCCTGGCCCTTGAGCTTGAACCGCAGCACCAGGAACGCCAGCAACGGCAGCAGGGCCATGGCGTAGAACGGCAGGCTCAGGCTATAGCGCGACAGCAGGGCAGCAATCGCCGGGCCGATTACCAGGCCACAGGCGTTGGCGGCGCCCAGTGAGGCCATGGCGGGAGCGCGAAGACGGGGTTCGAGGTTGTCGGCGATCAAGGCGTTGCAACCCACCGGAATCGCCGCGTAGAACACGCCAATGATCCCGCGTCCGAGCATGATCCCGATAAACCCCACCAGGGCCGACGGCAGCCATTGCAGGGAGAGGTCGATGAACACGCAGAGCGCCCAGTAGGCGAGGGTGAAACCGCCGACGCCGAGCAACAGGATATGCCGGCGTCCACGGCGGTCGCTGTACTCGCCCCAGGGTCGGGCAAGGATCATCCACAGTACGCCGGACACCGTCACCGCAGCCCCGGCTTGCCAGGTGGCCATGCCCAGCACCCGGGAAATCGGGCCGATCAGCGAAACAAAAGCCATCATCGCCATGGTGCAGGCCATGTTGGCGACCAGTAGCGGGCGCAAGTCAAAAGTACTGTGCGTCAGTGCGGTATCGACACTGGCGGTGGGCGTGGTCATGGGCAACATCATCCGTGAAAGTCGAGAGCGTGGGTGATGGTAGCCAAATGCTCACGATCCACATAGGTCGGAGTGAAAATCCGTTGCTATGGTGATGGCTGATTAGATGTGGGAGCGGGCTCGCCCGCGATGGCGGCCTCTGACTCATCCTGGATCTCGGGAGTAACCCAATCCCCCGTAGCTGTCGAGGACGCAGTCCTCGCGGGTCCTTGCACTTCGGGACAAAAGAAATAAAAAAGCCCCGTCACCAGGACATAATGCTGTTCACTTAAGCATTTGAGCTCACGCCGGGCTTCCTAGAAAATCCGATGCCAGACCTCTGGCATCGGATTTTTTATGTCTGTTCAACAGGACCTGCTCGACCTCGACGACCTTTTTAACTTCTGCGACCTGAGCACCTTCACCCAAAACATTCCCATCGAGTGGGTAGCGTCTGCGCTCGACCTCTCCAGTCAGGCGACCATTCGCCGGCGGCGCCTGCCCGCTGATCAAGTGCTGTGGCTAGTGCTTGGCATGGCGTTATTTCGTGACGAGCCGGTTCACGAGGTGGCCAGGCGTTTGAACATCTGCGCCCAAGGCCTGGCCTCTGACCATTTGCTGGCGCGCAGTGGTGTAACCGAAGCTCGTAAACGGCTCGGCGCCGATCCTGTTGAGTGGTTGTTCCGTAAGACCGGCAACCATTGGGGCGCAGAGCGCTATGACGATGATGCCTGGCATAATTTGCAGGTTTTCGCGGTGGACGGTGCGCTTTTTCGCACCCCGGATACGCCCGAGCTTCGAGATCACTTCGGGTCGGGAAACACCCCCAGCGATCGCCAGACACCGTTTCCGATGCTGCGCCTGGTGGCGCTAATGAATGTGCGTTCGCACGTGATCCTAGATGCACAATTGAGCCCCTACCGACGCAGTGAAATGCGCCTGGCCGACGAGTTTTTGCAGCAGATTCCCGACCACTCGGTGACGCTGTTCGACAAAGGGTTCTGGGGCGCGGAGCTGCTGTTGAGCCTAAGTAGAACGGGCACCAGCCGTCATTGGTTGATCCCGGCAAAAAAGGGACTGGTCTGCGAGGAAGTGGCCCGCTACAACCAGCGCGACCGTTTGGTGCGTATGAAAGTCTCGCCACAGGCCAGAAAGCGAAATCCGACTCTTCCCTCGCACTGGGAGGTACGCGAAGTCAGCTATGAAATTCAAGGCAAAGTGAAAACCGTCATGACGTCCTTGCCGGCCAAGACCTACACCACTAAGGCTGTTGCCAAACTTTATCAGGAGCGTTGGGAGATCGAGTTGGGTTTCAGGGACATCAAGAGTTCAATGCAACAGAACGCAATGACCTTGCGCAGCAAAAAAATCGAGCTGATCTATCAGGAAGTGTGGGGGCTGTTGCTGGCTTACAACGTGATTCGCCGGGAAGCGAGCCAAGCGGCGGTGGCGTTTGGTCGAGCGCCTTCGGACATCCGTTTCAAACCGGCCTGTCAGTACATCGCCGTGCAATTGATCGTGATGGCAGCAGCCAATCCAGTTTCAGCGACAGGGAGACGCTTGGCGGAACTGAGGGCAGGTATCGGGGGATTGTTTCTGGATCACCGCCCCAGGCCTTCGAGGCCAAGGACGGTGAAGATTTCAAAGACCCGGTTCCCAGTGGACCGTAAGGCTGCTCCGCTTAAGTGAACAGCATTACGTCACCAGGACAGGGCTTTTACTTGTAGCGTTTCACTTGAAACTGACAGCTGACCTTAGAACACCACGCCTTGGCTGCGCAGGTAGTCGTCGTAGGTGCCGCTGAAGTCGGTCACGCCGCTTGGGCTCAGCTCGATGATGCGAGTGGCCAGGGACGATACGAATTCACGGTCGTGGCTGACGAAGATCAGCGTGCCCGGGTAGTTCTCCAGCGCCAGGTTCAGCGCTTCGATGGATTCCATGTCCAAGTGGTTGGTCGGTTCGTCCATGACCAGCACGTTTGGCTTTTGCAGGATCAGCTTGCCGAACAGCATGCGACCTTGCTCACCACCGGAGATGACCTTGACCGACTTGAGGATCTCATCGTTGGAGAACAGCATGCGGCCCAGGGTGCCGCGTACCAGTTGCTCGCCACCGGTGGTCCAGCGACCCATCCAGTCGAACAGGTTGGATTCGTCTTCGAAGTCCGACGCGTGGTCCTGGGCGTAGTAGCCGATTTCCGCGGCGTCGGTCCATTTCACGCTACCGGCATCCGGGCTCAGCTCGTTGACCAGGGTGCGCAGCAGGGTGGTTTTGCCGATGCCGTTAGGGCCGATGATCGCGACGCGCTCGCCGGCTTCAACCTGGAAGCTGAAGTCCTTGAACAGCGGCTTGCCGTCGAAGCCTTTGGCCATACGCTCGACGATGACCGCCTGGCGGTGCAGCTTTTTGGTCTGCTCGAAACGGATGAACGGGCTGACCCGGCTCGAAGGCTTGACCTCGGCCAGCTGGATCTTGTCGATCGCCTTGGCACGGGAGGTGGCCTGCTTGGCTTTCGAGGCGTTGGCCGAGAAGCGGCTGACGAACGATTGCAGTTCCGAGATCTGCGCTTTCTTCTTGGCGTTGTCCGAGAGCAGTTGCTCGCGGGACTGGGTCGCCACGGTCATGTACTCGTCATAGTTGCCCGGGAACAGGCGCAGCTCGCCGTAGTCCAGGTCAGCCATGTGGGTGCAGACGCTGTTCAGGAAGTGACGGTCGTGAGAGATGATGATCATCAGGCTCGAACGCTGGGTCAGGATGTTTTCCAGCCAGCGAATGGTATTGATGTCCAGGTGGTTGGTTGGTTCGTCGAGCAGCAGCACTTCCGGATCGGAGAACAGGGCCTGTGCCAGCAGCACGCGCAGTTTCCAGCCTGGCGAGACTTCGCTCATCGGGCCGAAGTGTTGTTCGATGCCAATACCCAGGCCCAGCAGCAGTTCACCCGCGCGGGATTCGGCGGTGTAGCCGTCCATCTCGGCGAACTCGGTTTCCAGCTCGGCAACGGCCATGCCGTCTTCTTCGGTCATTTCCGGCAGCGAGTAGATGCGATCGCGCTCGGCCTTGACCTTCCACAGCTCTTCGTGACCCATGATCACGGTGTCGATCACGCTGAATTCTTCGTAGGCGAACTGGTCCTGGCGCAATTTACCCAGACGCACGTTCGGTTCGAGCATGACCTGGCCGCCGGACGGATCGAGGTCGCCGCCGAGGATTTTCATGAAGGTCGACTTGCCGCAACCGTTGGCGCCGATCAGGCCGTAGCGGTTACCTGCACCAAATTTGACCGAGACGTTCTCGAACAACGGCTTGGCGCCGAACTGCATCGTGATATTTGCTGTGGAGATCAATTACTTTACCTTTCAATAGCTTAGGTTGCGCATTTTGCAGCCGGGAGCAATTTCTGACCCATCTGGAGTATGTTTCGCTGCACTCCAGCCTGAGCGTGAGTTGATCCATCGCGCATAAGTAGACAGCAACATCGGCGGGTGTTGGCCGAGTTGCTGGGAAATGAATGCGGGGTTCATGCCAGACATAACGCATATTGTCGCATAGACGTGACGACAGTTGTATGGCGGTCTGTATTGCGATCGCAGTGTTTTCGTCGCCGATTTGCCCGGTGCGCGTGCTGCAGGCGTCTGTCCAAGGTGCCCGCTGTTGTTTGATGGCGGGAAAAAACAAGGTGCTTCAAGGACTCTTCCTGGTGGTTTTTTCCGACGGTTTGTCTATTTTTTGGTGAATGCCAGCGCGTGCGATGCTCGTTCATTGAGCAGGACCAAGCGATCACCGCCACTCTTCAGCAAGGATCCGCCTTGGGCTTCGAGGACCTTGTAGACCATGTGCCCGCTAGCGCGACCACCACTGATTCCGATCTGGACTGGGCCGGTCATCAGGTAGGGATTCCTAATTGCTCCAGGCAGCCGATTGCCTCGCCGGCTGGCGTGATTCGTTGAGGTGGGTTATTTCTATTATCTCGACACTTTTGTTACTGACGGAGTATTTCAATGAAGCGATCACTGCTTGGCGCTTTGGTTGTATTGACTGCGGGGACTGCGAATGCGGGGATTCCGCTAGTCAACGCGACCTGCCCAGGAAACATTGAGGTACACGCCGATGAGGGGGGGCCAATCTATATCAACGGTAAAGAAGCCAAGCTGAAGAAGTTCAGTGAGGCTTATTTCGAGGCCAAGGGCAGTAACGTCACGATCTCATTGATGGTGAATCCCGACGGTTCTCCAAGTGTTTCATACACCGGCAAGGGCAAGGCGAATGGTGTTTGCCAAGTCAAAGAGTAGACATCAGGAACATGATGATTAGCCTGGGTATATAAGCAGGGTATTCCAACACGCGCACCGATGGCCCCGGCCAGAGGCTGGATACCAGCAAGCGCAAGTACACACTGACTTTCCCGGCCGGCAAACTGCCGCCAGTCAATGCCTTCTGGTCAGTGACCATGTACGACGGCAAGAGCCAGGTGCTGGTCAAGAATCCGCTCAACCGTTACCTGATCAATTCGCCGATGCTGTCGGCGATGAAGAAAAACACGGATGGTTCACTGACGCAGCGCACCCTTGAGCGCAGCATCGTCCGAAACGTGAAGGTTCGCGGTGCTGGTGGAGCGGAACGACGTCCAATCGTGCTGATGAAAATTTGCATCGGCAAGCCAGTCTACAACGAACAGTTTTCTCTCAATGATCGAGGGGAAATGAACTATCCGGTACTCATTGGGCGGAACACCATTGAGCACCTGGGCCCTGTGGATGTCACCAAGGCCTTCACGATGGAGCCTCATTGCGCTAAGGACTTATCCTCGAAATAGCGGGCTAAAATCCACCAACTGCATATCAGCGCCATTAACCAGATCTTCACGATCACCCCCGCAGCTATTTGGCTGCCTGGGCATGGTGCTGGCATGAGTGCGAGGCGATTTTGGATGCCTAGCCAAACAGGTTTTCGAGGGTCGTGATGAAAACTACTGACAAGCCGGGCGATGTTTCAACTACTGCGCCAATCCAGAAGCCGTCAACCGGCAATGTCTGGCGCACCATGCCTAGCGGCATCTGGGCATTGGGCTTCGTCTCGATGCTGATGGACATTTCCTCAGAGATGATCCATGCATTGCTGCCGCTCTATATGGTCACCGTACTGGGTACCTCCGTTTTGGCCGTGGGGTTCATCGAAGGCATAGCCGAGGCTACGGCCTCGATCACCAAGGTATTCTCCGGGGCACTGAGTGATCGATGGGGCAAGCGCAAATTGCTTGCGGCGCTGGGCTATGGACTGGGGGCACTGTCCAAACCGATCTTTCCTTTGGCAGGCTCGCTGGATTGGCTGATCGGGGCTCGCTTTATCGACCGCATTGGCAAAGGTATTCGCGGCGCCCCGCGCGATGCGTTGGTCGCCGACATCACGCCGCTCGAGATACGGGGGGCAGCTTTCGGACTGCGGCAAACTCTGGATACCGTTGGTGCATTCCTGGGACCGTTGCTGGCGATCGGATTGATGTGGCTGACCGCGAACCACTTCCAGTCTGTGTTTTGGGTGGCCGTCATCCCGGCCTTCCTTGCCGTCGCGGTGCTGCTGGTGTTCGTTCATGAGCCCAAACAAGTGGAAGGGACGCGCCGGGTGCATGCACCTTTGAGCCGGCGGGAATTAGCCCGACTGGGCGCTGCCTACTGGTGGGTGGTGGGTGTCGCTGCGGTGTTCAGCCTGGCGCGTTTCAGCGAAGCCTTTCTGATTCTGCGCGGTCAGGCAGTCGGGCTGGCGCCGATGTGGGCGCCGGCGGTGCTTGTCCTGATGGGGGTGGCGTACTCACTGTCAGCCTATCCCGCCGGGGCATTGTCTGATCGTGTCAGCCGCGTGGCGGTGCTCGGCATAGGTCTGATATTGCTGATTGCTGCCGACCTGACTCTGGCATTCGCGCCGGGTATCGGTGGCCTGGTCGTTGGCGTCGTTCTATGGGGGCTGCACATGGGGTTCACCCAAGGGATATTCGCCGCACTGATTGCCGATTGCGCGCCGGCTGAACTGCGCGGAACGGCATTTGGCATGTTCAATCTATCGACCGGGTTGGCCTTGCTGCTAGCCAGTGTCATCGCTGGGGCGTTGTGGGACACGGTAGGCTTGCAAGGCACCTTCTTGATGGGTGGGGGCTTTGCTGTGCTGACTTTTCTGGGGTTGTGGGTGATCCAGGCAAAAGTTCAGGTTCGATAGCGACTCAGTGACTACCGATATCACGGCAGCTCCCTCTTACATGGTCGAATACAGGCCCTCACGACAGGCAGCTATCTCACCCGCTGTCAGAGCTAGTTCAACTAATTTACTGGTCAACGCCGCGCCCATTGAGCCAGGTAGGCTTGGGCCGCGTGAACGGCCTCCCGGCACAAGGTGGCAGAGATGCTTCCTTCCTGCGCGTAACCATATTTCATACAGGCGAAGGCAATTTCCACCGAGAGGACAGCCGCATCCGGAGACTCTGGTAGCGCGGTTAATGCGCTCATTTTGGTGCGCAGCAGTGTACTGATGGCCTGATTCTTTACGGCATGGGCTTGGTCGTCGCCATCGGCTAGCGCGCCTCGCAACAACAGGATGCTGGCGACTGGGTGGCGGTTGTAATAATCCGTGGCTGTCTCGATCAGCACCTGGACCCAGGCTCTCCAGTCATCGTCAGCAGCGTTATCGAGCCGCGCCTCGCTCAACACCACCACCAAGCGCTCCATGTGCAACCTGGCGAGATGAGAGAAGAGCGCGTATTTGTCCGGAAAAAATGGATAGATTGCTGCTCGCGGGACGCCAGAGGCTTCAGCAATTGCCGGAATAGAGGTCTTCTCGGGGCCGAGTTGCTCCAATAGTTGCTCGGCAGTCTCCAGCACTTTGGTCATGCGAGCAGCGGAGCGCTCCTGTGCGGGTTGGCGAGGGGGCGTGACTTTGGCGTTGCTTGTCCTTAAATCCAACATAAGTTATATTTTTCCCGTTTCTAACATAAGTTGGATTTTACATTGATCTGGCGTTAAGCCAAGCAGCGCATTCTCGGGAGCAGACCGTATGACTTACTCAGAACAGGCCGAATGGCGGGCCATTCAACAGTTTCTTCCGCAAGGCTACCGGCTTAAACCTGATCAGGAGCCAACGGAAGAGTGGTGGCAATGGTGCCAACACAGCATCCACCTGGACTGCTACCGCAATGCCGCAGCGCCCATGAAAGTCATATTGCTGCACGGTGTCGGCACCAACGGGCGACAGATGTCGACGATTCTGGGGGCACCATTGGCGCGTCTCGGTTATGAAACCATCGCTATCGATATGCCCGAGTATGGAGTCTCTCGTGTTGGGAAAGGATCGCTGGTTACCTACGACGACTGGGTACAAGCTGGCAGCGATCTGGTTGATGCTGAACTCGCTCGCGATGATCGGCCCATCGTGTTGTACGGGCTGAGTGCCGGTGGTATGGAGACCTATCACATCGCCGCCCTGAACCGGAAAGTTAAAGGCATTGTCGGGATGACCTTCCTCGATCAACAACTGCAACAGGTCCGCGACGCTACAGCTCTGAATCTGTTTATGAGCCGAGTTGGCGTGCCGCTGGCCAAGTTCAGTGCCGTGGGGCCGCTCGCGGGTCTGCGTATGCCGATGTCTATCGCCGGTAAAATGCACGCGTTGGTGAATAACCCTGAGGCACTCAAGGTCTGCTTGGCCGATAAAACCTCAGCGGGGAAATGGGTCACCATGCGTTTCTTGGCCAGCTACATGTACTACCGGCCTGCTGTCGAGCCGGAGGACTTTGATGTCTGTCCGATACTGCTGACACAGCCCGCCCAAGACCGCTGGACTCCGCTTGAGTTGAGCAAGCTGTTCCTTCGCCGAATCACGCACGTGCCGGTAAAGACCGTACAACTGGAGCACGCCGGGCACTATCCTTTGGAACAGCCTGGCCTTGATCAGATGGTGGCCTCGATTCACCAATTTCTGTTGGCGTGCGCGTAGTTATCGCCGCACATTCAAGATCACCGTCTTGGCCGGCACGGCCATGGGTCTGGCTGACGACGCCATGGACTCGCCGATTCGAGCCTAAGTAGGCTGAAGGCATACAACAAATGGAGTCACATATGGAGTTCAATAACCGCGTGGTCTGGGTTACCGGAGCCTCATCGGGCATTGGCGAGGCACTGGCCCGACTGCTGTTGCAACAGGGGGCCTTCGTTATTCTGTCTGGCCGGCGCGAAGCGGCGCTGCAGTCCGTCGCAGCACAGGCGGCAGAGCGCGCGCTGGTGCTGCCCTTCGAAAGCACCGACTATGCTGCGCTACCCCTGGCAGTCGAGCGCGCTCGGACTTGGCGCGGGCGCATTGACTGCCTGATTAACAATGCGGGCGTCAGTCAACGTAGCTTGGCGCTGGACACCCACTTCGAGGTCTATCGCCAGTTGATGGAAGTCGACTACCTAGCACCCGTGGCCCTGACCCAGCTACTGTTGCCGCACCTGGTTGCACAGGGCGGCGGCCAACTCGCGGTGGTCAGTTCGGTGGCCGGCAAGGTTGGCGCGCCTCTGCGCACGGGTTACTGCGCTGCCAAACATGCGGTTATCGGCTATTTCGAGGCGTTACGCGCCGAAGTCGAGCAGGCCTATGGCATCTCTATCAGCGTAATTCTGCCTGGCTCGGTGCATACCTCCGTGGCAACCAATGCGCTAAGTGGCGATGGTTCGCGCCGCGGACGCTCGGACATCAATATAGACAACGGCATGCAGGTCGAGGAGGCCGCGCGCCGCATCGTCGAAGGCCTGGCTGCTGGCCAGCGCACCATTGAGGTGGCAGAGGGAGCCGAGAAAATGGCGCTTTTCCTGCGCAATGCTGATCCGGATCGGCTCTTTGCCCTCACCGCCGCCGAAGGTGCGCGCCTTACAGAAGAGCGCGCCAGAAACGGCAGTGCGGGGATCGAGCCTGGCGATGTCCAGCACCTCGGTGCATGACACCTTTGGAATCAACGCTCCACTTTATGGAAATGCTGCTTGTGTAGAGGATTACTAATGAAAGTGTATCCGCATAGCTGCAACCGACCGCTTCTGGCCGATTCTGTTGAAAAAGCCGGTCATGGTTTCCGCGGCTGAAAAGTACGCGTTTGAGATTGAAATCTTTACTTTTAGCAGAGGATTCCAGGCTCAGGTTTCGCGTAGCGATGCGCAATAAAGACGTTTTCAGCGCTCAGTATTGGGGCAGTCTGGACGAACTGTTTTTTTCAAAAGAATCGACCCAGAGCTGACATTCACCAAGGTTTGTTTTCGACCAGTTACTGTCAAGAGAGTAACCGGTCGAAAAAAGTTTGTAGCTGTCCAGGCCATTGAATTACAGCTTATGCCGCGCGGCATACAGGCAGATCATCTCCATCGCCAACGCGGCCCCGGCAAGCGCAGTAATCTCGGCGTGGTCATAGGGCGGTGCTACCTCCACCACGTCCATGCCGATCAGGTTGATACCGCGTAGACCTCGCAGAATCGCCAAGGCCTGATGGCTCGATAGTCCGCCGCAGACCGGCGTCCCCGTGCCAGGGGCAAATGCTGGGTCGAGGCAGTCAATATCGAAGGTGAGATAGACCGGATGGTCGCCAACGCGCGCCCGGATAATCTCCGCCAGTTCCTTGGTAGAGCGATCATGCACTTCACTGGCGTTGAGCACCTGGAAGCCCATGACGTCGTCATTGGTCGTGCGCTGACCAATCTGGATGGACCGTGCAGGATCAACCAGTCCTTCGCGGACGGCGTGATAGAACATCGAGCCGTGGTCGATGCGCTTGTCCTCGCCGTCGGACTCCAGGTCATGGTGCGCGTCAAAATGGATCAACGACAGTGGACCATGCTTAGCCGCATGAGCTTGCAGCAGCGGATAGCTGATGAAGTGATCGCCGCCCAGGGTTAGCATCGCAGAACCCGCCGCCAGGATCCGTTCGGCATGGGCCCTGATCGCCGCAGGGGTGTGCTCCGGGGTGCCGTAATCGAAATAGCAATCGCCATAATCGACACAAGCCAGCAGATCGAACGGGTCAAATTCCCAAGGCCAATGACGCGCCCAGGCGGACTGTACCGATGCCTCGCGGATGGCCCGCGGCCCGAAGCGGCTGCCCGGTCGATTGCTGGTCGCTGTATCGAACGGGATGCCGCTGATGGCGATATCCACGCCTCGCAAATCGCGGGTGTAGCGACGCCGCATAAAACTGGTGATACCACCGTATGTCGGTTCACCCTCGGTGCCATACAGGCTGTCACGTGTCATCGCCTGATCGATTATTGAATTGTCATTTAGCATGGGATTCTCAATGCAAGTTGTTGAAGCTGACCCAGGCATGCGTACGCTCACGCAGCGCTCGCTGGGGCAAAGGTTGGTTTCTGTAATTCGGACTTGCCGTGAATGAGCGGGGTTGGCGCTTGACCGCGCCAATCCCATTGCGGTTTCAGCCGCTTGGCAAGGGCGGGGTCCGCACCGGGATCAAGCGTTTCGATCCAGTGGCCTCAAATGCCGACGCCAGGCGCAGCAGCGCTGAGTCGTCGTAGGCGCGCCCAGCAAATGTCAGGCCGACGGGCATGCCGATGTCCGGCATCACACCCATCGGCACGGTGACCGTTGGCACGCCGAGGTGACGGATGGCAAGGTTGCCGTTGGCGACCCAGACGCCGTTGCTCCAGGCGATATCCGCCGATTGCGGATCGACATCGGCATTCGCCGGGCCCACGTCGGCGACCGCCGGGAAAATCACCGCGTCGAGCCCCAGCCGATCCATCCACTCCTCAAGATCGATACGCCGGGTCTGCTCCAGCCCGCGTAGGCCATCAGACAGCGTGGCGATCTGATCCCACGGGGTGATGCCACGCTCCGCTATGCGCACGTATTCGTCCATGCCAATGGCCGGGCCATCTTCGCGGTCAGGCAGAGCGCCTGGGGCGTGCGGAAAAATCTGCGGGCCGTCGACGTCAGCCAGACGGTTTAGTTTGGGATCGTCGTTGGCCTGCAGGAAGTCATCGAATGCCCAGGCGGTCAGGTCCCACAGTTCGTGATGGAGGAATTCCTTGGACACCAGGCCGCGGGTTAACACCGTCGGCGCCCCAGGTCGATCTCCCTCGCAATTGGAGACCAGCGGGAAGTCCGTCTCGACCACTTCGGCACCGGCCGCTTCAAGAGTCTTTCGCGCGTTTTCCCAGAGGGCAATCACCGAGGGGCGAGTGTTGATCCGCTGGCCTGTCGCCCACCCGATACCTGGCGCTTCGCTGGTGCCCGCGCCGGGGTCGGCATTGATGTACATGCGCGGAACGCCCAAGCGCTTGCCGGCGAGTGCGGCGGGCCTGGCAGCCAGTTCCAGGTAGGAGGCGGGACGCACCGAGGTGACGCCGGGGATCGGCACCCAAGGCTGCAAGCGCCACAGGTCGCCACGTTTGTCGGCGTCTTCGGCCACCACCACGTCGAGCACTTCGAGCAGGTCGGCCATGGTCCTGGCATAGGGCACGACCACGTCCATGGTTGGCGTCAGTGGCCAGTTGCCGCGCACCGAAATCACCCCGCGCGACGGTGTATAGGCGCACAGACCATTGTTGGAGGCCGGCCCGCGACCGCTCGACCAGGTTTCCTCAGCAAGGCCGAAGGCGGCGAAACTGGCAGCGGTGGCCGTGCCTGCGCCATTGGAGGAACCCGAGGCGAAGGGTGCAGTGAGGTAGTCCGCGTTGTACGGGCTCTCGGCACGGCCATACACGCCGCGCTGCATACCGCCATTGGCCATGGGCGGCATATTGGTCTTGCCCAGGCAGATCGCACCGGCGCCGCGCAAGCGCTCGATGGTGAACGCATCGCGATAGGCAACCAGGTCCTTGAAGGCCGGGCTGCCGGACGCCGCGCTCAGGCCTTTGATCAGATAGCTGTCCTTGGCTGTATAGGGAATACCATCGAGCGGGCCGAGCGATTCACCACGGGCACGACGGGCGTCGGAAGACAGCGCTTCTTCAAGCGCATTCGGGTTGCGCACCACCACCGCGTTGAGGGCGGTGGGCGTGTTGGGGCCGTCGTAGGCATCGATCCGTGAGAGATAGGCCTGGACCAGCTCAACTGCCGTGGTCCGGCCAGCTTCGAGGGCTGCGCGCAGCTCGGCAATGGAAACTTCGGTTACTTCAATCATGCTTTTACCAATGGCTACTGGGTCTGCAAGGTGACTAGATTGGCGCCGCGTGCCAGCGAAACCGCATCGGCCATGCGCCTGGTTCCGTTGAGTTTCACTGGCGCAGCGCAATTTACTGTCAGGTTCCCGACTTGAGCTTGGTCCATGCACGGGTGCGAGCGCGTTCTGCACTGGACGGCAGAGGCACCAGCGCGAATAGAGAAGTCTGGATGTCGGCGGCGGGGTAGAGATTGGGGTTGTTGCGGATTTCCGGGCTGACCAGGGCAGTGGCGTCCTTGTTCGGGTTGGGATAACCGACGAAGTCACTGATTGGGGCAATCACCTGTGGCTGCAGCAGGTAGTTGATAAAGGCATGGGCATCATCCGGGTTCTTCGCATCCTTGGGGATGGCCAGCACGTCGAACCAGACCGGTGCGCCTTCCTTGGGCAAACGCATATCCACCACCACGCCGTTGCCGGCCTCTTTGGCGCGATTGGCTGCCTGGGAGAAGCTGCCGGAATAACCCACGGCCACACAGATGTCACCATTGGCGATATCGGTCATGTATTTTGAGGAGTGGAAGTAGGCGACGTTGGGGCGGATCTTTTTCAGCAATTCTTCGACCTTCGCGTAGTCCTTGGCTTGAGTACTGTTGGGCGGTAGGCCCAGGTAGTGCAGGGCGATGGGAAACATATCCGTCGGCGAATCGAGAAGGGCTACGCCGCACTGCTTGAGCTTGGCAATGTTCTCTTCCTTGAAGATCAGATCCCAGCTGTCCACCGGCGCGTTTTCGCCGAGCGCAGCCTTGACCTTGGCCGGGTTGAAACCGATCAGTACGGTTCCGTACAAATAAGGCACGGCGAAACGGTTACCCGGATCGTTGGCTTCGATCAGCTTCATCAGTTGCGGGTCCAGATGCTTCCAGTTGGGTAGCTTGCTGCGGTCAAGTGGCTGGAAAGCGTCGGCCTGAATCTGCTTGGCGAGGAAACTGTCGGACGGCACCACCACATCATAGCCGGAGTTGCCGGTGAGCAGTTTGGCCTCCAGGGTTTCGTTGCTGTCGAAGATGTCGTAGACCAGTTTTGCGCCGTTCTCCGTCTTGAAGTTGTCCAGGGTCTGCGGGGCGACGTAGTCGAACCAGTTGTAGACACGCAGGGTGCGCTCTTGCGCATTAGCGTTAGCAGTTAGCAGGCCAAGGCTGCAGATCGTAGCGAGGAGCGATCGGAGGAGTGGATGCTTGATCACTTTCTCACAGCTTTTTCCAACGTGGGAGGTGCGCCAGGACAGCGAGTCCGCTCCTTTATCGAGTTTTTGCCACGGCTGTTGTTGCTTGTACTTCATAGAACCACCTTTTGAATTATTGTCTTTGGCCTAGCTCCAAATGAATTGTTGCGGTTGCTCGAATCACAATCAATCTATATAAATTACAAGAAGTTCAGGCAGAAAAACTAAACGATAAGATCTCACGCCGATGTCTCCTCGGCTTCGTGCAGACGCTGAAGGGATGGACTAGTCAGCGACATGCACAAGCACACGCACGTCATCCTCGTGGCGCTGGGCGGTGATTCATCGTAGCTATTGGACCAGCCGATCTGGTCCGACGCTGCTAAGGAAAGCAATCTTGCTAATGCTTGCGCCCCATAGAGGGCAATTATCTTCAGCGCTAACCGACACCAGGAATGTGTTGGGTGATGCAATGCACACCACCGCCATTGCTGGCAAGGATGGTGCCATCAACACCCACTACTGGCCGTCCCGGAAAAATCTCACGGAAGAGCTTCAAGGCAGTTTCATCCGCAGGAGTGTTTGAAGTAGGAACCACAATGCCGACATTGGATTTATAGAAGTTGATGTAGCTGAAGTTCTCTACCGTCAGGCCTGATACTTTGAATGTTGGCTGAACGGGCA
The DNA here is from genome assembly GCF_009834545.1 of Pseudomonas sp. S04. Classification (NCBI taxonomy): domain Bacteria; kingdom Pseudomonadati; phylum Pseudomonadota; class Gammaproteobacteria; order Pseudomonadales; family Pseudomonadaceae; genus Pseudomonas; species Pseudomonas sp. S04. The sequence goes on from NZ_CP019427.1 coordinate 2,797,870, forward strand.
TCTTGGTAATCTTGAAGGGGCGGCCCCTTGCATCGGTGCTTTGTTGCAGCACTGCCAGGTTTGACGCCATCCTGGGCACGTTGGGGTTGGCTGGGTCCGATGGGTAATTCAATAGCAAATGTGCTGGCTCGATGTACGCAGCAACCAGGTCGACATGCCCATCGGTAGCAGCGGCGCCGTCGTCGCCGTGCACCCCATACGGCAGCCAGATCATTTTGGTCGCGTTATAGGCGCGTAGCAGCGCTGTCTCGATCTGTGCCTTGGTCATGCTCGGATTACGATTGGGATTGAGCAGGCACTGTTCGGTGGTTATGAGCGTGCCCTGTCCATCGGTAATCACTGCACCCCCTTCAAACACCATATTGACTGTTGATTTAGGCACATCAAGGGTGGCGCACACGCCGCTTGGCAATTGATCATCCAGGATGGCCGACCACCTGTTGCCCCAGCCGTTGAAAATGAAATCTCGCCCCAGCATGTCGCGTCCTGATGGGCTCAGTGCGAAAACTGGCGCGGTATCCCGGGTCCAGCAATCGTTGTATGGATACTCGATGACAGTAACGTTAGGGCCGCAGCGCTTGCGTACAACCTCGGTATAGCCGGTCATCGCCATCATCAATACCGGCTCGAACTGCGCAATGGCATTCGCTACGTTGATGACAGAATCCTGCATAGGTTTCAGCTGGTCCTCGTAGCTCTCGTCATAGGGGTACGCCATCAATACGCTCTGGTGTGGCTCCCACTCTGCGGGCACCCGGTAGCTGTTGGCGGCAGAGTTGGACTCTGCCGCCCAGGCCTGGCGTCCAAGCCCCGATGCGGCGATGGCCGTTGCAGTGACAGCCACCAGAGCGCCCATATTGAACCGACGCCTTCCCGGATTCGCAGGTCCCTCCATCGCGACTTGATCTGCCATCAAAGGCTCTTTTGCCAACTGAATGTCTTGTTCTTGATCCACGTAACGAGTCCCCCCAGGTTATCTAGCCAGATATCTCATTTTCCAAGGCGTGCTAGCGAAACAGGCAGTAGTGCAACGAGCCCATCCCTCATCACTTCTTTTGCCGCGCCTGTTGTTGCCTGTGCTTCGTAGGGCCAGCTATTGAGTTGTGGTCTTTGGCTTGCCTCTGCTGAATCTTTGCGGTTGCTCAAGGCACAATCAACCTATATAAACTGCCATGAAATCAAGCAGAAAAACTAAACGGTAGGCCCGCATGCCCTTACCTCCGCTCCATGCGTTTCGAGTATTTGAATGTGTTGCAAGGCTGGGCCATGTCGGTGCGGCCGCGGCTGAGTTGCATGTCACCGCCGGGGCTGTCAGCCAGCAGATAAGAGCGTTACAGGGCTCACTTGGCATCGATCTTTTCTACAAGCAGGGCCGCCACTTGGTGCTGACCGAACGAGGCTTGGCCCTACAACGTTCGGTAGCCCGCGGCATCGGCGAAATCACCGAAGGGGTGCGACAGATTTCCGAGGCGTACTTCCAGGAGCCGGCGACGAAAGTCCTGACCATTTCCACGGAACCGATTTTTGGCGCGGCCTGGTTGATGCCGAAGTTGTTCGCCTTCCGTGCAGAACATCCGCACATTCAACTGCGCGTCATTACTGCCGACGACATCAGCGAGGTGGACTGGCGCAGGGCGGATATCGCCGTGCTCTACGACGCTCCGACGTGGGAGGGCTTCTGGTGGCGGCCACTGCAAAACCTCCATATGTTTCCCGTCTGCTGCCCGCAATTGTTGCGCGGTCCGCGTGCGCTCAAGCAGCCGTCGGACCTCGTTCACCACCGTCTCTTGCATGAGGACGACGGCGCTCAATGGCGGCGCTGGCTACTTGAGGCGCGCTTGCCTTACCCAGGTGATGCCGATGTTCATCTGGAAGACTTCGGCATTGCCCTGCAGGCGGCGCGAGATGGGTATGGCGTTGCACTCAGCGACGAGATCAATTCATTGCGCGATTTGGATGAGGGCCGCCTGGTGCAGCCCTTTGCACTGAAGGTTCCGACGGGGATGGACTATTTCTGCATCTGCAACGAGGAGAGTCGCGATATCCCTGAGATAGTTTTGCTCATCGATTGGCTGATCAAGCAGGCAAAGATAGTCCCGGGCTACCCGTAAGCATTGGTGGGGCGTTTTAAGTTGCGCATTTTGTAGCCGGGAGCAATTTCTGACCCATCTGGAGTATGTTTCGCTGCACTCCAGCCTGAGCGTGAGTTGATCCATCGCGCATAAGTAGACAGCAACATCGGCAGGTGTTGATGGACTCACTGTTGCTCGACAGCGCGAACACGCAGGGAGTGGCCAACACCTTTGCAATCCCTGGTTTTCAGCCATTTGCGCAAGCGCCCGCGTGCATTGTCATAGGGCGATGCGGTGTTGAATTGGATCATTCGCCCCATCGTCCAGCGCTCATACCACGGGCACTCATAGAGGTCGGCGTTGGCGTGACTGCGGATGAAGGACACGATCCGCTGTTTCGCCATGTCGAGTCGCTCGAGCAACTGCGCAAAAGCAATGCCCTCGTAGTCGCGGTAGAACTTCTGCGCCAACTCGCCCAACTGGTTCCACTTGAAGCCGGTTTCCGGGAAGTCGATAACTTGCCCGCGAGCATCCATTTCCAGCCACTTCAACACCAATTCGTTCCAGCCCACGAGGTAGGCGACGAGGTTGGCAACGCTCATCTGAGTCCCTTTGGCGTGTCCCTCCAGGGTGCATTCGTCGAGCCATTGCGTTGGCACACTGTTGAGGGTGCAGAGAAGTTTTTCATAGCGAGTCTCTATGGCAGCCAGCAATTGCTCTTTGTTTTGCGGGACGGCCATGGCTCACCTATATCGTGAAAAAACCTGATCCTACCTCAGCACGGAGGAGGGGCTGTAACCCAATAAGCGCCATATCCGTGTTGAGCCCCGCGACGAAATACCGCAGCCCGGTACCCGCCAGTGGGGGGGGCCGTAGGACCTGAACCCTTTGCTTGTACGAGCACGGTCTGACACTGCTAGAATGCGATGCATTCTCATTCATGTATCTCCTATACCGTGCAGTCCACTTCATCGGCAAACCGCCACCCTAACCAGGCCATCGATCAGCTCTACAGCCACCACCACGGTTGGCTGCAACGCTGGCTGCACAAACGCCTGGGCAATGCCGCCGATGCGGGGGACCTGGCCCAGGATACGTTCGTGCGGCTGCTCAGCAGTGCGCCTGGCGAGCCGCTGAACTTCACGACGCCGCGCGCCTATCTGGCAACCATCGCCAATCGCCTTTCCATCAATCTCTACCGCCGTCGCTCACTGGAGCAGGCCTACCTGGCCACCCTGGCGCAAACCCCGGAAGACCTGGCGCCGTCTGCGGAACATCAGGCGCTGGTGCTCGAGGCCCTCGACGAGATCGACCAGGTACTGGCCCTATTGCCAGCCAAAAGCCGGCAGGCATTCCTGATGGCGCAGTTGGAGGGTTACACGCAGGAAGAGATCGCCAGCCGCCTCAATCTCAGTGTGCGTTCAGTACAACGCTATCTGGCGCGTGCTTTTGAAGAGTGCATCATGCTCGCCAGCCAGGACGCGTTGCATGAGTGATACGCCCATCGACCGGCGCATTGCCCGGGAAGCGGCGGGCTGGTTCGTGCGCTTGCAGAACAGCGGTGCCGGTGCCGCCGAGCATGCCGCCGGCGCGGAGTGGCGGGCGCGGCACGCTGATCACGAACGCGCCTGGCAACTGGCCGAGCGCTTCAGCGAACGCACCCAGCAGCTTGCCGGTGATGCCGGACGGACAGCGTTGGAACGCCCGCGCGGTCTGGATCGGCGCCAGACGCTCAAGACCCTGGCGTTGCTGATCGCCGCCGCCCCGCTCGGGTTCGCAGCACAGCAACGCCTGCCGTGGCGCGAGTGGCAGGCGGACGAGCGTACCGCCACCGGGGAACAACGCACGCTGCATCTGCCGGATGGCGAACAGATTCGCCTGAACACTGGCAGCGCCGTCGATATCGCCTACGACGAGAGCATTCGTCGTGTGCGCCTGATCAGCGGAGAGATGCTCGTCGAGGTGCCTCGCGAGCATGCCAGGCGGCCATTCATTGTCGATACCGCCGACGCGCAACTCACCTTGCTCGGCAGCCGCTTTGTGGTGCGTCAGTACCCGCACAGCACTTACCTCGCCGCTCTGGAGGGCGCTGTCCTGGTGCGTCCGCGACTGTCACGGGGTGATGACGGCCTGATGCGCCTGACGGCCGGCCGGCAGACCCATGTCACCCCCCTGGCTGCGGAGCCATCACTGGCATTGGCGCAGAATCGTCTGGACTGGATCAGCGGCGTGCTGCGCGTAGAAAAGATGCGCCTCGATGCCTTCATCCGCGAACTGGATCGCTATCGAACTGGCCTGCTGCGTTGCGATCCAGCGGTCGCCGGACTGCTGATCTCCGGCACCTTCCAGTTGCGTGATACCGACCAGATTCTTCATGCACTGAGCCAGACTCTGCCGGTGAGCGTCCACTACCGCACGCCCTACTGGGTCACTCTCACGGCCCGCGCGTAAAGTTAATAAGAATCATTGTCGTGTTTTCTTCAGGTCGCGTGTCCCTTCTGTAACCACATCAATTTTACAGGGCTGGGACGAACACATGGCGACGAAGCAGGGCATGCAACCATTGGCGCGGGCAGTACACGCTGCCGCACTGGGTCTGATCATTGCGGGCGGCAGCCTGGCCACCGCAACGCTGCAGGCCGTCGAGCAAGGCGCGCAGCATAAGCGTGCCTATCAGGTGCCAGCCGGCAACCTGAGCAGTTCGCTCGCCGAGTTCGCCAGCCAGGCGGATATCACCCTGCCCATCGAACCGGGCCTGGTGGAGGGGTTGCGCAGCCCTGGCCTGAATGCCGCCACCAGCGTGGAAGGCGGCCTGCAGCAACTGTTGCAGGGTACCGGCCTGCAAGCTTCACCGCAGGGTCGCGGGCTGTACCTGCTGACACCGCAGGACACCGGCACCAGTCTGGAACTGGGCGCTACCAGCATTACCGGACAGCACCTGGCGGCGACCACTGAGAATAGCGGTTCCTATACCACCGGGGTTATGCAGACTGCCACCAAGCTGCCCCTGACCTTGCGCGAAACACCGCAGACGGTCAGCGTGGTCACGCGCAAGCGTATGGACGACAAGGCCATGACCAGCATCAGCGATGTCGCTCAAAGTGCACCGGGGGTTTTTCTGAACAACTCCGGCGGGGCGGGGCGGCCGACATTCAGCGCTCGCGGTTTCGACATCGACAACATCATGTACGATGGTTTTCCCACCAGCTTCCTGACCTACCTGCCCAGTGGAGAGGCCAACCTGGCCATGTATGACCGGGTCGAAATCGTGCGCGGCGCCACCGGGCTGGCCCAGGGCGCCGGCAATCCTGCTGGCGCCATTAACCTGATACGCAAGCGCCCGACCCATCAATTCCAGGGCACGCTCACCGGCAGTGCCGGGAGTTGGGACGATTACGCCGGCACCCTGGATGTCGGCGGCCCGCTCAATGACAACGGTACCCTGCGTGCCCGTACCGTGATCTCGCGCGAGGATGCCAAAAGCTTCCGCGACTCGGTGGAAAGTGATGCGGATCTGTACTACGGCGTGGTCGACGCCGACCTGAGTGAAAGCACCACCCTGACATTCGGTGGTTACCGGCAGAAGAACTACACCAACTACATCTGGGGCGGGTTGCCGATGGCCCGTGGTGGCGGTCATCTCGGGCTGCCACGTGACACCTTCCTCGGTAATGACTGGGAGTATTCGGATAATCGCACTACCGGCTATTTCGCCACTCTTGAGCAAGGCTTGGCCAACGACTGGACATTACGCCTGGCAGCCATGCAATCGAAGACCGACACCGACGTGCTGGCCTCTTCGATATGGGAATACGATCGCCACTACCTCTGGACCGAAGCCATGGAGCAGAAGGAAACCGGCTACGACCTGGCGCTGAGCGGCCCTTTCCAGTTGCTCGGTCAAGAACATGACCTGAGCCTGGGCGTAAGCAAGCGCAAGCTGGATTATCGTTCCGGTAAGGCTTGGAGCGATTTCATCGACGCAGGCAGCAATCTTTTCGAGTGGGACCCACGGGGTCATGACAAGCCGGATTACGTCAGGGGGCCTGATGGCCTTCCCGAGACCACCACCCAGGACAGCTTCTATGCCAGTACCCGCCTGCGCTTGAGCGAGCCACTGTCGCTGATTCTCGGTGGCCGTCTGGACTGGTATGAATTCGATGACAGCGCAAACAGTCAAAGCAACTACAAGGTCACTCGCAACCTGACCCGCTATGCCGGCCTGGTCTACGACCTCAACGCCAATCACTCGGTCTATGTCAGCTACACCGATATCTTCAAGCCGCAGAGCGAAAAAGGCATAGGCGGCAACGTGATTGAGCCCGTAGTGGGTGAGAACTACGAAGTGGGCATCAAGGGCGAGTACTTTGATGGCGCGCTGAATACCAACATGGCAGTGTTCCAGATCGATCAGAAGAATCGCGCCCAGGAGTTGCCTGATATCAAAGGTTGCGGTTCAGGCGCCGCCAGTGCCTGCTATGAGGCCGCTGGCCTGGTGCGCAGCAAGGGCATTGACCTGGAAATCCAGGGCGCCCTGACCGACAACTGGCAATTGGCTGGCGGTTACACCTACACCCAGACCCAATACGTCAACGACGCCAACGCAGCCAAAGAAGGCGAAGACTTCGACCGCAAGAAACCGCGCCAGCTATTCAAGCTGGCGACGATCTACACCCTGCCCGATGACCTGCAGCGCTGGCGCATTGGTGGTGATGTCTATCAGCAGAGCCGCATACGCACTTCGGGAGGAACCGGTGCCAGCGCATGGAAAAACCAGCAGGGCTCCTACACCGTGGTCGGTCTGGTAGGAGGCTACCAGGCCACCGAGCAACTGGATCTGCAGCTCAACGTCAACAACCTGTTCGACCGCACCTACTACAGCAGCGTGGCCAATGGTGGCTATAGCCCGTACGACATCTACGGCGACCCACGCAATGTGAAGCTGACCGCCCGCTATAGCTTCTAAGAAGCTGTTAGAACCCCCAGATCCATCAAGCTACACGTGCTGCCCAGCGGCATACTGCTGGGCCACACATCCACCTCAAGGAACGAGCCAATGATCACCCCACCTGAGCAGTTGCCGTTTTTGCCCGGGGCCTTGCGCAACTGATAACGCACGCGCAACTGCAGGTGTTCCCCGACGCGGGTCATGACTTGGGTTTACCCACTCACCTGCAGCGGCCGGGTTGATCGATAAGCACCTGGATTGCGCGCAGCTTTGTAAGCAACCGGCAAATTAAGAATCCTCCTAAAGAACTGTTCAGTGCGCAGCCCTAAGCTGTGCTCATTCGCCCGGTAAGGGTTTACAGGCTCAAGGTTGGAGCCAGGGAACGGGCGAATACCGTCAACTGAGCTGGAAGGTATTTCCATGAAGCGTCGAGTCGCCCCCGCTGCGTGTTTGCTTGCCTCGTTCCTAATGGTCAGCCTGGGCGGGTGCATGAGTGATAAAGAGGCGCTGGCTACCAGTAAAGAGTCGGCCCTCCTGACCGCGACTAAACGCGCGCAGTACGAAATCAATTGTGAAAACGTCACTTCGGCGGTGATCACCAGCAAGATCAGCTTTATTCCCTATTCCAGTCAACGCACGGAGTACACCATCGGTGTGCGCGGTTGCGGCAAACAAGTCATCTACATCACCCATTGCCTGGAGGCGGGCAGTTGCAGTGCGATCAGCGACAACGCCTCTATTTTGCAAGAGCAGGAGGGTTGAGCGGGGCGTTGCGTCGGCGTTGATCCAGCAGGTGGACCATCAGGCAGGCATAGAGGGTCACCAGGATAAACAGCCCCATGCGGATCGCGAATGCGGTGTAGACGTCCTTGCCGGCGGCGCTGTCTTGTACCGATTGACCGAGCAGGATGATCATGGTCACCAGGGTGTTTAGCCAGAAGCCCGGGCTTTGTGCGGTCGGGCGCAGGCGGTAGAGCTTGCGCGCCACCAGCAAGGTGAACAGCAGGGTCCACAGGAAAAACATCCAAAGGTGGACAAACAGGCTCAGTCCACACCAGAACAATATCGCCAGCAGGCCGCCGAGCAGGGTCGAGCCGATCAGTTCGCGCCCGGCGTGGCGGGTTCCGGTGGTGGAGCTCTGTTGCCCCAGGCTGACGGCCTTGAGGACGATCGGCAAGTAGCTGGCCGGGTCAAGCAGCACCAGGACAAAAGTCGGCAGCACGATCAACGTGGCGCGCAGCGCGACCCGGGTAATCTCTGCTGGGCTGAGGGCCGGGGCCGGCGGGGGGGAGGGCGCGTTACCAGGGTCGGGAAACAGCCAGTGGCTCACGCCTACCGACAGCATCGCGAGGAACAGGCCCTTGCCCAGTGCCTCGATCACCGTCACCGCCAGGCCGAAGTCGGCGACGCCGGCAGCGGAGATCAGGGTCAGGCCGATAATCAGAAAGGTCACCACCAGGCCATTGGCGCCACGCAAACCCATGCGAAACACCACAAACAGCGCCAACGCGATCAGCAGTACGCCGCTGGCCGGGTAGTAGCGCAGCATGGGGATCAGCAGCAGGCCGATACCGGTGGTGAACAGGGCGACCAGGATCAGGCCCAGGCCGGCCTTGAACGACAGCGGTTGGTTGAGTGACACCAGCAGCATCAGGGCCAGCACCGGTGCCATGAAGGGAATCGGCAGCGCCAGGCCGAAGCTGACCGTCAGGCACAGCGCCGTACCGCAGGCCAGGCGCAGCGCGCGCTGGGCCTGTGGCGAGCGCTCAGTAGGCATAGGACAGCCAGCTCATCAGCCCAAGGAACAAGCGGCCAAGGGGATTGAGGGGGTTGCCAGCGGTGGGGAACGCCATGACTTCCGCCTGGCCACCGGCGCGTATTCCACGGCCGTCGCGCAGGCTGGCCAGGGACTCGGCGGAAAACTCGATGATCACCGGGAAACGTTGCGCCGGGCGTAGCCAATCGCGGCTGTTCTGCACAGTAGGCAGGGCGCCGGGGGAGGTCGGTTGGCCGACGCTGACGCCGTAGCCGACGCTGCGCACGTGGCCGCTGAAAACCTCGCCGGGCAGGGCGTCGAGGACGATGGATACCTCGGTGTCGGTCTTGACCAGGCCGAGGTTGTTCTCGGTCATGTCGGCACTGATCCAGACATCGTGGATGGCGATCAGGGTCATGACCGGGGTACCGGTAGCCGCAAACTGCCCGGTGTCGGTACGCAAGTCGGTGATCAGGCCCGCCGAGCGTGCATGCACCTGGGTATTGGCCAGGTCCAGTTCGGCTTTCGACAGCGCGGTGGCGGCGCTGCGCAACAAGGCGTTGTCCTGCTCGCTGCCGCCTTCCTGCTCACGAGCGCGCTGGACTTCGGCGCGGGCGGCCGCTACCTGGCTGACCGCCTGGGCGTGGTTGGCGCGGGAGACTTCCAGCAAGCGCACGGAAATGGTCCCGCGGTCTTCCCGGTACAAACCTTCCAGGCGCTGGTTGTCCTGACGGGTCTTGAGCTCGTTGGCCTGGGCCGCGCGCAGGTTGGCTTGCGCTGCGGCAATCCCGGCGGTGCTGGCGCCGATCTGCCGGCGGGTCGACTCAAGGTCGGCACGGGCCCGGTCGACGGCGATCTGGTAGGGCTGCGGATCGACTTCGAACAGCACGTCCCCGGCCTTGACGTCCTGGTTGTTGCGCACATTGACCTTGATCACCCGACCCGCTACCTCGGACGCCACCGGGATGACAAAGGCGCCCACGCGCGCCTGCTGGGTGTAGGGCGTGAAGCGGTCCGCCAGCAGGTACCAGGCCAGGCTCAGGACGATGAGCAGCACAACCCACTTGAGGCTTTTGTTCACCGGTTCGGCGGCAGGTTCGGGGGCCTTGGCGGCGGGCGGCGGGACGTCACTCATCGTTGATCACCTTGGGGAGCGGGAGCCGGGACTGGGGCGGGTGGCGGGCTGGCGGGTTCCTGCAGCAGGTCGCCCCAGTCGGTGCGTTGTTCCATTTGCTGGCGCGTAGCTGCATCGATTTTCGCCTGGGCGCTGTACCAGCCACCTCCCAGGGCCCGGTACAGGGCAATCAGGTTGCTGACGGCGGTGCTGCGGCTGAGCAGGTAATTGTCCTGTTGCGCCAGCAGCGCGCTCTGCGCATCGAGGACCCGCTGGAAGTCCGAGTAGCCCTCGCGGTATTGGGCGTTGGCCAGCACCAGCGAACGTTCGGCGGCAAATGCCGCCTCGCGCAGGATGCGCTCGCGCTCCAGGGCCTTGGTCAATCCGGTGGCGGCATCGTCGGCTTCGCGCGCCGCCTGGCGGACCTTGTCGCGGTAGGCTTCGATCAGTTGCTGCAAGCGAGCATCCTGCACCCGCACGTTGTTGTGGATCTGCCCGTAATCGAAGATGTTCCAGCGCAAGCTGGGGCCGCCGACCAGGTCCAGGTTATTGGAGGTGCCGCCCAGAGAATTGGCTGACCAGACGATACTGCCCAGCAGGCTCAGGGACGGATACAGGTCGGATTCGGCCACGCCGATCAGTGCCGACTGCGCCGCGACATTCAGCTCCGCGGCCCGCACGTCGGGGCGGCGCAGCAGCAGTTCGGCGGGCACGTCCTGCAGCACGGCGCGGTCCACCAGCGGTATCAGGCCAGTATTCAGGCTCAGTTGCGGCAGCGCCCCCGGCGGTTGCCCGATCAACACGGCCAGGGCGTTGCGGGTGCGTGCCGCCTGATCTTCCAGGCTGGGAATGTTGCTCAGGGTTCCCAGGTACTGGGTCTTGGCTTGTTGCACGTCAAGCTCGGCGGTCTGGCCGCTGTTGAAGAGCTTTTCGGTGATCTCGAAACTGCGCTTCTGCTGGGTGCTGTTTTCCCGTGCCACGCGTAGCCGTGCTTCGGTGGTGCGCAGGGCGAAGTAGGTATCGGCGACCTGGGCGCGCAGCAGCACCAGGACATCCTCATAGTTGGCCTGGGCGGCGAAGTAGCTGGCATCCGAGGACTCGATGGCGCGACTGAAACGGCCCCAGAAGTCCAACTCCCAGCCGACATCGAAGCCAGCACTGTACTGCCAGAAGTTACTGCTCTGCGGGTTTTTGCCGCCGGCCTGGCTACGGTTCACGTAGAGGCTATCGGCGCTGGCCTGCTGCACTTGCGGATAGAGCCCGGCTTGCGCGATGCCCAGTTGCGCGCGGGCCTCCATGACCCGCAAGCCGGCGATCTGCAGGCTTGAGTTGTGGGCATCGGCAGCGGCAATCAAGCGGTCGAGCAGCGGGTCGTTGAACACCCGCCACCATTGACGCAGGTCCGGATTGTCGCCGCGTTGGCTGGCCTGTTCGAGGGCGGCGCTGTTCCACTGCCGTGTCCAGGGCTGCGCCGGACTCTGGAAGTCGGGGCCCAGGCGCACGCAGCCGCCGAGACCGAGCAGCGCAACCAGCAACAGGTGCCCTGGATGGCAGGATTTAATCATGCAGTGCACCCGCTCGTGTCAGGACTGCCCCAGTTTGTCGGGTCGGGAAGCGGGTGGCTGGTCCTGTACCCATTGCCAGAACAACTGGTAGGCCACGGCCAGGACCACCGGGCCAATGAACAGGCCGATGATGCCGTTGGTGACCATGCCGCCCAGGGCACCGATCAGTACCACTGGCATCGGCACGTCGACGCCGCGCCCCAGTAGCAGGGGCTTGAGCACGTTATCCACCAGGCCGGCGATGAATACATAGATGGAGAAGATGATGGTGGCGGTCGTCGCCCCTTGGCTGGCCAGCACGAAGATGATCACCGGCAACGTGATCAACGTGGCCGGTAGTTGCATGATGCCCAGCAGTAGCACCGCCAGGGCCAGCAGGCCGGCAGCAGGTACGCCCATCAGGACGAACCCGGCACCCACCAGCAGCATTTGAATGAAGGCAATGCCGATCACGCCCAGGGCTACCGCGCGAATGGTCGCGGTGCACAGCTCGGTGATGGACGGGCCACGGTCCGGGCCGCAGACCCGCGAAACAATATGCACCGCGCTGCGGCTGCCGCTTTCACCGTAGGCCATGAAGATCCCGGCGATGATCAGGGCAAAGATGAAGATCAGGAAACCCGCACCGGCGCCGGCCAACTTGCTCAGCAGGGCGAGGCTGAAGTGCTTGATCTCGGGGATGTACTTTTGCACCAGCACCGGCAGGTCGGTGACGGCTTGCATCCACAGGCTATGGAGTTTTTCGCCCACCAGTGGCCAGGTGGCTACCGAATCAGGCGGAACCGGGATATGCACGGTGTCGGCCCGGACAATGGTCATGGCGCTTTCCACCGAGCTGACGATCGAGGTGCCCAACAGATAGACCGGCACCAACAGGATCGCCACGGCGATCAGCACCATCACGGTCGCGGTGTGCCCGCCACTGGTGCCCAGCTTGCGGCTGAGTTTGCCGTGCAACGGGTACAGGGTGATCGCCAGAATCACCGACCACAGCATCAAGTCCAGGAACGGGCTGAAAATGCGGAAGCAGAACATCAGGAGGACCGCGAGCAGTCCCGCACGGATCAGCACATCAAGCATATCCCGGGAGAAGGATTTCTCGGTCACAGGGGTGGGTAGCATGGAGAGCCTCCGGGGGCGGACAGCAACGGCATGAGAAGGGTAAATCCAGCATAGACGCTCAATTGGAAATGATAGGGATGTCGAATCGATGATTTTCATCCACCAGCTCACCGCCGGAGCAGCCGGGGGGGCGGCAGTGGAGCCCTGGCGCGCAGCTAATACCAATCAATAATGCTCATTAATCTGCTTGGACAGCCTGGCGGTGTCGGTGTGGGCACCGCCAGGACGGGTCGCCGTGCCTCAAGGCTGCTGGAGCAGATGCTGCGCGAGGGCGGCGAAGGCCGGCAGGGTCACCGGGTCATTGGCGGCATTGCCCGCCACCGGGTGCGAGGCGAAACGGGCGATGACCATCTGCGCCTGCGGATCGATGTACAGGCTTTGCCCGTGAACGCCGCGGGCCATGAAGGCGCCGTTCGGGTTGTGGCTGACCCACCACATGTTGCGGTAGCTCCAGCCCTGCAGCAGGCCATAACCGGCCTTGGCGAAGGCGGCCTTGTCGCCACCGCCACGGATCTCGTCGACGACCGCCTTGGGCACGATCTGCTCGCCGTTGGCTTGCCCGTCATTGCGCAACATTTCCGCGACCCGGGCCATGTCCCGCAACCCGGCGTTGAAACCGCCACCGGCAAAGGGCGTGCCGATGCTGTCCACGCTGAAATAGGCGTCCTGTTCCATGCCCAGGCGACTCCAGATGCGTTGCGAGAGGAGTTGGGCGACGTTTTGCCCGGTGGCCCGGGCGATCACCCAGCCCAGTACGTCGGTGTTGACAGTTTTGTAGGCAAAGGCCTCGCCGTGACGGCCCTGGGCTTGCACGCTTTGCAAAAACTCATAGTAGCTGCGTGGCCCACGGTAATCCTTGGGCTTGGGCAGGGGGTTGCCGGCATTGGCATGGGCCCAGATTTGTGCGTCGGGGTTGGCATAGTCTTCGCTGTACTCAAGGCCAGTGGTCATGTCCAGCACCTGGCGCAGCGTCGCATCGCCAAAGGCCGAACTCGCCAGTTCCGGCACGTAGTGGTCGACGCGCTGTGCCGGGTCGAGCTTGCCTTCGGCGACCAGGGTTGCCCCCAGGATGCCGACCATGGATTTGCTCACCGACATGGCCGCGTGCTGGCCTTGGGGTGTCAGTACGCCAAAGTAGCGTTCATACACCACCTTGCCGCGATGCAGCACGACAATCCCGTCGGTGTAGGTGGCGGCCAACGATTGCGACCAGGTAAGAGACTGGTTGTCCGTGGTGTTGAATGACAGGGCGTCGATGGCGTTGTCGGGTGCCTGTGCCAGCACCGATGGCGCTGCCAGGCCGCGCGAGACGTTCAGTGTCGGCATCAACTGGCGGAAGTTGGAGAAGCTCCAGCGCAGCGCCGGAAATTGGTAGTAGCTGCCATCGGCGAACCGAATGATGCGCGCAGGTGGCGGTGGCGAACCGACCATCCAGCCGAGCTTTATCGGGTCGCTGGCAGCGGCATCGGGGTAATCAATGGCGCAGGCGGACGCGCTGGTCAGGGCGCTGAACACGCCGGCGAACAGCGAAAGAGCGGTCAAGCGCGCAGCTGGCTTCATTATTTGGATCTTCCATGAACAGGGGGCGGGTAGCTGGAGATTTTGCCTGAGTGGCCAGGGTGCCGGATTGTCGGCAGTACATCCAGCCTAAAGTTTTTCACATTTGTTGGTTTTCCCTAGGTTACAAACTGTGACTAAAATGCGCGCCAATGGTCAGGTGCTGGCGTTGTGCTCAGCCCCTGCCAGAGATGCCCGATGTTGCGTTAAGCCAGGTCCCGTGGCGCGCAGCGTGTATTTTTTCTGACCTGTGATTATTTTTCGTGAAGCTGATCATTGTTTCCCTCTACCTGCTCTCCATCGCGTACGTACACCTGCGCGGTCGTGTCCGGCACAAGCTGGGTCGCCAGTTAAGCGATCATTCGAGCTTCCTGGCGCCGATCAACTGCTTCCTCTACCTGTTTTCCAAACTGCCGAACCGACCGTACCTGGACCCCCGTGACTTCCCCGACCTGAGTCCGTTGCAGGCTCACTGGCAGGAAATTCGCGCAGAAGGCCAGAACCTGCTGCGGGCGGGGGAGATCAAACGCTCGGACCAGTACAACGACGTGGGTTTCAACTCGTTCTTCAAGACCGGCTGGAAGCGTTTCTACCTGAAGTGGTACGGCGAAAGCCATCCTTCGGCGACCAAGCTGTGCCCGCGCACCACCGAGCTGGTCCAGAGAATCGGCTCGATCAAGGCAGCCATGTTTGCCGAGTTGCCACCGGGTTCAAAACTGGTGCGCCACCGTGACCCCTACGCCGGCTCCTATCGTTATCACCTGGGCCTGGACACTCCCAATGACCCCGGTTGCTACATCGAGGTCGACGGCGAGCGCTATCACTGGCGCGATGGCGAGGCGGTGATGTTTGACGAGACCTATATCCACTACGCCGAAAACACCACCCAGGAGAATCGCATCATCCTGTTCTGCGACGTCGAGCGGCCGTTGAAGTACCGCTGGGCAGCTGCGTTCAATGCCTGGTTCAGTCGCACCGTGATGTCCGCCGCCGGCGCGCCCAACGATGCCGGCGATAAAACCGGCGGGATCAACCGCGCGTTCGCCAGGCTGTACAAGATCCGTCTGCGCGGCAAGGAACTGAAGAAGCGCAATCGCAAGCTCTACTACCTGGAAAAGTGGGCGATCTTCGGCGGCCTGCTGGCCGTGATCCTCTGGATCTAGGGTTTTTTCGCCCCCAGGCGTTGCCACATCCTTGCGCTCAGGCGCTGGCGATGAGTGAGGTCGGCCCAAGGGTCGGCCTTGAGTGCGCGTAAGCGCTCGCCAAGGTTGGCCACCGTCCATTGCTGTGCGCTGCGTAACCCCGGCAGTTCATCGCGGCGCACCGGCACCGACACCGGCAGGCCCTCCCGGGCCCGCACCGAGTAGGGCGCGACTGTGCTGGCCCCGCGCGCATTGCGCAGGTAGTCGATGAAGATTTTGCCGATGCGATTCTGCGGTCCCATTTTGGCGCTGAAACGCTCCGGCAGTTCGCTCGCCATGAACTGGGCGATGGCTTTGGCGAAGGCCTTGACCCGGTCCCAGGTTTCCGTGCGGGCCAGCGGCACGATCAGGTGCATGCCCTTGCCGCCACTGGTTTTCAGGTACGCCTCCAGGCCCAGTTCATCGAGCACCGACAGGGTCAGTTGGGTGGCCTCCAGCATGCTTTTCCAGGGCAGCGCCGGGTCGGGGTCGAGGTCGAGCACGAACTGGTCCGGCGTCTCGATGTGATCGGCGGTGGCCCCCCAGGTATGCAGCTCGATCGCGCCCATCTGCACTGCGCCCACCAGGGCCTCGACACTGTCGATGGCCATCAGCCGTGCATGTCCAGGGTCCAGTCCGGGAGCCAGGTGGCGGATGTTGGGAATCGCCAATCGCTCTGCGTGTTTCTGGAAGAACTGCTCGCCGCCCACACCTTCCGGCGCCCTCAGTAACGACACCGGGCGCTGCCGTAGATGAGGCAGGATCCAGTCGCCGATACCTGCGTAGAACTGCGCCAATTGCAGCTTTTGCGTGCCGCTGGCCGTATCGATCACCCGTTCGGGATGGCTGACCCGAACCCCCGCCAACACCTCGTTTTTCTTGCTCTTTTCTGGCACCGGGGCGCTGACGGGCTGGGCTTGTTCGCGGCTGATCTGGCTGGCCGGTTTGTCGCTGCGCAAGGCGATAAAAGCGCCCTGGCGGATCAGGCCGGCGCGGGTCCACTCGGCGAACTGGACTTCGCACACCAGCTGCGGTTTGATCCAGTGCACGCCACGAGCCTGGGCGCTGCTCAGCGCATTGGCCAAGGGTGAGGTGTCGCGGGCCAGGCCCGACATCCGTTGGTGCAGGTGGCCCAGGGTCTGCTGGTCGAAACCGCTCCCCACGCGGCCGGCGTAGACCAGGTCGCCAGCGTCATGCACCGCGAGCAACAAGGCACCAAAACCACTGCGCGAGCCTTGCGGTTGGGTGTAGCCGACGATGACGAATTCCTGGCGTCGCCGGCATTTGAGCTTGATCCAGTCAGCGCTGCGCCGGCTTTGATAAGGGCTGCCGAGCCGCTTGCCGATCAGTCCTTCGAGGGACAGGGCACAGGCGCTGGCGAGGATGTCCTGTTGCTTGGCGACAAACGCCTCGGAAAAACGCAGCAGCTGGCCGCGGTGGCGCGCCAGGGCCTTTTTCAAGGCGGCACGACGCCGTTCGAGGGGCATCTGGCGTTGATCGCTACCCTGCAGAAACGGTGCATCGAACAGGAAATAGACCATCTCCAGGGTCCGCCCGAGTTCAAAAGCGTTTTGCAGCGCCTGAAAGTCCGGTAGACCCTGGTCGTCGAGCACCACCATCTCGCCATCCAGCCAACTGCCGTCGAGCTTGAGTGCGGCCAGTGCCTTGGCCTGGCGGGGCAGGCGAGCGGTCCAGTCGTGGCCGTTGCGGGTGATCAGGCGCACCTCGCCGTCGGCGATCCGCGCCAGGATGCGGTAGCCGTCGAATTTGATTTCATACTGCCAATCGCCGCTTGGGGCCTGATCCACCAGGGTCGCCAGTTGCGGGGTGAGGTGGGTGGGCAGCGCCTGGATGGCTGGGGCGGATTTGCCGGCTTTTATCGGGTTTTTTCTCGACGGTTTTTTACCCGCGATGTGTGCCTCGCTCAGCACGCTGTCGGGCTGTTGCGTGAGCACGTCATAGTCGGCACTGGCGCGGGCCTGGGCATCGCGCTCCTTGATCAGCAACCATTGTTCCTTGTCACTGCTGCCGCGCAGGCGGGTTTTCACCAGGGTCCAGTCGCCCGCGAGCTTCTCGCCGATCAGGGTGAACTTGAGTTTGCCGGCTTGGTACGCCGCTTCCGGATCATCGTGGGGCTGCCACACGCCGTGGTCCCAGACGATCACCTCGCCAGCACCGTACTGCCCGGGGGGAATGGTGCCCTCGAAGCTGGCGTAATCCAGAGGATGGTCCTCGACATGCACCGCCAGGCGTTTCTGGCTCGGGTCCAGGCTTGGGCCCTTGGGCACTGCCCAGCTTTTCAGGGTGCCGGCCAGTTCCAGGCGAAAGTCGTAGTGAAGGTTGCGCGCGGCATGTTTCTGGATCACGAAGCGCAAGGCCGCAACGGCTTTTTTACCGGGCTTGCGCGCGGACGCTTCTGGCGGCTCGGAAGTCATCGCGAAGTTGCGTTTACGCGTGTATTCACTGACGGCCTTGGTCATTAGCACGATCCCTGGCGATCAATCGCCGGCAGCCTTACGCGGTTTTTTTGCTGGCGTGGCTTTGCGCGCGGTTTTTTTTGCGGGCGTGGCGGCAGACTTGCCACCCAGGCTGCGTTTGAGCAGCTCGGTCAAGTCGATGACGTCGGCGGACTTGCGCGGTTCGGCACCAGGCACGCTTTCGACGTCCTCGATCTTGCCGGCCCGGGCCTTTTTCTCCACCAGGGCCATGATTTTGTCCTCAAAGCTGTCGCGGTAGTCGGCCGGTTGCCAATCGCCGCTCATGTCTTCGACCAGGCGCTTGGCCATGTCCCGTTCGCCCTTGGCCAGGGTCGGGGCGGTGACGTCGCTGCCCAGGGCCAGTTCGTCCAGGCTGCGGACCTCGGCAGGCCAGCGCAGCATCACCAGCACCAGGGCCGAATCCAGCGGCATCAAGGCGGCCAGGTGCTGGCGGGTATGCAGCACCACGTGGGTCAGGGCGACCTTGCGGGTGTTGGCCAGGGTCTCGCGCAGCAGGGCGTAGACCTTGCCACCGCGTTTGTCGGGGGCCAGGAAGTAGGGCGTGTCAATGTTCTGCAGGGGAATCTGCTCGGCATCGACGAAGGAAAAGATGTCGATGGTCTGGGTCGAGGTGGGGTGAGCGGAACGGATTTCTTCCTCGCTGAGCACCACATAACGACCTTTTTCGTAGAGCACGCCTTTGACGATGTGCTCCTTGGTCACCTCCTTGCCGGTGACCTTGTTGACCCGCTTGTAGCCGACCGGGTCCATGCTGCGGTTGTCCAGCCAGTCGAAATCCACCCCATGGGAGGCCGTGGCCGAGACCAGGGACACCGGGATGTGGACCAGTCCGAAACTGATTGCGCCTTTCCAGATTGCCCGTGCCATCGCCGTTGCCTCGCGCTGTGATGATCAGGTGACCTGCGCTGGTTGGCGAAAGTTTCCGGCGGGTGCCCGGTGGAGCGCGGTAGCAGGCAGCCTTGCAACATCTTGTCTGGGAGTATTTCCTTCACAGCGGCGAACCCTGGGCGTAGCGTGGTATCGAAGACCTTATCGGCATGACAGTGGAGGAGCTCCATCATGAGCAGGTACGTGTTGGCTGTAACGCTGCTGGCGTCGACCTTGCTGGGGTCGATGGCGCAGGCGCAGGACGATCCGGACCGGATTGCCGCACTCGCAGGGCCAGGCCTGGTGGTTGCGCAGAATCTGCCGGGCGCCAGCAACAACAATCCCTACAACAACCCGATTCGCCGGGCCAACCCCAACAGCATGCAGGGCACCCGACCGGCAGCGCCGGTAATTCGCGCGCCCAACACCGTGCCAGTGCCACGCCCACCGACCCTGGATAACGGCGGCATTGGCAACGGTTATCCGCGCCCTAATGCCACCCCCGGCACAGTCAGGCCCTATGTCTCACCCGCACCCCCGCCCAGAGACCCGGACACCAGCAACCGCTGAGGGGCCAGGGGGTAATGATCAGCAATAAAGGAAGTGTGCATGTCAGGTAAAACTCTTTTGGCGACCCTGTTGGGCAGCGCCCTGATGATCGCGCTGCCGGTGTCGGCGGCGTCCAGCCAACAGTTGCCGAGCGAGCTAGGCAGCCTGACGGTGACCCAGCTCACCGAAGGTCTGGAACACCCCTGGGCCCTGGCGTTTCTCCCCGACCAGCAAGGTATGCTGGTGACCGAACGGCCGGGCAACCTGCGTATCGTCGACCTCGATGGCAAACTTTCGGCGCCATTGAGCGGGGTGCCCAGTGTCTGGTCCAAGGGCCAGGGCGGCCTGCTTGACGTGGCGCTGTCACCGCAGTTCAAGAGTGACCGCCTGGTGTACCTGTCCTACGCTGAGGGCGGTGGTGCCGGGGATAAGGCCGGCACGGCGGTCGGTCGTGGCCGCTTGTCCAGGGACCTCAGGGCACTGGAGGATTTCCAGGTGATCTTCCGCCAGGAGCCCAAGCTGTCCACCAGCAACCATTTCGGCTCGCGCCTGGTGTTTGACCATGACGGCTATCTATTCATCACCCTGGGCGAGAACAACGTGCGCGAAACGGCGCAGGACCTCGATAAGCTGCAAGGCAAAGTGGTGAGGATCTATCCGGACGGCCAGGTCCCCAAGGACAACCCCTTTGTCGGCCAGGCCGGGGTCCAACCGCAAATCTGGTCCTACGGCCAGCGCAATCCGCAAGGTGCAGCCCTCAACCCCTGGAGCGGTGAGCTATGGGAGAACGAGCACGGACCCAAGGGCGGCGATGAGCTGAACATCATCTCGCGCGGTAAAAACTACGGTTGGCCCTATGCGACCCACGGTATCAACTACTCCGGTCTGCCAATCCCCGAAGCTCGCGGCCAGACCGCCGAAGGGACAGTCGGTCCGCATCACGTCTGGCAGCAGTCACCGGGCATCAGCGGCATGGCGTTCTACGACAGCGACCGGTTCAAGGCTTGGCAGCACAGTGTATTCATCGGCGCGCTGGCGACCCAGGAACTGATTCGCCTGCAGCTCGATGGTGACAAGGTGGTGCATGAGGAGCGTTTATTGGGTGAGCTCAAGGCGCGGATCCGCGATGTACGCCAGGGGCCGGATGGCTACCTCTATGTGCTGACGGACGACCGGAACGGTGCGCTCTACAAGATCGGCCTGCAAACCGGGGATTGACTTGCTGGCGCCCCGAGGCTAATTTCCGGGCATGACTTTCACCGTATCGCGCCGCCAGCCAAGCATTATTATTACCGCCATTGCGAATTTGGCGGGCTAGCTGACGGCTGCACCCAACCCGCCCTTGAGGCGGGTTTTATTTTTCTGTCTCCAGGGCCTGACGTACTCCAGGAGACATCAATGGACACTCCCACCGCCGGCCAGCCGCTACTGGCGCACTATGTGAAGAAAATCCTCGCCGCACCGGTCTATCAACTGGCGGTGCGTACGCCACTGCAGGCAGCCCCCGCGTTGTCTCAGCGGCTGGACAACCAGATCCTGCTCAAGCGCGAAGACCTGCAGCCGACCTTCTCCTTCAAGATTCGCGGCGCCTACAACAAGCTGGCCCACCTGAGTGAGGCACAGAAAGCCCGCGGCGTGATCACCGCGTCCGCCGGCAACCACGCCCAGGGTGTGGCGTTGGCCGCACGGGAGTTGGGGATCGACGCCTGTATCGTCATGCCCGAGTCGACGCCGGAGTTGAAGGTGGTCGGCGTGCGCAGCCGTGGCGCGCAGGCCCTGCTGCACGGTGCCAGTTTCCCGTTTGCCCTGGAGCATGCCTTGCAACTGGCGCGCGACAGCGCTCGCACCTTCGTCTCGCCGTTCGACGACCCGGATGTGATTGCTGGGCAGGGCACCGTGGCCATGGAAATCCTGCGCCAGCATCCGGGGCGCCTGGATGCGATCTTCGTTCCGGTCGGTGGGGGCGGGCTGATCGCGGGCATCGCCGCCTACGTCAAATACCTGCGGCCGACTATCCGTATCATCGGCGTCGAGTCCGAGCATTCGGCCTGTCTGCAGGCGGCGATGGCGGCGGGGGAACCGGTAATGTTGCCGAGCGTGGGGAGTTTCGCCGATGGGGTCGCCGTGGCACAGATCGGCGCCCACGGTTTTGCCATATGCCGCGATTATGTGGATCAGGTGCTGACCGTCAGTAACGATGAGTTATGCGCAGCAATCAAGGATATCTACGACGATAGCCGCTCGATCACCGAGCCTTCTGGAGCCTTGGCCGTGGCGGGAATCAAGCAGTATGTGGCACGCAACGCGATCCAGGGGCAGACGTTGGTGGCCATCGACTCAGGTGCCAACATCAACTTCGACAGCTTGCGCCATGTCGCCGAGCGCGCCGCCTTGTGGGGCGCGTCGGCTTGAGCGTGGGTCGGCAGGGTTATTGCTGGACGGCTTTCTCGACCTTGTCGGACGCCGACCAGATGCGGTAGCGCACTTCGATGTCCTTGGGTACGTAGAGCACGATGGGCAGCTTGCTGTTGTAACGCAGCATGAAGCCATCTCCGACCACGGGCACGAAGGCTTCCGTGCGCTTGCCGTCAGGGCACGCCATCAGGGTGCTCATGGGGCCGATGACTTTGTCCATCCGGTAGAACGGATAGCCCCAGCCTTCGAGGTTCTTTTCTTCGAGAATGCCGCCCAGGCGTGGGTTGTTGCAATCCACGGTCAGGGTCTTGCCGGCGAGGATCTCGACCTGGTAGTTGTTTTCAGCGGTCAGCGGGGCGAGGTTAATGACCTGCCGGGTAAAACCCTTGTCCGCCTTCGGAAAGGGCGCGACGTCTTCGAGTTTTGTGGCCAAGGCCTGGGTCGACAGACCGGCCAGCAGCACGGCCATGACGCTTAAGTGAGAAGAGCGCATGATGCCTCCTTGCATAGGGTGGATTCGGTGAACGGGAGCATTCTTACCGTGCCGCTCGCCTAATGCAAACCGCAATGGTGGAGCTGGCAAATTGCAGGACGATTTACCGCCAATCTTGCGTTTTGCATGAGCCCAAATGCTGATGCTTGACCTAAGCTGCTGATTGGCCTACGAACTGCTGCGAGCGGTTTTAGGCATGTTTAATGCTCCATTCTTGTGAAAGGAATATGAAGATCATCATGTAAAAATAAATCTCGGGCTGCGTCCTGGCAGAAACCGGGAACCATCGCGAAGGAAAGATCCGGCCCGGCCGGCAGAGGTTGACCAAACAAACATCATTCGGTCGATAAAAAGGAGAGCCTGCTTATGTTTCTGTCTGCCCTGGAACTGCGCAATATCATTGAAAGCAGTTTTTTGCCAAAACGCTGCCAATGCACGCTGTCACCGGACTTGTCGATGACCATCAAGATCTTCGGCGATCACCAGACCGATCAGATCGACCTCGTGGTCACCGGGATCGACGCCAGCACCCTCAATGGTTGCCGCGAAATCAACGAGCTGATTGCCGAGCTGCGCCATGACCTGGCATACAAACCTGGCACTCATGCGATCGAGCCGAAACTGCGGGCATTCTAAGCCCACGCTCGAAAAGTTCGACCCCAGATGCCCCGGGCCTGGTCTTGCAGCCAGGCCCGGGGCATTTCAGCCCTTGGTTCAGTTCTGATAGCTACAGGCGTCCGAGAGCTTCTGATAGCTGATGTTCTCCTGTTTGTCCTGGTTGTCGATGAACGTCATCTGCGCAGTGACCACTTTGCATTCCTGGGTGCTGGGTTCGGTCATCGAGATCACGTGTTTCACGTGCAGCTCCATGCCGTAGTGATAGGGCACGGGTAGCGCGGTGTTGGTGTTGTCGGCCAGCGCCAGGCCGGAGGCCCCGGTGCAGGCGAGGGAAGTGGCAAGCAGGAGGATTCGCAGGTTCATGGATAGTCTCCACAGCGGGCTTGAAGTCGGCGCGGCATTTCGGATGCCGGCCCTGCCGCGTGGGGCGTCAGAGAGCTCTGCGCGAACGCGGTCCAGTCACTGTTGGACCACAGGATTAACCGGAGGTTAAGTCGATTTGCGCTGATTTTTCGCCGGCGGATTTCCGACTAAAGTCGCCTGCCGAGCAAACAAGCCTTATGCCATCATTGGCGATCACCCGTTATTACTTCCCCCTGCATTCCCGAGCCTTGTCCGGCATGGGGTGCGCGTTATTTGTGTTGCTTGATTGACCCGTCGCACAGATGCACTGCTGGAGCTTTTTTCATGCGTCCCCCGTATTCCCTCATCACACCGCGCCCGGCTCTGGGCCTCGGCGTCCTGGCCCTGTGCGCAGGTTTTAGCACTGGCGCTCAGGCCAGTGGTTTCATCGACGACGGTCGCGCCAGCGTCGAGTCGCGTACGGTGTATTTCAACCGCGATTTTCGCGATGGCCACAGCAGCAACCCGCAAGGTGCTTCCAAGCGCGAAGAATCCGCCCAGGGTTTTATCCTCAACCTGCAGTCGGGTTACACCGAAGGCACCGTGGGTTTTGGCCTGGATGCGCTGGGCATGCTCGGGCTCAAGCTCGACTCCAGTGCCGACAGCAGCAACAGCGGCCTACTGCCGTCCTCCGGCAGCAACCCGCGTGGCTCGGAAGACCAATACGCCAAGCTCGGCCTGACGGCCAAGATGCGCATCTCGCGCAGTGTATTGAAGTACGGCTCCTTGTTGCCGGATCTGCCGCTGCTCAAATACAACGACGGGCGCCTGCTGCCGACCCAGTTCAATGGCGCCTTGCTGAGGTCCAGGGAACTCAAGGACCTGACCTTCACCGCCGCCCGCCTGGACCAGTACACCGCCCGGGATTCCACCGACCAGCAAGACATCCGCGTGCACTGCAAGAACAAGCGCTACGCGTGCAATATCACCGCCGATCACTTCGACCTGTATGGCCTGGACTATAAATTCAACGAGCGCTTGAGTGCGCAGTACCAGTACGCGGAGCTCGATGAGATCTACCGTCAGCACTTCGTTGGCGTGCTCGGTAACCAACCCATGGGCCCAGGGCTGCTCAAGGCTGACCTGCGGTTGCTCAGCAGCGCCGACACCGGCGCCGCGCGCGCCGGCAACATCGATAACCGCGCCTTGAGCGGGATGCTCGGCTATGCCATCAGCGGCCACACCTTCAGTGCCGGCTGGCAGCGGATGATCGGCGACACCTCGATGCCCTACCTGGATGGCAGCAACCCTTATCTGGTCAACTACGTCCAGGTCAACGACTTCGCCGCGGCCCAGGAGCGCTCCTGGCAGGTGCGCTACGACTATGACTTCAAGGCCGTGGGCATCAATGGCTTGAGCTTCCTGACCCGTTACGTCAGCGGTGACCAGATCAAGGTGGCGGGCAGTGACCAAGAGGGCAAGGAATGGGAGCGCGACAGCGAGCTCAAGTACGTGATCCAGGGCGGCACATTCAAGGACCTGAGCCTGCGCCTGCGCAGCGCGACCTACCGCACCAACTACGAGGCGGTCGCCAGGGACGTCGATGAAACGCGGCTGATCCTCAGCTACAACTTTTCAGTGTTATAGGACCATGGGCAACACCGCCCCTGTTGGAGCGGGTACCCGCTTGCGGCTTGCTCGCGATGGACGTCAACGATAACGCGCAGATCCAGGATGAACGCAGCGTTCTTGAGACCATCGCGGGCAAGCCGCAAGATCCGACCAAGGTCAACGACTACTTTTTACGTGCCTTGTACATGTTGGCTTCCCGGCAGTACTCGACCAGCAAGGTTTCGTCGATAAAGTCGACATTGATAATGCTGCACTTGAGCAGCCATTCGCCGGTTGGACTGGGGCTGAACCATTCATTCAGTTCATCGGTGATCTTATTGACCCTTACGAAAGCGTTGTTAGCCCCGTATAACGGGTCAATAAGGGAAATGCCCGACGCATCGAACAAGATATAACTGGTTGCTGACAGCGACCACGGCAGCGAACCGTCTGGCGGATTGTCGAGTGTGCGGGCGATGTGTTGTTTCAGCTCACTGGGAGAAGTCAGGTCCTTGCCGCTCCAGCAGTGCAGGATCTTCGGCCAGAATACCCGTGCGTCGAATTCGGGGTGCCCCGAAGCGGCAATCACCACCCGTTGTGTACGGCTGATGGCTTTGAGTTCAGCCAATGTCAGATGGCGATTCTCGAAAGGAATCAGGCGCTCGCCCAGGCGACGGTTGATCGCATCGTTGAACTCCTTGAAGGCAAAACCGTTACCTTGGCTGCCCTCGGTTTGATGCACGTCGAGCAGGATGAATTCATCGGGGTTTTTATCGAGGAAAAAGTCCAGGGCCTTGACCAGGTCGCTGAGCGGGCTGCCGGTTGCGGGGCCGTGAAAGGTCTCGAACTGATAAATATCTGTTTTTCTGGAGTTGGAGAAAACCCTCAGGTCCAGTGCCCGTGCACCGCTATTGAGCTGTTGGATATAAGGGCTGTTCTGGCACATGGTGTGGGTGGCCAGCACGCTGTTGATTGTGTTGTGGTTGGCGGTATATAAATCCATTCCCGAGTTGTGAGCTCCTGGCCAAACCAGTTGGTTAAGGGTCAAGCCGTCCATGCTCGGGGTCTTGCTCATCCATTCATGCCGGAATGAGATTTTTGCGGTGTGGGTGATGTTCATATCTACACTTCCTTGAGTAGTCATGATCCCGTCCTGTCGCACCAGGCTATTTAAGGACGGCTGATGAAGTTGCACTGTGGGTCAACAAGGTTTCCACTCTTCATCTATGCACGCCGGACCGTTTGGTGGCTGTCATGAGTAATTTGCCAATGAACGAGATGAGAAGAGGGAAGTTCCTAAACTAGGCTCAAGTTGCAGTGCTCGGTAGTTGCAGATTTCGCTAAGGGCCGTGGGAATTGGAGGAGGTCGTGCAGGAATAAGGCAGCGTGCCGAAACAACCTGCAGCCCGGCACTGCCCCTGGCCAGATTACCGCTTACGCGTTGTTGCGGTTCTTTTCTTCAATCCACTGCGACATGTACTGGGTGCTCTTGTGTTGGTGATGACGCAACATGCCGCCAATAAAGTTGGCCTGGCGTAATTCAAGTAGATGTTCGCGGCAATGTTCCAGGCGTGCAATTAGCGCCGGGCCATGCACGCTTTGCCGGTAACGGGCGTGCAGCAGCTTTACGCCGGCATCCTGGGCCTGGTTCCAGAGCTGTTCATCCTGGTACAGGCGCACGGCGGCTGCGGCAATGGCCGAGGCGCTTTCGCCAATGGCGCCGGCCCAGGGCATGTCCCCGGCCATACCTTCGGCGCCGATGGGAGTGGTGACGTTGGGCGTGCCGCAGAGCATCGCGTCGACAATCTTGCCCTTGATCCCGGCCCCGAAACGCAAGGGTGCCAGGCAGATACGCGCGGCCGTCATCACCTGCAACGCATCCTCTGCCCAGTTCATGATGTGAAACCCCTGCGCCGGGTTGTGCAAGGCGCTCGCCTTGGGCGGCGTGTAGGCACCATAGATGTGCAGTTGCGCGCCAGGCAGTTGTTGGCGGATCAGCGGCCAGACGGCATTTTTCATCCAGAGCACCGCATCCCAGTTCGGCGCGTGGCGGAAATTGCCGATGCTAAGAAAATGCGCACGGTCGGCGTACGGAGCCAGCGCCTGTGCCGTGGGTTCGAGCATCAGTGGACACCAATGCAGGGCACTGGGTGGCAGGCTGAAGTGCTCGACCAGCAAGCGGATCTCCACCTCGGAGATCATCAGGTTGAGGTCGCAGCGAAACAGTGCGGCAATTTCCCGCCGAGCCAGATCGGTGTCGGCCATCGCAGTGAACTCCTGGGCCAGCGTCTGGCCGAACAGCGCGGTGCCGTCATCGTGGTCGTCGCTGGCCTTGAGATGGTCCTTGAGCCGCTGGTGGCGAGCATGGCGCAGGCTTTGCAAATCTGAAGTCTCCAGGACCCGCAAAGCGCTAGGGCAGTGTTTTTCCACGCGCCAGCCAAACTGTTCTTCCATCATGAACTGGTCGAACAGCACGATATCCGGGGCCAGTTCACTGACGAAAGCATCAAAGCTGCTGCTGTTGAGCTCGATGCTGCACTCTGCGATACCCATGGCCGTCAGGTCGGCCTTGTGCTCGCCGGGGCCTGCCGGGCTGCTGAAGGTAATGTCCCAACCCTGTTCCAGGAACGTCTCGAGGATCTGCATCACGTGCCCACTGGCGGCGGATGAGCGGGGTTCGGGCCAGACGTAACCAATAACCAGGACTTTGGTTGCGCGGGACTGACTCATGAGCGGTATTTCCTTGAAGCGGCAGGGGGAGGGCGCGAGCGGCGTTATTAAACCACAGGGCGGTCAGCCAGCAGGCCCTTGACCTTGTCGCGCAACTGATCGATGGAGAAGGGCTTGCCGATCACGTGCATCCCGGCAGGCACTTCCAGGCTTTCGGCATAACCGCTGGCAAACAGGATCGGCAGGCTCGGGCGCAGCGCGCGCGCGCGTGCAGCCAGCTCCCGGCCATCCATCTCCGGCAGGCCCACGTCGGTCATCAGCAGGTCAATGAGCGTATCGTGGTTTTTCAGCAGGGCCAGGGCCGCGGTGCCGTCGTCCGCCTCCAGCACCTTGAACTCCAGTTCTTCGAGCACATCAACGATCAGCATGCGCACGATGGCGTCGTCTTCGACTACGAGGATGGTGGAAGTGGTGCTGGACATAGTGACTGTTCTCGAAAAGGGCGTGGGGTGACCGGTGTCGCAAATTGACCGGCTTTTTCATCAGTAATCAGCCGGCCCCGACAAGTTCCCGGCGGGCTGAAAAAACCCTCAGGGTACGGGCCTCGACAGGATAACCCCGGTGCTGGGGAGATTGCAGCGCAATGCAGGAAAATGCTGGCTAAGCTGTCAGAAAAATGGATCCCAGACGCGATTTTGGGGCAAACTCCTTCATTTATGCCCGTCCACCAAGGCCCGCAAATGATCACTTCGTCGTCCGTTGATGAGCAAAGTTTCCGCAAACTCCTGAGCCGCAACATCGGCTTGCCGTTGGGGGTGGGCGTGCTCAGCGTGGTGTTTTTCGTCTCTCTGATCACCTACCTGATGTCGACCATCCAGTGGGTGGAGCATACCGATCGGGTGATCAACAACGCCAACGAAGCGGTCAAGCTCACGGTCGACCTGGAAACCGGCATGCGCGGCTACCTGCTGACCGGTGACGAACATTTTCTCGACCCTTACGAGACCGCCCGGCCGCGTATTGTAGTGGCCCTGCAAACCCTGCAGGAACTGACCGCGGACAACCCGGTCCAGGTCGACCGGTTGCACCGCCTGCAAGCCATGCAGGAGGAATGGAACACCTACGCCCAGAGCATGATCGAGCTACAGCGCAGCAGCGGCGACTACCGTTCTGCCGTGCGCGCCGGTCGCGGCAAGCGCCTGACC
This sequence comes from Pseudomonas sp. S04, assembly GCF_009834545.1. Lineage (NCBI taxonomy): Bacteria > Pseudomonadati > Pseudomonadota > Gammaproteobacteria > Pseudomonadales > Pseudomonadaceae > Pseudomonas > Pseudomonas sp. S04. The sequence goes on from NZ_CP019427.1 coordinate 2,826,453, forward strand.
GACGAGATCCGCAAACAGTACGAAGACGTCATCGAGATGGAGCAACAGTTGCGCACCACGCGCAATGAAGAGGTGCGTCGTACCACGATCTGGAGCATTACGCTGTACGTCCTGTTCGTGGTCGGCATCAGCGCTTTGCTGGCCTACATCGGGCGTCGCGACTTGCTCAGTCTCTCGCGTAGCTACAGCACCAACCTGGCGGCCCAACAAAGCAGCGCCCGGCGCCTGGAACAACAGGCCTGGTTGCGCAACGGCCAGACTGAACTGGCCGAACAAGTGCTGGGCCAGCTGTCATTGAACCTGCTGGGGCGCAATATCCTGCAGTTTTGTGCGCAATACCTGGGCAGCGCAGTCGCGGCGGTCTACGTCAAGGAGGATCATGGCGGCCTCAATCGCGTGGCAACCTATGGTTTTTCCCGTGAGCAGGAAGCCGTTGACCAGCAGATCTATAACGGCGAGGGCATCGCCGGCCAGGCCGTACTGCAGGGCCGCCTGATTCGCCTGGACGAGGTGCCGGCCGACTATTTCAAAGTCAGCTCCGGGCTTGGCGACGGGGTGCCGCGCAGTGTGCTGGTGGTGCCTACCAGCGACGACGGCCGGGTCAATGGGGTGATCGAGCTGGGTTTCCTGCGGGCACTGGACGAGCGCGACATCGAGTTGCTTGAGTTGATTGCCGGCAACATCGGCACCTCGATCGAAGCGGCCCGTTATCGCCAGCGTTTGCAGGAAGTGCTGGCCGAGACCCAGCAACTCAACGAAGAACTGCAGGTCCAGCAGGAAGAACTCAAGACCGCCAACGAAGAGCTGGAAGAACAGTCGCGGATTCTCAAGGAGTCCCAGGCCCACCTGGAAACCCAGCAGGTGGAACTTGAGCAGACCAACGAGCAGCTCGCCGAGCAGGCCCAAACCCTGGCCGAACAGCGCGACGCCATGGACCTGAAAAACACTGAACTGAACCAGGCGCAGGTCCAGCTCGAGGACCGTGCCCAGGAGCTGCAGCGCTCCAGCAAGTACAAGTCCGAATTCCTCGCCAACATGTCCCACGAATTGCGCACGCCGCTCAACAGTTCGTTGATCCTCGCCAAGTTGCTGGCGGAAAACCCCCAGGACAACCTCAGCGCCGAACAGGTCAAGTTCGCCGAGTCGATCTACTCCGCCGGCAATGACCTGTTGAACCTGATCAACGACATCCTCGACATCTCCAAGGTCGAGGCCGGCAAGCTCGAGATACGCCCGGAGAACACCAGTGTCGCGCGCCTGGTGGACGGCCTGCGCGGCATGTTCGAGCCGCTGGCGGTGGACAAACACCTGGCGTTCAACGTCCACCTGGACTCGGACGTTCCGACGCTGCTGTTCACCGACCGCCAGCGTGTGGAGCAGGTGCTGAAGAACCTGTTGTCGAACGCGATCAAATTCACCGAGCAGGGCGAAGTCAGCCTCAATGTCAGTCTGCAGCCAGGGGGCGCAATAGCCTTTGCCGTGCGCGACTCGGGGATCGGCATCGCCAGCGATCAGCACAGCAGTATTTTCGAGGCGTTCCGCCAGGCCGACGGCACCACCAACCGGCGCTACGGTGGCACCGGGCTGGGGCTGTCGATCTCTCGCGACCTGGCAGCGTTGCTCGGCGGCTCGATCACCGTCAGCAGCGAACCGGGGCAGGGCAGCCTGTTTACCTTGCTGTTGCCCGAGCAGTACGTCGAGCGTGACGAGAACAGCGTCGAACTGCCGCCACCGGCGTCGGTCGCCTTTGTCCCGGCGGTGCCGGTGGCACGTCCGGCCGCGATCATCGAGGCGCAGATCCCGCGCTTTGCCGATGACCGCGCCAATGCGCCGTTCAGCACCCGCTGCATCCTGGTGGTGGAGGATGAGGTCAACTTTGCGCATATCCTCTACGACTTGGCGCATGAACTGGGTTATCACTGCCTGGTGGCCCATGGTGCCGATGAAGGTTACGACCTGGCCAGCGAGTTCCTGCCCGACGCGATCCTGCTGGACATGCGCCTGCCGGACCATTCCGGGCTGACCGTGCTGCAGCGCCTCAAGGAACACGCCGAAACCCGCCACATACCGGTGCATGTGATTTCGGTCGAAGACCGGGTCGAGGCTGCGATGCACATGGGCGCCGTGGGCTATGCGGTCAAGCCGACCACGCGCGAGGAACTCAAGGACGTGTTCGCCCGTCTGGAGGCCAAGCTGACGCAGAAGGTCAAGCGCGTGCTGCTGGTGGAAGACGATGACCTGCAGCGCGACAGTATCGCCCGGCTGATCGGCGACGATGACATCGAAATCACCGCCGTGGGCCTGGCCCAGGAAGCGCTGGACCTGCTGCGCAACAATATCTATGACTGCATGATCATCGACCTCAAGCTGCCCGACATGCTCGGCAATGACCTGCTCAAGCGCATGTCCACCGAAGACATCTGCTCGTTCCCGCCGGTGATCGTCTACACCGGGCGCAACCTGACCCGCGATGAAGAGGCAGACCTGCGCAAGTATTCGCGGTCGATCATCATCAAGGGCGCGCGTTCGCCGGAGCGGCTGCTGGATGAAGTGACATTATTTCTGCACAAAGTCGAATCGCGGTTGTCCCATGAGCGGCAAACGATGCTCAAGACCGCGCGCAGTCGCGACAAGGTCTTCGAGGGGCGCAAGGTGCTGTTGGTGGACGACGACGTGCGCAACATCTTCGCCCTCACCAGCGCCCTGGAGCACAAAGGCGCAATCGTGGTCATTGGCCGTAATGGTCGTGAAGCGATCGACAAACTCAATGAAGTCGAGGACATCGACCTGGTACTGATGGACGTGATGATGCCGGAAATGGACGGCTTCCAGGCCACCGTGGAAATTCGCAAGGATCCGCGCTGGCGCAAGCTGCCGATCATCGCCGTCACGGCCAAGGCCATGAAGGACGATCAGGAACGCTGCCTGCAGGCGGGCGCCAACGATTACCTGGCCAAGCCCATCGACCTGGATCGCCTGTTCTCGTTGATTCGCGTGTGGTTACCGAAGATGGAAAGAATTTAGTGGAGCGCAATACTGAAATCGAACTGCGGCTGCTGATCGAAGCGATCTACCTCAAGTACAGCTACGATTTTCGTGACTACTCGGGCGCTTCGATCAAGCGCCGGGTCAATCACGCCCTGCACCAGTTCGAATGCAAGACCATTTCGGCGTTGCAGGAGCGAGTCCTGCACGATCCGACGGCGTTCATGCAGTTGCTGCAGTTGCTGACCATTCCGGTCAGCGAGATGTTTCGCGATCCGGCGCACTTCCTGGCGATTCGTCAGGAAGTGGTGCCCCTGCTGCGCACCTATCCCTCGATCAAGATCTGGATTGCCGGCTGCAGCACGGGCGAGGAGGTCTACTCGATGGCGATCCTGCTGCGCGAAGAAGGCCTGCTGGAGCGCACGATCATCTACGCCACCGACATCAATCCGCGCTCGCTGGAAAAGGCCAAGCAGGGGATCTTTTCCCTGGAGAACATCCGCGCCTATACCCGCAACTACCAGCAGGCCGGCGGGCAGAGTTCATTCGCTGACTACTACACTGCTGCCTACGATTACGCGATTTTCGACAAGAGCCTGCGTGACAACGTGACCTTTGCCGATCACAGCCTGGCAACCGATAGCGTGTTCTCAGAAACTCAATTAATTTCGTGTCGTAACGTATTGATTTACTTTAATAAAAAGTTGCAGGATCGCGCCTTCGGATTGTTTCATGAGTCGCTCTGTCACCGCGGTTTCCTGGTGCTGGGCAGTAAGGAAACCCTCGACTTTTCGAGCTACAGCAAACAGTTCGAGCCCCTGGTCAAACAAGAACGGATCTACCGTAAAACATGAAAACCGGCTTGTTGAGCAACGCTCCAGCCTCGCGGGTCGAGGCCATCGTCATTGGCGCTTCCGCCGGTGGCGTGGAGGCGTTGTTGAGTATTTTCGGCAAGCTGGGGTCGGGTTTTGCCTTGCCGATCATTGTCGTCCTGCACCTGCCGGAGCAACGGCGCAGCCAGTTGGTTGAGGTCATTGCGCGGCGGGTGGCGATGCCGGTGGTCGAGGCGCTCGACAAGGCCGTGATCGAGGCCGGCACCCTGTACCTGGCTGCACCCGGTTATCACCTGTCGGTGGAGCAGGATCGCAGCCTGTCCCTGAGCCTGGAGGAGCGCCTGCACTATTCGCGGCCAGCGATCGACTACCTGTTCGAATCCGCTGCCGACGCCTATGGCCCGGCCTTGCTGGCGGTGCTGTTGACCGGCGCCAACCAGGATGGCGCGCGGGGCCTGGCGCACGTCAAGCGCCTGGGCGGGTTGACCGTGGTCCAGGACCCGGCCGAAGCCCAGGTGGCGACCATGCCCGACGCGGCGCTGGCCCTGCAGCAACCCGATCACATACTCACCTTGCACGGCATCGGCCGTCTGCTTGTCGAGCTGGAAGGAACCTCATGCTAAGTACTATCCAGGCCAAATTGCTGATCGTCGACGATCTGCCGGAGAACCTGCTGGCCCTTGAAGCGCTGATCAAGCGCGAAGATCGCGCGGTGTACAAGGCGCTGTCGGCCGATGAAGCGCTGTCGCTGCTGCTGCAGCACGAGTTCGCCCTGGCCATTCTCGACGTGCAGATGCCGGGCATGAATGGCTTCGAGCTGGCAGAACTGATGCGCGGTACGGAAAAGACCAAGAACATTCCGATCGTGTTTGTCAGCGCCGCCGGACGCGAAATGAACTATGCCTTCAAGGGCTACGAAAGCGGCGCGGTGGACTTCCTGCATAAACCCCTGGATATCCACGCGGTGAAGAGCAAGGTCAACGTGTTCGTCGACCTGTTCCGGCAACGCAAGGCAATGAAGCTGCAGGTCGAAGCCCTGGAGCAAAGCCGCCGCGAGCAGGAAGCCTTGCTCAAGCAGTTGCAGACCACCCAGGGCGAACTGGAGCAGGCAGTACGCATGCGCGACGACTTCATGTCGATCGTCGCGCATGAGGTGCGCACGCCGTTGAACGGGCTGATCCTGGAAACCCAGTTACGCAAGATGCACCTGGCCCGCGACAACGCCGCAGCCTTTACCCTGGACAAGATGCACGCGATGGTCGACCGCGATGAGCGGCAGATCAAAAGCCTGATTCGGCTGATCGAAGACATGCTCGATGTGTCGCGGATTCGCACGGGCAAGCTGTCCATCCGGCCCAGCCACTTCGACCTGTCACAACGGGTGGCTAACCTGCTGCAGAACTTTGCGCCGCAGGTGGAGGCCGCCGAGTGTTCCATCAGCTTTATTGCCGAGCATCCGGTAGAGGGACACTGGGACGAATTCCGCATTGAGCAGGTGATTTCCAACCTGCTGACCAACGCCTTGCGGTATGGCGGCAAAGGCCTGATCGAAGTCCGTGTGTACAGCCAGGATGGCCAGGCCCGGGTTGAAGTACGCGACCGAGGGATCGGCATCAGTGAAGAGAACCAGCAGCGGATATTCCAGCAGTTCGAACGGGTTTCGGCCAAGACCGTAGTGGCGGGCCTGGGCCTTGGGCTGTTCATTTCCGAGCAGATAATCGCCGCCCATGGAGGTTCGATCAGCGTCGAGAGCCGGATCAACGAGGGCGCAATGTTCCGGGTTTGCCTGCCGCTCCAGTAAAACAGGCAAAATAAACGCAACCTCTGCAGCGATGCAGGGTCGTAATAGCAGCTATTGACCGAACAAAGGCTTCCCATGAGTGAAGATGCACAAGACGTCGTATTGATCGTCGAAGATGATCCTTCGATCCTGATGGTGCTTGCCGCCTACCTGTCAGGCGAGGGCTATCGGGTGTTGCAGGCGGTGGACGGCGAGGAAGCGTTCGCGATCCTGGCCAGCAAACCCCACCTGGACATGATGATCACCGACTTTCGCCTGCCCGGAGGCATTTCCGGAGTGCAGATTGCCGAGCCGGCAGTCAAGTTGCGCCCTGAGCTCAAGGTGATTTTCATCAGCGGCTACCCACAGGAAATCCGCGAGTCCGGCAGCCCCATCGCGCAAAAGGCGCCGATCCTGGCCAAGCCGTTCGACCTCGACGTGCTGCAGGAACTGATGCAGGAAATGCTTTCCTGATCCAGCCGCAACCCCCGCATTACCCAATCTGATGAGCGTCCCGGGGCCGTGCTGGCAGTTGCCTCAGGTGCGGATCATTTCGCGGACTTTGGCGGTCAGCAGGTCGAAGGTGAATGGCTTGGTGATCATTTGCATGCCCGGGTCGAGAAAGCCGCCGCGCACCGCGGCATGCTCGGCGTAGCCGGTAATGAACAGCACCTTGAGGTCGGGCCGGTATTGCCGGCCGATTTCCGCCAGTTGCCGGCCGTTCATGCCAGGCAGCCCGACGTCGCTGATCAGCAGGTCGATGCGCTGTTCGGAATCGAGGATCGGCACCGCGCTGTCGGCGTCCCCGGCTTCGACGAAGGCATACCCCAGCTCGCTCAATACCGCACTGACCAGCACCCGCACCGCCGGATCGTCCTCGACAATCAGCACGGTTTCCCCGGCCTTTGCCCCCGGTGCGTGGGGCACCTGGGGCGGTTGACTTTGCGTGAGGTCGCCACGAAAGCGCGGCAGGTAGAGATTCACCGTGGTCCCGCTGCCCACTGCACTCTGGATGGTCACGTGACCACGGGACTGCTTGCTGAAGCCATAGATCATCGACAGCCCCAGGCCAGTGCCCTGGCCGATCGGCTTGGTGGTGAAGAACGGGTCGAAAGCCCGGCTGATGGTGGCCTGGGGCATGCCACAGCCACTGTCGATCACACTCAACACCACATAATCGCCAGCTTGCAGGTTGCCATGGGCTTGGGTGAACTCGGTGTCCAGGTGCTGATTGAAGGTCTTGACCGCCAGGGTGCCGCCGTCGGGCATGGCGTCGCGCGCATTCAGGACCAGGTTGAGCAGGGCGCTTTCCAGCTGGTTGGGGTCGGCCTCGGCCACCCACAGCGGATCCTGCAGTTGCATGTTCAACTGAATGCTTTCATTGATACTGCGCTGCAGCAGTTCGCCCATCGAGCGCACCAGGGTGTTCATTTCCACCGGCTTGGAATCCAGCGACTGGCGTCGGGAAAACGCCAGCAGGCGATGGGTCAGGCCAGCGGCGCGGTTGGCGGAGGTCACGCCCAGGTCGATCAGCCCGTCCAGGTCTTCGGTGCAACCGCGCGCCAGGCGCCGGCGCAGCAATTCCAGGCTGCCAATGATGCCGGTCAGCATGTTGTTGAAGTCATGGGCGATACCGCCCGTGAGCTGGCCGACCGCTTCCATTTTCTGCGATTGACGCAGGGCCTCTTCATTGTGCCGCAGTTGGGTGGTGCGTTCCTCGACCTGTTGCTCGAGGGTTTCCAGGGTGTTCTTCAGCCGCAGTTCGCTCTGGTACAAATCCACCAGGCGGTCGCGGGCTTCATACTGCCGGCGGCGCCCGCGCAGCGCCGTGGATACCAGGCTGATCAGGGTCACCGGGTGAAACGGGCGCTCGAGGAAGGTCACGTTGCCCAACTGGGCGCCAAAGCGCGACGCTGGATTCTGCTCGGCGCCGCCATGGTGGGTGAGGAGCACGATGGGCAAGTCCGACCAGGCCGGTTGTTGCTCGATAAACCGCAGCAACGGCTCCAGGTCCGCGCCCAGCAGGGCCTCGGAGGAAATCAGCAGCAGGCCCGCACCGTGTTCCAACTGCTCGCACAGCACGCCCAGCCCCTGGGTGATTACGCCAGCGTAACCGGCCTCGTTAAGCAGGGTCAGGGCGATCTGGCTATCGCGTCCCAACGGCGCAAGAATCAACGCGCGCTCGGACACTGCCTTGAGCGCGATCAATGGTTCTCGTCCACAAGTAGCGGTGTGTTGGCGCCCAGGTAGGTGGGCACACCACGCAACACGCCTTGAAAGGCGTCCAGGGGCTCACCAATAGTCATGCCGGTGCTGCCGATACGGTATTCGCGAATGGTCGATTCATGGCTGCCCGTGCGTTTCTTGATGATCGAAATGGCCCGGCGCACTTTGCCCAGGGCCTCGAAGTAACGCAGCAGAATCACCGTGTCGGCCAGGTAAGTAATATCCACCGGCGCCTGCATGTCACCCACCAGCCCGTGTTGGGCCACGGTCATGAAGGTCGCGGCGCCCTGGCGATTGAGGTACAGCAGCAACTCGTGCATGTGCAGCACCAGGGCGTTTTCCTCGGGCATGGCGGCCTGGTAGCCGTTGATGCTGTCGATCACCACGGTCTTGATCCCGCGTTCATCGACGCAACGGCGCACCCGGTGCGAGAACTCGCCTGGGGACAGTTCGGCCGCGTCCACCTGTTCGATCAGCAGGTTGCCGGAGTCTTGCAGGGCTTGCAGGTCGATGCCCATGTTCTTCATGCGTTCGAACAGCAGGCCCAGCTCTTCATCGAAGATGAACAGCGCGGCCTTTTCGCCCCGTGCCACGGCTGCGGCGGCGAAGATCATCGAGATCAGCGATTTGCCGGTACCGGCCGGACCGAGGATCAGGGTGCTGGACCCGGTCTCGATGCCACCGCCGAGCAGGGCGTCCATTTCCTTGATGCCGCTGGTCAACTGCTGGCGGATATACCGCCCGCGATGTTCGGCCGCCACCAGCCGGGGGAACACGTGCACGCCATCGGCCATGATGGTGAAGTCATGAAAGCCGCCGCGATACTTCTGGCCCCGGTACTTGACCACCCGGATGCGCCGGCGTTCGGCGCCATAGTTGGGGGTCAGTTCTTCCAGGCGAATCACCCCGTGGGCCACGCTGTGCACGGTTTTGTCGAGGGATTCGGTGGTCAGGTCGTCGAGCAGCAGCACGGTGGCGTCGTAGCGCACGAAGTAGTGCTTGATCGCCAGGATCTGCCGCCGATAGCGCAGCGAACTCTGGGCCAGCAGGCGGATTTCCGACAGACTGTCGAGCACCACCCGGGTCGGCTTGACCCGTTCTACCACCTCGAAAATCTGCTTGGTGGCTTCGCCCAACTCCAGGTCCGAGGAATACAGCAGGCTCTGCTGGTGCTCGCCATTGAGCAGGCTCTCTGGCGGCGTCAACTCGAAGATGTGGATGTTCTCATCCAGTTCCCAGCCGTGGGACTTGGCGCCTTGGCGCAATTCGCGTTCGGTTTCCGACAGGGTGATGTACAGCGAGCGTTCACCGGCGCGGGCGCCGGCCATCAAAAAATGCAGGGCCACCGTGGTCTTGCCCGTGCCGGGTTCTCCTTCCAGCAGAAACACATGGCCGCGGGACAGGCCACCGGCGAGGATGTCATCCAGGCCTTCAATGCCGGTGGCGGCTTTTTCACTGTTCAACTCGTTGGATGTAGACAAAAAATGCCCTCTCATGACTAGGGGAAGCGAGGCAGCGGCCGATACTGGCGAAATGGCTGCCTGTTCACTGGACCCCGGGACGAGCCAAACGGTTCAACGCAATCTGATCATAGACCCTGCTGCAGCGCCGGATCGTCCGGATTCATCTGCTCCAACTGCGCCAGCAGCACCTGGACATTCTGCAACTGGCCGCTTTCCTTCCAGTAGTTGATCAGCAGTACCCGCGCCTTGCGATCGGCCGGGTGGCGCTGGACGATTTCCTGCAACTGCTTCTGCGCCGCTTCCAGCTCGTGCTCGCTGTGCAGGGTGGTCGCCAGGTCATAGCGGTAGTGCTTGTTGTTCGGCTCCAGCTCCACCGCCCTGGACAACCCCAGCAGGGCGAACTCGCTTTGCCCGTGGTGCAACAGCCACAAACCCAGGGCGTGTTGCAGGTACGCCGAGTCAGGTTGCGCCTTGAGCTGGCGGGCCAGCAGTTGCTGGGCCGCTTCGCTCTGGCCTTGTTTGTCGAGGACCTCGATCTGCATCACCAGCGCAGGCAGGTTGCCCGGGTCCAGGGCCAGGGTCTGCTCCAAGGCTTGCTGCGCCTGCTTGAGTTCGGCGTTGTGCAGGTGCAGGCGCGCCAGTTGGTACTGGGTGTGGGCGGTAACTGGCTGGCTTTGCAGTGCCTGCTCGTACTCATCGATGACTTGCTGCAGCGGACCGAAGTACAGCCCCAGGTCATCGGGCGACAAACCGAGCAACGCCTCGGCGGCGGCAAATCGCACCGCTTGCTCGCTGTCCTCCAGCAGTGGCCCGAGCAACAAGCTGCGCTGGCCGCTGGGCACCAGCCCGACGATGCTGTCGATCGCCGCCTCGCGCACCGCCACCGAAGGGTGGTGCAGGTCGGCATCGGCCAGCTTCAGGGCCTGGGGGCTGGGGTAGTTGGGCAGCTCGGCATGCAGCCACAGGCGGCGCTTGTCGGAGATATCCGGGCGGGCCAATTGCTGGTACAGCACACGCGCCGCACCGGGCTTGCCATTGCGCGCCTGGTCCAGGGCTTCGCTGTAGCCGCGCTTGATCGCCTCCGGCACCTGCGGCGCGACACTGCGCAGGGACAGCCAGGTGATGGCGATGGCAACGACAACCAGTAGGCTGATGATCAGGTAGCGACGAGGCTTGGACATGCGCGGATCCGGAAGCTGACAACGAGTGCAGGGGTGCCAGCTTCGGTCAGCGCAGGCCCTGAGTCAAACCCGCGCCTAGTTTAAAACGTAGTCGACCGGCAACAGGGCCGGGGGCAGTTCGTCGTGGCCGAGGGCAGCCAGGACTTCGCGCTCGATCAGGCGCAGCAGGGCATTGCACGGCAGATCGTTCTCATCGAAGCCGAACGGATCTTCGAGGTCGTCGCCGATTTCGTCCAGGCCAAAAAAGGTGTAGCTGACGATGGCGGTGAACACCGGCGTCAGCCAGCCCAGCGGTTCGGCCATGGCGAAGGGCAGGAGGATGCAGAACAGGTAGATGGTCCGATGCAGCAGCAGGGTATAGGGGAAGGGCAGGGGCGTGCTTTTGATCCGCTCGCAAGCGGCCTGTACCTGGCTCAGGCTGACCAGCCGGGTTTCCAGTTGGGTATAGCGCCATTCGCTGATCCGGCCCAGCTCGGCCAGGCGTGAGCAACGGGCGCCGACGTGTTGCAGCAGGCGATCGCTGAGGTTCGGATGGCGCAGGTCGGCCTCGACATCGGCCCATGGCCTGATTGCCGCAGCCTCGTCTTCGACCCGCAGCCGGGCAATCAGGCCATGGGCGAAACCGCAGAGTTCGCGCAGCAGCGGTTCACGTTCACCTGGGTCCTTGAGCACCTGGGTTTCGCGGATCAGCGAACGCAGCTCGATGATCAACTGGCCCAATTGCTTGCGGCCTTCCCACCAGCGGTCATAACAGGCGTTGTTGCGAAAGCTCATGAAAATCGACAGCGACAGGCCTAGCAGGGTGAAAGGCGTGGCATTGACCTTGGAGAAGTACGCGGGGTGCCAGGTTTCCACCAGCACAATGACCGATGCCAGCAGCGTCACCAGCAGGCTGCGCAAGGCGATGCGCTTGGCAATCGAACCCTTGAGGGAGAACAGGATGCCGATCAGGTTGGGTTTGGGACGGACAATCATCAGTGGGGTCTTCAGCCGTTTTCGTGCTGTGGCAGCGGTTGAAGGCTAGAGGCCTGGAGGCAGCCTGTCCAATTGCTCTGGCTGACGGGGTGATCGATGCTGTCTATGGCTTTGACTTGGCTGATCGATCTACGCCATGCGCCACGTCCAGACCTTTTGTGGGAGCGGGCTTGCCCGCGATGGACGCCAACGATGACGCGCGGCTCCTGAATAAACGCGGCGCTCTCAGGTTTTTCGCGCGTAGGCTCGCTTCCACAGGACGGCGTTCGGCCTGTGGGAGCGGGCGCCCGCTTGCGGCTTGTCCGCGATGGGCATAGGTTTCTACACAGCTGTGGTGCGACGTTGCACCAGGGTTTTGGATTAGACCGAGTACATATCCATTTTTGCGGTAATGGCCTCCTATGGTTCCGCCTGACGGCGGCTCACTTTTGAACAGCCCAAAAGTAAGCAAAAGGCTCTTGCCCCACCACTCGGCACCTCGCTTAGGCTCGGTGTTCCCTCACTCCGGTTTGAATCCGTGGGCCGCCGCCACGCGCCATCCATGGCGCGGGGCGGCTAACCCGGCGTCCTGCCGGGTTACCCACGGCTTCAAGCCTGCGTTCGGCCAGCGTGGTTAACGGGGCGCCCAGGATCAAAAGCAAAGCGAGGCGGCCTAAAAGCCGACCTGATCGCTAGGGCATGCGCGGTGTAGCTTCTACTTCCCAAGACGCTGACGAAGTCAGCCATCTTTTGATCTGGCTCTGGCTCTGGCTCTGGCTCTGGCTCTGGCTCTGGCTCTGGCTCTGGCTCTGGCTCTGGCTCTGGCTCTGGCTCTGGCTCTGGCTTTTGATCCTGGGTGCCCCGTTAACCACGCTGGCCGGAGTCCGATATTGATTTGGGGGGTAAACCGGCAGGACGCCGGTTTAGCCGCACTGGGCCAGGGAGGGCCCATTGCGGCGGCCCCCCAAATCAATGTCGGAGTACGGGCATGCCGAGCCTAAGCGAGGCACCGAGTGGTGGGGTAAGAGCCTTTTGCTTACTTTTGGGCTTTCAAAAGTGAGCCGCCGTCAGGCGGAACCATAGGACGCCGTTACCGAAGAAATGGATATGTACTCCGCCTAATCCAACACGCCAGAGGCCGCTACAAAGTTGTGTAGATACCTATGCCGCGATGAGGCCGGCCCAGTCCCACAGGTGTGGAGGCCATACGCAAAATTTGCCGGCAGCCAGATTCACTGTGCGAGTCCGCTCGCGAAAACGGCCCAAAGCCTCGCGCAGTGTTTGATTCAACCAATCACCAGGCCAAAAAAAGCCCCGCGACCGAATGAGACGCGAGGCTAAAAATTGGTTGGTTGCGGCCAACCAAAGGAGCACGTTTAAGCTTAGTTGCTGGCGACGGTTTGTGGTTGCCAACCGCCACCCAGGGCTTTGTAAATCGCCACGATGCCACGGTACAGGTCGACTTCGGCCTGGGCCTGGGTGTCTTCGGCAGCCAGGCGTTCGCGTTGGGCGTCCAGCAGCACCAGGAAATCGACGGTGCCTTCGCGGTAGCGAATCTCTGCAAGGTCAGCGGCGGCCCGGCTCGATTCGCTCTGGCGAATCAGCGAGATCAGCCGTTGTTGACGTTTGCCGTAGTCAGAGAAGGCGTTTTCCGACTCTTCCAGGGCCAGCAACACTTGCTGCTCGTAGCTGGCCAGGGCGCCGTCGGCATTGGCATCGGCGGCACGCAAACGCGCGCGCACGCTGCCCAGGTCAAAGGCCGCCCAGGTGATGCTGGGGCCCAGCGCCCAGGCATTGGCGGCCGATGAGCCGATCTGCGAGCCGCGTCCGGCGGTAAAGCCCAGGAAGCCACTGAGGCTGACCCGCGGGAACAGGTCGGCCTTGGCCACGCCGATGCGCGCGGTGGCGGCGGCCAGCTTGCGTTCGGCGCTCTGGATGTCCGGCCGGCGTTGCAACAGTTCGCCCGGATCGCCTATCGGCAAGGCCTTGGCAATGGCCGGCAGGCTGGCCGGGCTGAGGTCGACGCTGAGTTTATCCGGGCGCTCGCCGAGCAAGGTCGCGATGCGATTGCGCTGACGGATCTGCACTTCCTGCAATTGCGGCACGCTGGCTTCCACGGACGCGAGGCGGGCATCGGCGCGCACCACGTCCAGTTGATCGCCGACACCGGCATCACGCAGGGTCACGGTGATCTTGCTCGACTCCTGCTGGTTCGCCAGGTTGGCCAGGGCAATTTTCTCGCGCAGTTGCGCACCCCGTAGCTGGCCGTAGGCATCCACCAACTCGGCAATCAGGGTGACTTGCAGTTGGTACAGGTCGGCCGCGGCCACCTGGGTGTCGGCGTCGGCCGCTTCCAGGTTGCGCTGGATACGTCCGAACAGGTCGATTTCCCAGGCCATGTCCAGGCCCAGGTCATAACGCTCGCTGCTGACCCGGTCGGTGGTCTGGCCGGGGATCTGCCCCTTGGCCAGGTCACTGCTGACGCGGCTGGTCACGACCGGCATGGCATCATTGCTGACGTCATCGCGAAACGCCCGGGCGGCCCGCAGGCGGTCGAACGCCACCCGCAGATCGCGGTTGCCCTGCAGCGAGGTGTTGACCAACTGGTTGAGGATCGGGTCCTCGAACTGCTGCCACCAGATCCCTTCGAAGCGGGCCCGATCGAAGTTCTTCTGACCCTGGGCGCCATCGGTGGCGGCCGTGATGTTGGCCGCTTCCGTCGCCGGGGTCTTATAGTCCGGGCCGACGGCGCAGGCACTCAAGGCCAGCACCAACAAGCTCGGCAGGAAGACTTTCAGGCTCATGGTTGTGCCTCCAGTGGCAGGGCCTTGGCCGCTTTGCGAGCTTCGCCGCGCTCGACATAGCGGCGGATCAATACGTAGAACACCGGCGTCAGCAACAGGCCGAAGAAGGTCACCCCGAGCATCCCGGAGAACACCGCGACGCCCATGGCGTGACGCATTTCGGCACCGGCACCGCTGGAGAAGACCAGGGGCACCACGCCCATGATGAAGGCGAAGGAGGTCATGAGGATCGGCCGCAGACGCAGGCGGCAGGCTTCGAGCACCGCGCTGAGTGCGTCCATGCCTTCCTCTTGCTTGTCCTTGGCGAACTCGACGATCAGGATCGCGTTCTTACATGCCAGGCCCACCAGTACGATCAAACCGATCTGGGTGAAGATGTTGTTGTCACCACCGGACAGGATCACCCCGGTAATGGCCGACAGCAGGGTCATCGGCACGATCAGGATCACCGCCAGGGGCAGGCTCCAGCTCTCGTATTGCGCCGCCAGCACCAGGAACGCCAGCAGCACACACAGCGGGAACACGAACAACGCAGTGTTGCCAGAAAGAATCTGCTGGTAGGTCAGGTCGGTCCACTCGTAGGTCATGCCGTTGGGCAGTTCTTCCTTGAGCAGTTTTTCGATCGCTTGTTCGGCCTGGCCGGAGCTGTAGCCGGGGGCTGCGGCACCGTTGATTTCAGCGGTGATGAAGCCGTTGTAGTGCATCACACGGTCCGGCCCCGAGGTGTCGCTGACCTTGATGAAGGTCGCCAGCGGGATCATCTCGCCTTTGTTGTTGCGCACTTTCAGCTGGCCGATCTGGTCTGGTTCGAGGCGGAATTGCTGCTCGGCCTGGACGTTGACTTGATAGGTGCGACCGAAGCGGTTGAAGTCGTTGGCATACAGCGAACCCAGGTAGATCTGCAGGGTGTCGAAGATGTCACTGACGGCCACGCCATGGGTCTTGGCTTTTTCCCGGTCGATGGCGGCATCGACCTGGGGCACGTTCACTGTGTAGCTGGTGAACAGGCCAGCCAGTTCCGGCACGTTATGGCTCTTGTTGATGATGTTCATGGTTTCTTTGTACAGCTCGTCGTAACCCAGGTTGCCGCGGTCCTCGATCTGCAGGCGGAACCCGCCGATGGTGCCCAGGCCCTGTACCGGCGGCGGTGGGAAGATCGCCATGTAGGCTTCCTGGATGTCGGCGTATTGGCCATTCAACGCGCCGGCAATCGCCCCGGCCGACTGGCTCGGGTCCTTGCGTTCATCGAAGGGCTTGAGGGTGACGAACACGATCCCGGCGTTGGGGCTGTTGGTGAAACCGTTGATCGACAGGCCCGGGAAGGCCACCGCGGCTTCCACGCCCGGCTGCTTGAGCGCCATGTCGGACATGCGCTTGATCACTTCTTCGGTGCGGTCCAGGCTCGCCGCATCCGGCAACTGGGCGAAGGCCACCAGGTACTGCTTGTCCTGGGCCGGGACAAAACCGGTAGGGGTGTTGGAGAAGCCGAAGAAGGTCAGCACCATCAGCCCGGCGTACAGCACCAGGGCAATCCCGCTGCTGCGGATAACCCGGGTCACGGTGCCGACATAACCATGACTGGCGCGGTCGAAGAAGCGGTTGAACGGACGGAACAACCAGCCGCCAAACAACCTGTCCAGGACCCGTGAGAAGCGGTCCTTCGGCGCGTCATGACTCTTGAGCAGCACGGCAGCCAGCGCTGGCGACAGGGTCAGCGAGTTGAACGCCGAGATCACGGTCGAGATGGCAATGGTCAGGGCGAACTGTTTATAGAACTGCCCAGTCAAGCCGGAGATGAACGCGGCCGGGATAAACACCGCACACAGCACCAGCGCCGTGGCAATGATCGGGCCGGTCACTTCGCGCATGGCGCGCTTGGTGGCTTCCACCGGTGTCAGCCCCAGGCCAATGTTACGTTCGACGTTTTCCACCACCACGATGGCGTCATCGACCACGATACCGATGGCCAGCACCAGGCCGAACAGCGACAGCGCGTTGAGGGAGAAGCCGAACAGGTGCATCACGGCAAATGTGCCGATCAGCGAGACCGGTACTGCCACCAGCGGAATGATCGAGGCGCGCCAGGTCTGCAGGAACAGGATCACCACCAGCACTACCAGGATCAGTGCTTCGAACAGGGTGTGCACCACCGCTTCGATGGAGCCACGGACGAAGATCGTCGGGTCATAGACGATGCTGAAGTCCATGCCTTCAGGAAAGTTCTTCTTCAGCTCCGCCATTTTCTCGCGAACCTGATTGGAGATTTCGATGGCGTTGGAGCCCGGACGCTGGAAGATCGGGATCGCCACCGCCGGGTCGTTGTTCAGCAGCGAGCGCAAGGCGTATTGGCTGGACCCCAGCTCGATTCGGGCGATGTCCTTCAGACGGGTGATTTCACCGTCGTCGCCAGCGCGAATGATGATGTTCTCGAACTCTTCCTCGCTGACCAGGCGGCCTTGGGTATTGACCGAGAGCTGGAACGCGGTGGCATTCGGTGCGGGCGGCGCACCCAGGGCACCGGCGGCCACCTGGCGGTTCTGTTCGCGAATCGCGGTGACCACGTCGGTCGCGGTCAGGTTGCGCGAAGCGGTCTTGTTCGGATCAAGCCAGACCCGCAGCGAGTAGTCGCCCATGCCGAACAGCTGCACGTCACCGACACCGCCCAGGCGCGCCAGCTCATCCTTGATGTTGAGCAGGGCGTAGTTGGACAGATAGAGCATGTCGTAGCGTTTGTCCGGCGAGGTCAGGTGCACGACCATGGTCAGGTCGGGCGAGGCCTTGTCCACCGTGATGCCGATCCGGGTCACTTCTTCCGGCAGCTTGGGCTCGGTACGGGTGACGCGGTTCTGCACCTGCACCTGGGCGTTGTCCAGGTCGGTGCCCAGGGCAAAGGTGATGGTCAGGGTGATCTTGCCGTCGGCGGTGGACTGCGAGGACATGTACAGCATGTTCTCGACGCCAGTGATGGCTTGTTCCAGCGGGGCTGCGACGGTTTCGCCGATGACCTTGGGGTTGGCGCCGGGGAAGTTGGCGCGCACCACCACGGTCGGCGGTACCACTTCCGGGTATTCGCTGATCGGCAACTGGAACAGCGAGATGCTGCCGGCGATCAGGATCAGCAGCGACAGCACGGCGGCGAAGATCGGCCGTGAAATGAAGAACTGGGAAAAATTCATTGGAGTCTGTATCCCTTAACCGCGTGGAGTCGCAGCGGCGAGCTTCACAGCCGTACCCGGCGCACCCTTGGCAGGCGCGACTTGGGGCAGGTTGCTGGCTTCAAGCGCCTGGCGTTGTTGGGCGAGGGCGGCGAGGGTTGCCTGGCTGGCCATCTGCACCACTTCAGGGGTGACTGGCGAGCCTGGGCGCACCCGTTGCAAACCCTTGACGATGATCGTGTCGTCCTTGTTCAGGCCACTGCGCACGATGCGCAGGCCTTCGATCTTCGGCCCCAGTTCGACGGCGCGGTACACCGACTTGTCGCCGTCCATCACCAGTACGAACTTCTTGCCCAGGTCGGTTCCCACCGCTTCGTCGGTGATCAGCACCGCCGAGTAGGTACCGCTGCCCACCAGCTTCAGGCGTGCGTAGAGGCCGGGGGTGTATTCGCCCTTGCTGTTGTCGAACACCGCACGACCACGAATGGTGCCGGTCTTGGGGTTGACCTGGTTGTCCATGAAGTTCATCTGGCCCTGGTGCGGGTTGCCGTCTTCGTTGGACAGGCCCAGGTACACCGGAGTGGTCTGGCCACGCTGACCCTGGCGAGCCAGCTGGCTGTACTTGAGGAACACTCGCTCGTCGGCGTCGAAGTAGGCGTAGACCTTGTCGGTGGAAACCACGCTGGTCAGCGGCGTGACATCGGCGGTCACCAGGTTGCCGGCGGTGATTTCGGCACGGCTGACGCGGCCACTGATGGGCGCGGTAACACGGGTGAAGCTCAGGTTCAGTCGGGCCAGGTCCAGTTGCGCCTGGATCGCGCCCACTGCGGCGCGGGCTTCCTGGGCAGCGCTGGTGCGCGAGTCGGCGAGCTCCGCCGAGATCGCGTTGCTGGTGCGCAGGCGCTCGCCGCGCTGGGCTTCGTTTTCGCTGCGGGTGGCATTGGCACGGCCTTGGGCAACCAGGGCTTCGAGGCGGCGGACCTCAGCCTGGAACGGACGCGGATCGATCTGGAACAGCAGGTCGCCTTTTTTCACCAGGGCGCCTTCGGTGAAAGCCACTTCATCGATCTGGCCAGATACGCGCGGGCGGATTTCCACGGTTTCCGGCGCTTCCAGGCGCCCGGTGAATTCGTCCCACTCGTTGACCGGTTGTTCCAGCACCTTGGCCACGCTGACTTTGGCGGCGGGCATGGTGGCGGCCGAGTCCGGGGTCTTGCCGCAGGCGCTCATCACCAGCACGGCGAGGGCGGCCAGGGGCAAGCGCAAATGTTTAAGAGACTGTTCCATGGATAGATCCGCCAATGTATTGAGATGGGCGGATGATGCTCGGCGAGTCTCTATCTCACGAATCGAATGAAGCAAAGGTAACTATCATTCGGAATGATATAAGCCTCGGGGCAGCCCTCTAGCCTAAGGCTTTTGTTAGGTTGCTATCAATATCATTGATGGCGCCACAGCCCTAAACCCCGCCCCTGGCCAGCCCCCTGAAAGCAGTAAACGCTCTAATCCGGGCATCTTAGACCAATGAATAAGCGCTCATGAGTGTTATTCCGAACACCATGTGTGATATTTTGCGCGCCGTTCAAGGTTTTACTGCATGCAGTGCTTTGATGACGAACGCTGCGTGGATTCTGCAATAACTATAAATAGCGAGAATTGTTCATGAGCAAGACCCCTTACGCCGTGGCCGACGAGCCACACGAGGCGAGCCATGCCGAGTCTTCCGGGCTGGAAGTCAAACGCCTGACCTTCGTCGAGGCGGTGGCAATGATTGTCGGCACCAACATCGGCGCCGGCGTGCTGTCGATGGCCTACGCCAGCCGCAAGGCCGGCTACATGCCGCTGCTGTTCTGGCTGGCGGTCGCCGGCATCTTCACCACCATCTCCATGCTGTATGTCTCGGAAACCGCCTTGCGCACCCGCCGTCACCACCAATTGAGTGGCCTGGCCCAGCGCTACGTAGGCTCCTTCGGGGCCTGGGCGATTTTCCTCTCGGTTGCGGTCAACAGCATCGGCGCGCTCGTAGCCTACATGAGCGGCAGCGGCAAGGTACTCAGCGAGTTTTTCGGCATCAGCCCGGCACTCGGCAGCCTGCTGTTCTTCCTGCCTGCAGCGCTGGTGCTGTACCTGGGCCTGAAGGCCATCGGCAAGGGTGAGAAGTTCATCAGCATCGGCATGCTCAGCATGACCCTGGTGCTGGTCATTGCCACGCTGGTCCACGACAACACCCGGTTTGCCAATCTGCTGGAAGGCGATTGGGTCTACATGATCCCGGTGTTCAACATTGCCGTGTTCTGTTTCTCGGCCCAGTACGTGGTCCCGGAAATGGCGCGTGGTTTCAGCCACGCACCCAAGCGCCTGCCGCTGGCGGTGATCACCGGGATGCTGATTACCTTTATTTTGCTGGCGATGGTGCCGATGTCGGTGATCGCCCTGACCGGTCTGGAAAACCAGAGTGAAGTCGCGACCCTGGCCTGGGGCCAGGCGCTGGGGCAGTGGGCGTTCTACACCGCCAACACCTTTGCCCTGTGCGCGATGATGACGTCCTACTGGGGCCTGGGTGGCAGCTTCCTGACCAACATCTTCGACAAGTTCCAGAGCCTGGGTTCGGAGAGCAACCCCAAGACCCGCCTGATGGTCTTGGCCATTGTCTGCGTGCCGCCGTTTATCCTGGCCTACAGCGGCATGGTCGGCTTCGTCAGCGCCTTGTACTTTGCCGGGGTTTTCAGCGGGGTGATCCTGTCGATCATGCCGATCCTGATGCTACGCTCGGCACGCAAGAACGGCGACATCGTCCCGGCCTGGCAATGCGGCTGGATTGCCCATCCGCTGATCCAGGTCACGGTAGTGGTGCTGTACCTGATCAGCATGGCCTACGCCATCTGCGCGGCACTGGGTTGGTTGCCTGCCAGCTGGTAGGGTTTTGCGGCTACGCCAGTTGAGATAAAAAACGCCCCGACAGGTCGGGTAATGCTGTTCAGTTAAGTGAGTGCAGTACCTTGTAGGAGCGAGCTTGCTCGCGAAAAACGTCAACGATAACGCGTGTATTCAGTATAAACGCGGCGTCTTTGAGTTTTTCGCGAGCAGGCCGCAAGCGGGCACCCGCTCCTACAATGGTCGGCGTCGCTTAACTGAACAGCATTACCCGACCTGTCGGGGCGTTGTTGTTTTTGCGCGAGACACATCAGTAGCCGCTGTCGAGCAGCGCGAGGCTGCGTCGGCGGCAGCAGGATGGCAATACCGCTAGAGGGCTTTTTCCCGGCAATGCAGCAGGGCTTCGCGGATCATTGCGCTGACCAGGGGCGCGGACACGCCGAGGTCCCTGGCGATGTCCTTCTGCTTCATGCCATGGATGCGGCACATCTCGAATACATAGCGGGTGCGCTCGGGAAGGTCGGCCAGTGCGCCGCATACCCGCTCCAGCAGTTGCTGGTCGGAAACCAGGGCTTCCGGGGTTTCGGCGTGGTGCGCAGGCGCCTCGTTGCTATCGCTGTCCTGGCATATCAGGCGTTCCTCGAACTGGCGTCGACGGTAATGGTCGATCGACAGGTTGCGCACGACGCGTGTGAGGTAGGAGGCCTGGGATCGGATCTGCTCGTTGTCACCCGCATCGTCGACCTTCATGAAGGCTTCATGAACGATGTCTTCGGCGTGACTGCGGCACCCGGTGATCCGGGCTGCGAGACCGATCAGGCGTGAACGCTGGTCATAAAACACCTCAAGCAAGGGGGAACCATTTCTGGCTGCATCGATTTTTTGCATGAGGCACCTGATGAATTCTTGGTAGTACGCCAGCGAGGGTGAAAAATCTAATACTATTAAGAACTATTTGCAACAACTCCCTAAATCAATCTCCACCTGGTCATGATCCAAGGCCGCAAAAGCACCGTCTGAAGTTATTTCTCTGTCATTCGTCGATCTAGGAAACCGCGAGACAGGGCGTCATGCCCCTCGCATTGACTCCACAGATCGAGGAATTGCAAATGGCTTTCGACCGCGAAGATGCAACGTTCAAAGTACTGGTCAACGCAGAGGAGCAGTATTCGCTGTGGCCCGACTACAAGGCAGTGCCTGCGGGCTGGCGTGAGGCGGGGAAAAGCGGTCTGAAGCAAGACTGCCTGGACTACATCGAGTCGGTCTGGACCGACATGCGCCCCCTCAGCCTGCGTCAGCACATGGACGGGCAGGCCGGCCGGTGAGCGTTTTGCTGACCCTGTTCTGCCTGCCCTATGCGGGCGCCAGTGCCATGAGCTATGCACGCTGGCGTCGTAGCGCACCGGCCTGGCTGGACATTCGTCCGCTCGAGCTGCCGGGGCGGGGCAGTCGTGCCGGCGAGCCGCTGGCGAGCGACCTGGTCGACCTGGCCGCGCAACTGGCCCGCGAGCTGCGCGGTGAAACCTATCGGCATTACGCGCTGTTCGGCCACAGCATGGGCTCGCTGCTGGCGTTCGAACTGGCCTGTGCCCTGCGTGCGCAGGGCTTGCCGGCGCCTCGTGCATTGCTGGTGTCTGGCGGCTCGGCCCCCGCGCACCGCGACTACCTGCGCTTTCGCCAACCCCTGGGCGATGAGCAACTGATGGCCGAGTTGGCCTCCCTGCAAGGCACGCCTATTGAGGCCCTGCAAGACCCCGAACTGATGCGTCTGGCGCTGCCTGTGCTGCGTGCCGACTTCCTGCTGTGCGGCCGCTATCGCTATCAGCCGACGGCGCCCCTGCAGTGTCCGGTGCATGTGCTGGCCGGCACTGAGGATCGTGCCAGCCAGGCGCAACTGCTGGCCTGGCGCGAGCATGCCGGTGCAGGTTTCAGTCTCGAACTGTTCGCCGGTGGTCACTTCTTCATCCAGGAGCAGGAGCGGGCGGTGCTCGACCACCTGATTGCCTGCCTGGCGGCCACGTTGCCTGGCGCTGCCGCTGTGCGCCCTGACTCTCACTTTCTTTGCAAAGGTGCGACATGACAGTCCTCCATACGTCTCTGGTTGACGCGCTGAGCGCGCACGCGGTGCGGCGCGGTGACAAGCCGGCGGTGCATTTTCTCCTCGACGGCGAAGCGCAGCGCCTGACGCTGACCTATGCCGAGCTCGACCGCCGGGCCCGTGAGCTGGCGGCAGTGCTGTCACGCCATGCCGGCGTCGGTGAGCGGGCGCTGTTGCTGATGCAGAGCGGTCCGAGCTATGTGGTGTCGTTCTACGCCTGCCTGTACGCAGGCATCATCGCCGTGCCGGCATTGCCGCCCGAGTCGTTGCGCCAGTACGAACTGAGCCGGGTGCGCTCGATCCTCGACGATGCCCAGCCAAGCCTGGTGCTGACCGAGGAGCATCTGCGCGAGTCGCTGGTACAGGCCTTCGCCCAGGCGTTGCCGACCACCCTGTCGGTCGACGCGCTGGATGCATCGACACTGGAGGGCAGTGCCAACTGGCCGGTGCGGCAACCGGCCAACGAGGACATTGCCTTCCTGCAATACACCTCCGGCTCCACCGCGACCCCCAAGGGTGTGGAAGTCAGCCACGGCAACCTGGTCGCCAATGAACAGATGATGCTCGGTTGCTTCGACCTGCGTGAAGACGACACCTTCGTCAGTTGGCTGCCGCTGTACCACGACATGGGGCTGATCGGCTGTCTGTTGCTCTCGGTCTATCGGGGCGCGAGCCTGGTCCTGATGTCGCCGCGGCACTTCGTCGAGCGGCCTGCGCGTTGGCTCGAAGCGATCAGTGACTATCGCGCGAGCCACAGCGGTGCCCCGGACTTTGCCTTCCGCCTGGCCGCCGAGCGGGTCAATCAAAGCGTGTTGGCCAAGCTCGACCTGAGCTGCCTGCGCGTGCTGTTTTCCGGTTCCGAGCCGGTGCGCCAGGACAGCCTGCAAGCCTTCGCCCAGCACTTCGCGCCTTGCGGGTTCAAGCCGGCGGCGTTCTTGCCGTGCTATGGGCTGGCCGAGGCCACCCTGTTCGTCGCCGGTACCACCGCTGCGGAGCACTTCGTCAGTGCCAGTTTCGACAGCCATGCGCTGGGCGAACACCGCGCCGAGCCGGGGCAGGGCAGCTTGCTGGTCAGCAGCGGCATCCTGCACGAAGGGCTGCAGGTGATGCTGGTGGATCCGCACACCGGCGCCATCCAGCCGGACAGCCATATCGGCGAGATCTGGACCAGTGGCGACAGCGTCGCTCGTGGCTACTGGCGCAACCCGCAGGCGAGCGCGCGGACGTTTGTCAGCCGTGAAGGGCGCACGTGGCTGCGCACCGGCGACCTGGGTTTCCTGCGCGGCAACCGCTTGTTCATCACCGGGCGCCTCAAGGACATGATCATTGTCCGTGGCCAGAATATTTACCCGCAGGACCTTGAGCGCGCCGTCGAATACAACGTCGAAGGCGCGCGCAAGGGCCGGGTCACGGCATTCGTGGTCGAGCAGGTTGACGGCGAGGGTATCGGGATCGCGGTCGAGATCGGCCGCACCACCCAACGCAAGATCAGCGCTGCACAACTGTGTGCGCAGATCGACCGAGTCGTGGCGGATGTTTGTCAGCAGACGCCGGTATGGATTGCCTTGCTCAACCCCGGCGAACTGCCCAAGACCTCCAGCGGCAAACTGCAACGCTCCGCCTGCCGGCAGATGCTCGAACGCGCGGAGCTGGACTGCTTCCATCTGCGGCGCAACGACCAGCCGCTGGTGCGCGAGGGCCAGGCCTTGGTTGACGATCAGCAGCGACTGGTCGCGGCGGTCTGGGCCGAGGTGCTGGGGCAAGATGAGATCTTTGGCGACGACAACTTCTTCGCCCTGGGTGGCAACTCCATTGCTGCCGCGCAGATTGTCGGACGCCTGCGTGAGCGCCTGGGGGTGAACCTGGCGCTGGCGAGCGTGTTCGACCACCCCGAGCTGGCTGGCTTTGCAACATCTCTGGCCCAGGCCGTTGCCGGCCAGCCCCAGCCTGTCCTGAGCCCCAGTGTGACTGACGAACTGCTGCCGTCCTTTGCCCAGGAGCGCTTGTGGTTCGCCTGGCAGTTGGACCCCCACAGCTCGGTGTACAACGTGCCGCTGGCGCTGCACCTGCGTGGCCCGCTGGACGTCGATGCGCTACGTGCTGCGTTCGGCGCGCTGCAGCAGCGCCATGGGGTGTTGCGCACCACCTTTGCTGCGCAGGGCGAGGGTGTGCGCCTGCTGCTGCAGGAGACCCTGGCGCTGGAATTTGCCATTGACGATCTGTCCGACCTGTCGCCCGAGCAGCGTCTGGCCCAAGCTCGCCAGCGCGCCGCCGCGCACGCCCGGCAACCGTTCGACCTGAGTACCGGGCCCCTGCAGCGGGTGTGCGTACTGCGCCTGGATCAGCGCGAGCACGTGCTGTTGCTGACCACCCATCACATCGCGGTGGATGGCTGGTCAATGCGCAACCTGGTGGATGAACTGGAAGTGCTCTACACCGCCCGGTTGGCCGGCATCGACGCGCAACTGCCAGCGTTGACCGTGGGCTATGGCGACTTTGCCCGCTGGCAGCGCCAGCTGTTGGCCGGTCCCGAGCATGCCCGGCAGTTGGCTTACTGGCATCAAGCGTTGGCCGGCGAGCATAGCTGGCTGGAGCTGCATGGGCAGCGGCCCCGCAACAAGCAGGCGATGGCCGTCGGCGAACACTTCACCTTCAGTGCCGTGCAGACCAGCGCCTTGCGTGACTTCGCCAGGGCCCGCGCAGTCACGCCGTTCATGCTGCTGCTGGGGGCGTTCGCAGTCAGCCTGCGCGAGCAGAGCGGCCAGTCGCGTATCCGCCTGGGCAGCGACATCGCCAACCGCAGTCATCCGGCCACAGAGCCGTTGGTAGGGTTTTTCATCAATCAGTTGGTGCTGCAGGTTGATCTGGACCTGGCCGCCAGCACCGATGCCCTGCTGGAGCAGTGCCGGGGCGTAGTGCTGGGCGCCGCAGGGCACCAGGATTTGCCCTTCGAGCAACTGGTGGAAGCGCTGCGCCCGCCGCGTCGGGCCGGTCGCTCGCCGTTCTTCAGCATCAAGCTCAATTACCAGGAAGGCGAGCCACCGCTGCCGCGTCTGCGCGATGTGCGCGTGCAAGGGTTCGACGCCGGCCAACAGGCTGCCGAGCTGGACCTGATCCTCGGTTTCTACAGCAGTGCCAGCCGCCTCGAAGCGCGTTTCGAAATGCCCGAAGGGCTGTTCCAGCCTGGTGAAATTTCCCAGCTGTTCGCGCAGATCCAGGCCGTACTGCACTGCTGGCTGGGCAAGGCTGCGTTGACCCAGGCCGACCTGCTGGAAGCGGCCGCCCAGGTGCGGCGCGAAGCACGGGCGGTGGATAGCCAGCAGCGCCAGACCCTGCTCGCCAGCCAGCGCCCGATGCGCCGGCGCGCAGCGCAGCCGTCCACTCAACCGCACAGTGTCCAGGAGCAATGATGAGCGAGGTTAAAGTCACCGCACTGCCGACCATGGGTCGGGCACGCAGAAGCATCACCGCCAGCCAGGAGGAGCGGGTGGTGTTCACGCCCCTGCTCGAAGGGCACACGCTGCCACTGTTGTGTCGGCCACGGTTCGCCGGCACCGACCTGGTGGAATGGCTGGGGCAGCACCGCGAGCTGATCGAGGCGCGACTGCTGGAACACGGCGCGATCCTCCTGCGCGGATTTGATGTGGATGGCATCGATGGCTTCGACCGCTGCGTCCAGGCGATCTCCGGCGGGGCGCTCGAGTACCTGTTCCGGGCCTCGCCACGGACCCAGGTGACCCGCCAGTTCAATATCTACAGCTCCACCGATTACCCGAGCAATGAACGGATTTTCCCCCACAACGAGCATTCCTATTCGCCGGTGTTTCCGCTGCACCTGTACTTCTATTGCGACCTGCCGTCGCTGACCGGTGGCGAAACCCCCTTGGGCGATACCCGCGCATTGTTACAACGCATCGACCCGGCCGTGCGCGAGGAATTCCGCCAGCGCCGGATCATGTACGTGCGCAACTACGGCGACGGTATGGGCCTGCCCTGGCAGACCGTGTTCCAGAGCGAGGACCGGGCGGAAGTCGAGGCGTATTGCGCGCGCATCGGTATCGAACCGCAGTGGAAGAGCGGCAACCGCCTGCGCACCCGCCAGGTGGGGCCGGCCATCGTCCGTCACCCGCGCAGCGGCGAAGAGCTGTGGTTCAACCATGGCACGTTCTTCAACGCCCTGACCCTGCCTGAAACCCTGCGCGCGGCATTGATCACCGAGTTCGCCCCCGACGATCTGCCGCAGAACACCTTCTTTGGCGACGGCGCAGTGATCCCCGACGCAACCATCCGCCACCTGCAACAGGCTTACCGCGACGTGATGGTCGAATTCCCCTGGCACCAAGGCGACGTGGTCCTGCTGGACAACATGCTGTCGCTGCACGCCCGTAATGCATTCACTGGCCCGCGCAAGATTCTCACCGCGATGGCAATTGCGCAGAAAAGCGCCGACCTGGCACTCGATTGAGGTTCCCCTACATGCAACTGCCTGCCCACCCAGAAGCTTTCCCTCTTTGCGCACAGCAAGGCGCCGTGCTCAGCCGCCAGGACCGTCTCGGTCGGCCGTTGAACGCCTTGGTCCGTGTGTCTATCGCCGGCGTTTGCCAGCCGTCACGGCTGCAGGCCGTGCTCGATGAGCTGCAACAGCGCCACGAAGTCCTGCGTACTCGCTACCTGCGGATCGACGGCTTGCGCCGCCCGGTGCAGGCGGTGGAGCAGGAGGTTCGGTCGCCGTTGTATCCGGCGCTGGCGGGGGAAGCCGGCGAGGTGGTGCGCCGTGCCCTGGAGCAGGTGGCGTTCGCCGCCGCCGTGGTGCAAGAGGCCAGTGATGCCAATGGCTTCGTGGTGGTGCTTGGCGCGTCCCTGGCCAGCGTCGATGCCCAGGCCTTGCAGCAATTGGCCGAGGAGCTGCGACAAGGCTACAGCAGCCACTTGCCGGCCGCCGATGAGGAGGCCCTGCAGTACATTGACTACGCCACCTGGCAAGGTGAACTGGTGGCTGCCGACCTCGGTGCGCAAGGCGCGTGCTATTGGCGCGGGGTACAACAGACAGTGTTGCCACGCGGGCCGTTGCCGTTCGAACGAGACGTGCAGGCCAGCCGGGTCGAGCAGTTGCGGGTGCCTGCTGACGAATTGCTGCAGGCCTTGGACCAGCGCGCCGCAGCCCTGGGGATGCCGGCCGACGACCTGCTGCTGTGCCTCTGGGGTGGTTTCCTGTGTCGCTTGACCGAGCAGCCACAGGTAAACCTGACGGTGACCCTGGAGGGGCGCAACGAGCAGGTGCAAGGAATCCTCGGCCGCTTCGAGCGTCGTCTGCCGATCAACCTGGTGTATGCCGCCGATGCCAGCCTGGTGCGTACGCTGGAGGATCTGCGTGGGCGCCTGGACGAGGCCCGCTCGTGGCTGGAATGCCTGGATGAAGGTGCCGTGGCCGGGCTCGACAGCGACGGCGGCTTTGGCTTCAGCGCTGAGTGTCGGCAGGTGGCGGGCGTCGAGGTGGAGCTCGATGCCTATGAATTGCCATTGCTGAGCCTGGGCCGGGAAGGCCGGATGCTGCGCCTGGAACATGCCGCCGAGCGCTTCGAACCCGCAGTGGCGGCGCTGTGGCTGGAGCAGTTCGGAGTCTTTGCCGGTTATGCGCTGACCGATCTCGAGCAGCGCCTGGCCCAGGTCAGCCTGCTGGGCGCCGCGGAGCGGGCGCGCATCGCCGCCTTCGAACTGGGCCCGGACATGCCCCTGGCATCGCCGGGGCTGTTGCACCGTCTGTTCGAGGCGCAAGTTGTCCGCAAGCACAACCAACTGGCGGTGCGCCAAGGCGAGCAGACACTCGATTACGCCACGCTGGAGCAGCGTGCCAACCAACTCGCCCATGCCTTGCAGGCCGTGGGCGTGGGGCGTGAGCGGATCGTCGGGGTGTATGCACGGCGTTCGCTGTCCGCCCTGGTGGCGATGCTGGGGATTCTCAAGGCCGGTGGCACCTATCTGCCGCTGGACCCGGACTACCCGGCCGAGCGCCTGGGTTTCATGCTCGCCGATGCCGGCGCGTCGTGCCTGCTGACCCTGGACCCCCTCGACAGCGAACTGCGCCTGCCAGCCGGGCTGGCGGTGCTGTCCCTGGCATCGGACTCGGTCATCTGGCAGGGGCCGGACGCACCTGTGCCAGTGACGGTGAGCGGCGATGACCTGGCTTATGTCATCTATACCTCTGGCTCCACCGGCACGCCCAAGGGCGTTGCCGTCAGCCATGCCAACGCCCTGGCCTCGACCCTGGCACGTTTCGTCCACTACCAGGCACCAGTGGAGTCGTTCCTCTTGCTCTCGTCGTTGTCGTTCGACAGTTCCGTCGCCGGGCTTTTCTGGACCCTGGGCCAGGGTGGCTGCCTGCACCTGCCCACACCCGGGCAAGCCAAGGACCCGCGGGCCATAGCGCAACTGCTGGGTGAACAGCGGATTTCCCACTACCTGGCATTGCCCGGCCTGCACGGCGAAGTGCTGGAACACCTGGGCGAGCAGCGCCTGCGCGTGGTGGTGGTCGCCGGCGAGGCGTGCACGCCGGCCTTGGTCGCGCGGCATTACCAGCGACTGCCCGACACCTTGTTGAGCAACGAGTACGGGCCGACTGAAGGCAGCGTCTGGTGCAGCGCCTGGAACGCCGACCTGGGGCCGGTGACCATCGGCCGCCCGGCACCGGGAATGCGCATGCTGCTGCTGGACGCCCAACTGGAACCGGTGCCGATCGGCCAGATTGGCCAGCTGTATGTCGCAGGGCCGGGGGTCACCCGTGGCTACCTGGATCGCCCGGCACTGACCGCTGAACGCTACCCGACGCTTGCCGATGGCAGTCGGGGCTATTGCACCGGCGACCTGGCGCGCTGGCGCACCGACGGCCAGTTGGAGTTCCTTGGGCGAATCGACGCCCAGGTGAAGATTCGCGGGTTCCGCATCGAGCCCGGCGAAGTGGAAGCCGTGCTGGCGGGTTGTGCAGGGGTCAGCGAGGCGGCGGTGGTGGTTCGTGAAACGGCCAATGGCGCGCAATTGCTGGCGTTTGTCGTGGCCCGCGCACAGGGCGCCGAGGAACCGCTTGCCGAGCGCCTGTTGGCCCAACTGGCACAGCGGCTGCCGGCGCACCTGATTCCGAGCGCTGTGCACCAACTGGAACACCTGCCGTTGATGCCCAACGGCAAGGTGGACCGCCGTGCACTGTCGGCCGAAGCCGTCGTCGAGCAGGCCTACCAGGCACCGCAGACTGAACTGCAACGCATCCTCGCCGGTGTCTGGCAGGACGCGCTGGGGGTTGAGCGGGTCGGCTTGCAAGACAACTTCTTCGCCCTCGGCGGTCACTCGCTGCTGGCCACCCGCTTGCGCGCGCGCCTGGCGGAACAACTGGGCATCGAACTGCCGTTACGGCTGTTCTTCGAGGGCGAAACCCTCGAGCGTTTCTGCGCCAAGGTCGCCCAATTGCAACAAGCACCCGGCAGTGACCTGGATGCGCTGGAAAATCTGTTTGCCGAAGTGGAGGCACCATGACTGTCGCTGATCGTTTGCTCGCCCTGGCCCGGCGCTTCGCCGAACTCGACCCGGCCGCGCGTCGCCAACTAGGTGAGAAGCTCAAGTCCCAGGGCATGAGCATTGAAAGCCTGCCGATTCCACCGCGCCCGGACAATGCTTCAGCACTGGCGGCGTCCTATGCGCAGCGTCGCTTGTGGACTCTTTGGCAACTGGACCGGGAGTCGGCCGCCTATAACCAGGCAGGCGTGCTGCACCTGCAAGGTGAGCTGGACGAGGCGGCATTGCAGGCGGCGCTCCACAGCCTGGTCGCCCGCCATGAAATCCTGCGCACCCGCTTTGCCGAGGTTGATGGCGAGCTGTCGCAAGTGATCCAGGCCCCCGTAGCGCAGGCCTGGCCAGTCCTCGATCTGCGCGCCATGGCCGATCCTGATGCGGCCCTGGCCACAGCCTTGCAAGACGCTGCCGGGCAAGCGTTTGACCTCTATCAAGGGCCGTTGCTGCAGTTCACCCTGGTACGTTTGGGCGAGCAGCGTCACGCCTTGTTGCTGGCGTTGCACCACATCGTTTCCGATGGCTGGTCAATGCAGATCCTGCTCGGCGAACTCGCGCAGGGCTATGCCGCCTACCTGCAGGGGCAGGCCCCGCAGTTGGCGGATTTGCCAGTGCAATATGCCGACTACGCGCTGTGGCAACGCAATTGGCTGGAAGCCGGCGAGGGCGAGCGCCAACTGGCCTATTGGCGCCAGACCCTGGGCGAGCGTCCGCCGATCCTCGAACTGCCGGCCGATCATGCGCGACCGGCGCAAATGAGCTTTCGCGGCGCGAGCCTGGGCTTTGAACTGGAACCGGCACTGAGCACGCGCCTCAAGGCGCTGGCCGCTGCCAGTGGTTGCAGCGTGTTCATGCTGTTGCTGGCCGCCTTCAAGGTCCTGCTGCACCGTTATACGGCGCAACAGGAACTGCTGGTGGGGGTACCGGTGGCCAACCGTCAGCGCCAGGAAGTCCAGGGGCTGATCGGCTTTTTCGTCAATACCCAGGTGTTGCGCAGCGAGCTGCAGCCGCGCCTGGCGTTCCGCTCCGTGCTCGACGCGGTCCGGCAGACGGTCATCGCCGCCCAGGACTGCCAGGACCTGCCGTTCGAGGAACTGGTGGACGCCCTCGGTGTAGAGCGCAGCCTGAGCCGCAACCCGCTGTTCCAGGTGATGTTCAATCACGAGCAGCGCAGCACTGCCGAACTCTCCGGCATGCCCGGCTTGCACGCCCGGCTGCAGGTGGCTACGCCGCAGATGGCCAAGTTCGACCTCAGCCTCGATACCGAGGAAGACGCCAATGGCGTGCTCAGTGGTGCCTTCACCTATGCCACCGACCTGTTCGATGCCGCGCGGATCGAGCGCATGCGCGGGCATTTCCTGCGTCTGTTGCACGACTGCGCCGAGCGTCCCGACGCGGCGATCGGCGACCTCACGCTGCTTGACGCCGATGAACGCCAGCAGGTCCTCGATGGCTGGAACGCCACTGCAGTCGACTACGCGCAGCCGCAGTGCCTGCAGGTGTTGCTGCAGGCGCAGGCGCTCGCTACACCCGAGGCTACGGCGCTGATCGTCGGCGATCGGCAACTTAGCTACGGCGAACTCAACGCTGCCGCCAATCGCCTGGCGCATTACCTGCGCTCGCGCGGCGTCGGCCCGGAGCATCTGGTCGGGGTGTTCGCCGAGCGTTCGCTGGAGATGGTGGTCGGCCTGCTCGCCGTGCTCAAGGCCGGCGCTGCCTACCTGCCGCTGGAACCGGATCAGCCTGACCAGCGCCTCGCCTACATGCTTGAGGACAGCGGCGCCAAACTGCTGCTGACCCAGGAGCATCTGCTGGCGCGCCTGCCTGCCAGCGATCGCCAGGTGCTGTGCCTGGACCGCGACGCTGCGCTGTTTGCCGAGTACCCGGTGGATGACCCGGACCTGCTCAACCACCCCGACCAGCTCGCCTATAGCATCTACACCTCCGGCACCACCGGCCGGCCAAAAGGGGCGGGCAACAGTCACGCCGCGCTGTGCAATCGCCTGCAATGGATGCAGGCCACTTTTGCCCTCGATCAGCACGACCGGGTGCTGCAAAAGACGCCGTTTGGTTTCGACGTATCGGTGTGGGAGTTCTTCTGGCCGCTGATGACCGGCGCGACCCTGGTCATGGCCGCTCCCGGCGCCCATCGCGACCCGGCCGAGCTCAAGGCGATCATCGCCGGGCACGGCATCAGCGTCCTGCACTTCGTGCCGTCCATGCTGCAAGCCTACCTGGCCACCGAGTCCCTGGCTGACTGTCCGCGCTTGCGCCTGGTGATGTGCAGCGGCGAAGCCTTGCCCGTGGATCTGCAGCAGCGCTTCCTGGCGCAGAGCAGCGCCGGCCTGCACAACCTTTATGGCCCCACCGAGGCGGCCATCGACGTCAGCCATTGGGCTTGCCATGACACCCCGGGCCTGCACAGCGTGCCGATTGGCCGGCCGATCGCCAACCTGCGCCTGTACGTGCTCGATGGACAATTGTTGCCGGTGGCCAAAGGTGTGCCGGGCGAGCTGTACATCGGCGGTGTTGGCCTGGCCCGGGGTTACCTGGGACGTCCCGGGCTGACTGCCGAGCGTTTTATCGCCGATCCGTTCGGCCAGGGCAGCCGGCTGTACCGTACCGGTGACCTGGCGCGCTGGCGTGACGATGGTGCGATCGAATACCTGGGACGAATCGACCATCAGGTAAAAATCCGTGGCTTGCGCATCGAGCTGGGGGAGATCCAGGCGCGTCTGCTGGAACACCCAGCGGTCAGCGAAGCGGTGGTGGTAGTGGCGCAAGCGATAGCCGGCAGCAAGCAATTGCTCGGCTATGTGGTCGCGGCGGCCGACGACGGCCTGGCAGACGCCCTGCGTCTGCGCTTGGGTGAAGCACTGCCGGAGTACATGGTGCCGGCGCAGATCATCGTGTTGGCGCAGATGCCCTTGAGCGCCAACGGCAAGCTCGACCGCAAGGCCTTGCCGGAGCCGGTGCGCAAGGTCCGCACCCTGGACGCGCCACAAGGGCCGGTGGAGCAGGCGCTGGCGACGATCTGGAGCCAGTTGCTGGGTGTCGATGAGATCGACGCCCAGGATAATTTTTTCGAACTCGGTGGCGACTCCATCATCGCCATCCAGGTCGCCAGCCGCGCCCGGTTGGCCGGTTGGCAGGTCGGTCCGCGGGATCTGTTCCGCCACCAGACCCTGCGCCAACTGGCACAGGTGGCCACGGCCCTGGGCCAGCAACGCGAAGGGGCTGCACGCCCGGAGCCGGGCGTTATCGCCCTGACGCCAGTACAGCAAAGGTTCTTCGCCACGCCCATGGTCCAGCGTCAGCACTGGAACCAGTCGTTGTTGCTGACCGTGGCAACGCCGCTGGCGGTGGCGCAACTGGAACAGGCGCTCACTACCCTGGTTGCTCATCACGATGCCTTGAACCTGCGTTGGCATCAGGAGCCCGCGGGCACCTGGCATGGCGCCTACGCGGCGCCCACCGGGGTCGAGGTCTGGAGCCGCGAGGCGGCGGATGCCGACGCCCTGGCGCTGCTCGTCAACCAGGCGCAACGCAGCCTGGACCTGGCGCACGGTCCACTGTTACGGGCCGTGTTGATCGACCTGAAAGGCGCTGGCCAGCGCCTGTTCCTGGCGATTCATCACCTGGTCGTGGACGGCGTTTCCTGGCGCATCCTGCTTGAAGACCTGCAGCAATTGCTGGCCGATAGCACTGCGGCGTTGCCGCGGCGCAGCCATGCCTTCGGTGAGTGGACGGGTTTTCTGGCGCAGCGCGCGCAGCACAGCGAGGTGCTGGCGCAAATGCCCTGGTGGCTGGCACAACTGGGCGAAGCTGCGGCCAGTTTCCCCGGGGCGCGCCACGCTGGCCCGGCCGCGGTCAGTGAGGCCGTGACGCTGGCCTTGGAGTTGGACCAGACCCAGACCCGCCAACTGCTGCGCGATGCCCCGGCGGCCTATCGCACCCAGGTCAACGACCTGCTGCTGTGTGCCCTGGCCCGGGCCTGGTGGCGCTGGAGCGAACAGGGCGAACTGTTGGTAGAGCTGGAAAGCCATGGCCGCGAGGAACATCTGGCTAACCTGGACCTGAGTCGGACCGTAGGCTGGTTCACTTCTACCTATCCTGTGCGGCTCCAGGCCGGCGCTGACCTGGGCCAATCGCTCAAGGCCACCAAGGAACAACTGCGTCGGGTGCCGGACGGCGGCCTGGGCTTCGGCCTGCTGCAACAGTTGGCTCCCGCACAGGTGCGGGCGCAGTTGGCGGCGCGGCCGGTGCCGCGCATCACCTTCAACTATCTGGGTCAGTTCGATACCAGCTTTGACGCTGGCCTGCTGCGCCGTGCGACGGAGCCTTGCGCAGACAGCCTGGACCCGGCGGCGCCGTTGTCCAATTGGCTGTCGATCGACGGCGGGGTGAACGACGGTCGCCTGCAGTTGGCCTGGACCTTCAGCCCGCAGCAACTCGACGCGCCGCGGCTGGCCGAACTGGTGGCACTGTATGAGGCCGAACTGTTGGCGCTGGTCGCCCATTGCCTGACGCCAGGCGTCGGCGGTGCGACGCCGTCGGACTTCCCCTTGGCGACCCTTGACCAAGCGCAACTGGATGCCCTGGCGCTGCCGCTGAGCCAGGTTGAAGACCTCTACCCGCTGTCGCCGATGCAGCACGGCATGCTGTTCCACAGCCTGTATCAACCGGGCGATGGCAGCTACATCAACCAGGTGCGCATGGATGCCGAAGGCCTCGATCCCGAGCGTCTGCGTGCCGCCTGGCAAGCGTCTTTGGACAGCCATGGCGTGCTGCGCAGTGGATTTGTCAGTCCGGCGGGCGGGGTGCCGTTGCAGGTCATCATGGGTGCTGTCGCGCTGGACTGGAGCGAGGCCGAGGCGGGTGATATCGAAGCCCTCGCCGAGGCCGAGCGCCGTCCCTTCGACCTGCTGCGTCCACCCTTGATGCGGCTGCTGCTGGTGCAGACCGGCACCGACCGGCATCACTTGATCTGGACCTGCCATCACTTGCTGCTCGATGGCTGGAGCCAGGCCCAGTTGTTCGCCGAGGTGATGCAGCGCTATGCCGGGCAAGCGCTGCCGACCCCTGTGGGGCGCTATCGTGACTATATTGCCTGGTTGGCCGGCAACCCTGCGGCCGCCAGCGAGCGCTTCTGGCGCGAGCAGTTGGCGCCGCTGCAGTCGCCCACCTCGCTGGCGGCGGCTATTGCCCTGGAAAATCCCGGGCAAGGCACCGCCGAGCATCGCTCGCAGCTGTCCAGCGCGACCAGCGAGCGTCTGCGCCAATTCGCCCGCCAGCGCAAGGTCACCCTCAGCAGTCTGCTGCAGGCTGCCTGGCTGTTGCTGCTGCAGCGCTACACCGGCCAGGCGTGCGTGGCCTTCGGCGCCACCGTCGCCGGGCGTCCGGCCGAGTTGCCGGGGATCGAGCAGCAACTGGGGCTGTTCATCAATACCTTGCCGGTGGTTGCCAGCCCGCACCCACAGCTCACCGTCGGCCAATGGCTGGACCACGTCCAGGCTCTGGGCCTGGCGGTGCGCGAGCATGAACACTCGGCGCTGTATGACATTCAACGCTGGGCCGGGCAGGGCGGGCAGAGCCTGTTCGAGCAGATCCTGGTGTTCGAGAACTACCCGCTCGATAGCGCGTTGTTGAGTGGCCAGGGCGATGGCCCACGGTTCTCCAATCTGCTCAGCCGCGAGCAGGGCAATTACCCACTGATGCTGCTGGTCAACCAGGGCGACTCGTTGGCGTTCTGCTACAGCTATGACCGTGCCCGCTTCGATAGCGCGGCGATCGAGCGCCTCGACGGCCACCTGCAGCAGCTGTTGCTGGCGATCAGCGAGGACGCCAGCCTGCGTTTGGGGCAACTGCCGTTGTTGGGCGTCAGCGAACGGGCAGCGGTATTGAATGCCGGTGCTGCCCACGACCACGGGGTGGCCGATTTTGACCTGGTGCAACAATTCCAGCGCCAGGCCGCCCGTGTGCCGCAGGCGATTGCGCTGCGCCAGGCGCAACTGTGCCTGAGCTACGCCGAACTGAATCGCCAGGCCAACCGCTTGGCCCATCGCCTGCAAGCCGCGGGCGTGGGGCCGGATGTGTTGGTGGGCGTGTGCCTGGAACGCGGGCCGCAGCTCCTGGTGGCCTTGCTGGCCGTGCTCAAGACCGGTGGCGCCTACGTGCCGCTGGACCCTGAGTTCCCGGCCGAACGGCTGCGGCACATGCTCGATGACAGCGGCGCTGCGCTGTTGCTCAGCGAGACCGCGTTGCAGCCCGCGCTGCAGGCGCTGGGCACGGTCGCCGAGTGCTGGTGGCTGGATCAACTGGAGGAGCAAGGCCGCGACTGCAACCCAGCTCCATTGGCCGGCGGCGAGCACTTGGCCTACGTGATCTACACCTCTGGCTCCACCGGCAAACCCAAGGGTGTGGCCGTGCGCCGTGCCGGGCTGGGCAACTTCCTGGCGAGCATGGCCCAGGCGCCGGGCTTGGAGCAGAGCGGTCGATTGCTGGCCCTGACCTCGCTGTCGTTCGACATCGCGGTCCTGGAGCTGTATTTGCCGCTGGTCAGTGGCGCCAGCGTGGTGCTGGTGGACCGCGACACCGCCCGTGATCCGCAGCGCCTGTGGGCGCAGATCGAACAACAGCAAGTGACCGCGATCCAGGCCACGCCTTCGACCTGGCGCATGCTCGCCGAACACCCAAGCCTGCCGGCCCTGGCCGGCCGCCAGGTGCTGTGCGGTGGCGAAGCCTTGCCGGCCGATCTGGCGCGCAGCCTGAGCGCGGTCGCCGGTGGTTTGTGGAACCTGTATGGCCCGACCGAGACCACGGTGTGGTCGGCGCGTTACCGGCTGGACGCCGAACACCCGCAGGTGTTGCTCGGTGAAGCCCTGGCCAACACCGCGCTGCACGTCCTCGATGATGACCTTGAGCCGTTGCCGCTGGGAGTGGCCGGCGAGCTGTACATCGGCGGCGAAGGCCTGGCGCGGGGTTACCACGCCCGGCCGGCACTCACGGCCGAGCGTTTTGTCGCCGACCCATTTGGCGACGGCGCGCGGCTGTATCGCACTGGCGACCTGGTATGCCGCCGTGCCGATGGTGCGCTGGAATACCTGGGCCGGATCGACCAGCAGGTGAAGATCCGTGGGTTCCGCATCGAGCTGGGCGAAATCGAAGCCTGCCTGCTGGCAGAGCCGGGGGTGCGCGAAGCAGCGGTAGTCGCGCGGCACAACCAGTTGATTGGTTATGTGGTGGCCGAACCCGACGACGCCCTGTTGGGCCGCTTGCGTGAACGCCTGCAAGCACAGCTGCCGGACTACATGGTGCCGGCGCGGTTGATGCGTCTGGAGCACATGCCGCAGACACCGAACCGCAAGCTCGATCGCAAGGCCTTGCCGGAGCCGGAGCTGGAAACCCGGGTGCACGTGGCGCCGCAAGGCGCGGTAGAAACCCTGCTGGCCGCGATCTGGCAAAGCGTGCTGAACGTGCCTCAGGTCAGTGCCGAGGACAACTTCTTCGAACTGGGCGGCGACTCGATCGTCTCGGTGCAAGTGGTGGCGCGGGCCCGTGAAGCCGGCCTGACGCTGACCCCGCGCGACCTGTTCGAGCAACAGACGGTACGTCGCCTGGCCTTGGTCGCCGGGCATCTGCTACCGCAGGCGGCACCACCGCTCGCCGGTGGCACTGGTCTGGGTTGGCTGGATGACGCCGCCTGGGCGCGGTTGCCGGTCAGCCGCGCGGCACTGGCAGATGCCTACCCCCTGTCGCCGATGCAGCAAGGCTTGCTGTTCCATGGCCTGAGCGACACCACCGCCGGCGTCTACGTCAACCAACTGGCATTCGACGTCGATGACCTCGATCCCCAGCGCTTGCGCCAGGCCTGGCAACAACTGATCGCGCGCCATCCGATCCTGCGCACCGCCTTTGCCTGGGATGGCCTGGATCAGCCCCTGCAACTGGTTTACCAGCAGGTCCCAGAGGCCTGGGAAGAGCACGACTGGCGTGGCCGCGATGTTAGCCCAGAGGCCCTGGCGGAGTTCGCCGAGCAACAGCGTGGCGTGGCATTCAGCTTTGACGTGCCGGTGTTGCAGCGGGTCCAGGTATTGCGCCTGGACGCCCAGCGCTCCCGCCTGGTGTGGACGTACCACCATCTGCTGCTCGATGGCTGGAGCAGTGCGCGGATGATCGAGCAATGGCTGGGTCTGTATGTCGGTGAAGACACTGGCGCCCAGGCCGGCCGTTATGGCGACTACATCGACTGGCTGCAGCGCCAGGATCCGCTGCGTGGCGAAGCATTCTGGAAGGCCCGCACCGCGACACTCGATGCGCCGACCTTGCTCGCCGGGACCGCGACCGCGACCGGGACCGGGACCGCGCCGGCGTCGCAGCACCTGCTGGAGTTCAATCTGGAGGTCCAGGCGACCGACCGCCTGAAGGATTTTGCCCGCCGCCAGCGGGTCACCCTCAATACCCTGGTGCAAGCGGCCTGGCTGCTGCTCCTGCAACGCCACAGTGGCCAGCGCGTGGTGTGCTGCGGGGTCACGCTGTCGGGGCGTCCGGCCGATCTGGCCGGCAGTGCCGAGATGCTTGGGCTGTTCATCAATACCTTGCCGCTGATCGCCGAGCCGCTGGTCCAGCAGCCGTTGGCTGACTGGCTCTTGCAGTTGCAGGGCGAGACCTTGCAGTTGCAAGAGCAGGCGCAGGTGCCGTTGTACGAGGTGCAGCGCTGGGCGGGCAGTGCCGGCCAGTCACTGTTCGACAGCTTGCTGGTGTTTGAGAACTACCCGGTGGACGCAGCCCTGCGCAGCCGTGCGATCCAGCGGTTGGGCATCGCTGGGGTGCACCAGCGCGAGTCCAGCCACTATCCGCTGACCCTCACGGTCAACCCGGGTGAGCAACTGCAATTGGCCTTCGCGGCCCGTAGCGAGGCATTCAGCGAGGAATTCCTGGCACAACTGGCGGGGCACCTGGGTGAGTTGCTGCGCGCGCTGCCGGGGGATCCACAGCGCTGCCTCGGCGAGCTGGCGATGCTTACGCCAGAAGCCCGTGAGCGCGCCATCGACCGCGCTCGGCAAACCCCGGCGCTGGCGGAGGGGCTGAGCCTGCCGACGCTGTTCGCCGAGCAAGCGCGGCGCACGCCGTCTTTGCCGGCGGTCAGCGACGCCGCCGAAACGCTCGACTATGCCAGCCTCGATCAGGCCTCCACGCGCCTGGCCCAGCACCTGCTGGCCCATGGTGTGGGGCCGGCGACGTTGGTCGGGGTGTGCCTGGAGCGTCGGGCCCAGTTGCTGGTGACCTTGCTCGCCGTGCTCAAGGCCGGCGCTGCCTACGTGCCGCTGGACCCGGAGTTCCCGGCTGAGCGCCTGCGCCACATGCTCGATGACAGTCAGGCGCGCTGGGTGTTGACCGACAGTGCGTTGCTCGACCAACTGCCGCCAGCCACCCCCGGCCAGCAGCGCTGGTGCCTCGACCAACTGGACTTGCCGGCTGCCGAGCCGACCTCGCCAGGCCTGCCGAGCATCGACCCGCAGCAACTGGCCTACATCATCTATACCTCGGGCTCCACCGGGCTGCCCAAGGGTGTCGCCGTGCACCACGGGGCACTGGCCAACTTCCTGTCGAGCATGGCCCAGGCTCCGGGCCTGGCAATCGGCGAAAAGGTCCTGGCGCTGACTTCACTGTCCTTTGATATCGCGGCGCTGGAGCTTTACCTGCCACTGGTGTCGGGCGCTAGCGTGGTGATGGCCGATCGGCTGCTGGCCCGCGACGCCGGCCGCTTGCTGCAGTACATCGCCGACCAGGGCGTCGGCTGCGTGCAAGCCACACCGTCGACTTGGCGGATGCTCAGTGAGCATCCGCAGTTCAGCACCCTGAATGGGGTGCGCGCGTTGTGCGGCGGCGAGGCCTTGGCCAGCGATCTGGCGGCACGCCTGCAGACTGTGGTCGGTGAGTTGTGGAACCTCTATGGCCCGACCGAGACCACCATCTGGTCGGCGCGCAAGCGCCTGGACCGTGATGCACCGCAAGTGCTGCTCGGTGAAGCCATCGCCGGCACCGCCTTGCATGTTCTCGACGAAAGCCTGGAGCCAGCGGCCGAAGGCGTGGCCGGTGAGCTGTACATCGGTGGCGTCGGCCTGGCCCGCGGGTATCACCGCCGTCCGGGCCTGACGGCCGAGCGTTTCATCGCCGCGCCCTTCGGCGCTGCTGGCGAGCGTTTGTACCGCACGGGCGACCTGGTGCGCTGGCGCGGCGCGGCGCTGGAGTACCTGGGGCGGATCGACCAGCAGGTGAAGATCCGCGGCTACCGCATCGAACTCGGTGAGATCGAAGCCTGCCTGCGCCGCTTCCAGGGCGTGCGCGAAGCCGCTGTGGTGGCGCGTCCCGGACCTGCCGGGAGCGTGCTGGTGGGCTACGTCGAAGCGGATGCGGCGCCTGGGCTGGCGGCACTGCTCAAGCAGCAACTGCAAGCGGCACTGCCGGATTACATGGTGCCGGCGCAGATCGTGGTGCTGGCGCGGATGCCGCATACCCCCAATGGCAAGCTCGATCGCAAGGCGTTGCCGGCGCCTGGTTGGCAGGCACGCCAGCATGTCGAGCCGCGCACGGCGCAGGAGCGTCAGTTGGCCGCGATCTGGTGTGAGCTGCTGGGCCTGGAGCGCGTGGGCATCGACGACGATTTCTTCGAGCTCGGCGGACATTCGTTGCTCTTGACCCGCCTGGTGTCGCGGATCCGCGAGACCTTTGGCCTCGATCTGCCGATTCACACGCTGTTCGACTACCCCAGCGTCGGCGCCCTTGCCGCACAGCTGGCACATGCACCTGCCGTCGCTGACGACGGGTTGCAGCTGGATTTCATGAATGATTTGCTGGAAGAACTGGAGCAGGCCGAATGAGTAGTGTCCTAGACCCCAAGGTAGCGGCGCAGGACCGTGAGTTTCAGGCCATCAGTGCGCGCCTGGCACAACTGCCGCAGGACAAGCAGCAACTGTTTCTCGCCAAACTGGCCGCCGCGGGCGTCAACCTGCGGCGTCTGCCGGTACCGGGCCTGGCGCGTGACGGCGCCCTGGCCCTGTCTGCCGCGCAGAGCCGGCAATGGTTCATCTGGAAACTCGATCCCCAGGCGCCGACCTACAACCTGCACCGCGCCGTGCGCCTGACCGGCAAGGTCAACCAGGAGGCCATCGGCAATGCGTTGCGCGCTATCCTCGCGCGACACGAAAACCTGCGCAGCCGTTTCCATGAGGTGGACGGCCAGCCGCACCTGTTGATCGAACCCAAGGTCGAACTGGACGTGGTTTACCAGGACCTCGCCGAGCTTGCAGCGCCAGCGCGTCAGGCGCGGGTCGACGAGCTGCACATGGCGTGCGCCATTACCCCTTATGACCTGGCCAACGGACCGTTGCTGCGCGTGACCGTGCTGCGCCTGGCGGCCGATGAGCATCTGCTGTTGCTGGGGGTGCACCACATCGTCGCCGATGGCTGGTCGATGAACCTGCTGGTGGACGAGTTCACCCGTGGCTACAACGCCCATTGCCGAGGCGTGGCCACTGAGTTGCCGGTGCTGACGGCACAGTACGCCGACTGCGCCGCATGGCAACGCAAGTTGCTGGCAGCGGGCGAGGGCGAGCGCCAGCTGGAATATTGGCTGCAACGCCTGGCCGGTGAGGCGCCGTCCCTGGAACTGCCGTTCGACCACCAGCGTCCGGCGCGCCCCAGCGGCCAGGGCGCAGTGCTGTGCTTCGAGATCGAGCCCGCACTGGCCGGGCGCCTGCGCAAGGTGGCCCAGGCCCGTGGGGCGACGCTGTTCATGTTGCTGCTGGCAGCGTTCAAGGTGCAGTTGTATCGCTACAGCGGGCAGGGCGACCTGCGCGTCGGCGTGCCGATTGCGGGCCGGGGCAACAGTGAAAGCGAGCGTCTGATCGGCTTCTTCGTCAACACCCTGGTGATGCGCACCGCGCTGGATGGGCGTGAGTCCTTTGAAACCCTGTTGGCGCGTGTGCGCCAGGGCGCGCTGGCCGATCAGGCCAATCAGGACCTGCCATTCGAGCAATTGGTCGAGGCGCTGGCGCCGCAGCGCAGCCTCAGTCACAACCCGCTGTTCCAGGTGATCTATAACCACCAGTGGTACGCCAGTGCGGCCCTGCAGACCCTGGACGGGGTGGTCATGCAATCGTTGCCGCCGGTCATGCGCGCGGTGGATTGCGATCTGGCGCTGGACACTGCCGAGGATTCCACCGGCCGCCTGTTGTGTGAACTGAGTTACGCCACCGATCTGTTCAGCGCGCCGCGTATCGAGCGCTGGCGCCGGCACTTCGAGGCGCTGCTGGAGCAGATTGCCGACCACCCGCAAGCGCGCCTGTGCGATTTCGATTTGCACGAGCCGGCGGCCTGGCAGCAGTTGTTAGCCTGGAACGCGCTGCCTGCCAGCATCCAGGACGAGCAACGGGTAGACCTGCGGATCGCCGAATGGGCGGTGCGTACCCCAGACGCCCCCGCCGTGCGTTGCGGCGAGCAGGTCCTGAGCTTTGCCGAGCTTGAGCGCGAGGCCAATCAACTGGCCTGCTACCTGCACGCCCGTGGTGTCGGTCCCGAGTGTCGGGTCGGTGTCGGCCTGCCACGTTCGCCACGGTTGCTGGTGGCGCTGCTGGCGGTGCTCAAGACCGGGGCGGCCTATGTGCCGCTCGACCTGGACTACCCGCAGGAGCGCCTGGCGTACCAGATCCGTGATGCCGGCCTGGCCTGGTTGCTGGGCGACAGCCGTGACCCTCGCCGGGCGCCGCTGCCTGAAGGGGTCGAACGCCTGGACCTGGACCTGCTGGACCTGACGCGCGAGCCTGACCTGGCGCCGCCGGTCACCCCCCATGGGCACAACCTGGCGTATCTGATCTACACCTCCGGTTCCACCGGTTTGCCCAAGGGGGTAGCGGTGGCCCATGGTCCGTTGGCCATGCATTGCCGGACCATCGGCGCGCGCTACGAAATGACCCCGGCCGACCGTGAATTGCACTTCATGTCGTTCGCCTTCGACGGTGCCCACGAGCGCTGGCTGACGGCCCTGACCCACGGTGCCAGCCTGGTGCTGCGCGACGATAGCCTGTGGACGCCGGAGCAGACCTACCAGGCCATGGGCCGTTACGGGGTGACCGTCGCGGCCTTCCCGCCAGCCTACCTGCAGCAGATTGCCGAACACGCCGAGGGCCGCGATGACGTGCCTGCGGTACGGGTCTACTGCTTTGGCGGGGACGCGGTACCCCACGCCAGTTTCGAGCAAGTGCGCCAGGCCTTGCGCCCGGCGTGGATCATCAACGGCTACGGGCCGACCGAGACCGTGGTCACGCCTCTGATCTGGAAGGCCGGCCCGGCCGATCACTGCCAGGCCGGTTACGCGCCGATCGGCGACCGCGTCGGCGCGCGCAGTGCCTGGGTCCTGGACGCTGACCTGAACCCAGTGTCGACGGGCGTGTGTGGCGAGCTTTACCTGGGCGGCGAAGGCCTGGCCCGGGGCTATTTCCAGCGTCCGGGGCTGACCGCCGAACGCTTCGTCGCCGACCCGTTCGGCGCGCCGGGCGCACGCCTGTATCGCACCGGCGACCTGGTGCGCCAGCGTGCGGACGGGATCCTCGATTACCTGGGCCGGGTCGACC
The DNA here is from genome assembly GCF_009834545.1 of Pseudomonas sp. S04. NCBI lineage: Bacteria > Pseudomonadati > Pseudomonadota > Gammaproteobacteria > Pseudomonadales > Pseudomonadaceae > Pseudomonas > Pseudomonas sp. S04. The sequence continues at coordinate 2,869,997 of NZ_CP019427.1, forward strand.
ATCAGATCAAGGTCCGTGGCTTTCGCATTGAGCCGGGGGAGATTGAAGCGCGCCTGCGTGCCGACGCCCGGGTGCGCGAGGCGCTGGTGGTGGCGCGCGAAACCCTCACCGGCAAGCAACTGGTGGCTTATGTAGCGGCTGACGATGAGCAGTTGGGCGCTGAACTGCGGGCGTTGCTGCGTGAACAACTGCCGGACTACATGGTGCCGGCGCGGATCATGGTGATGCCGCAGTTGCCGCGCAACGCCAACGGCAAGCTGGACCGCAATCAACTGCCCGAGCCGGTGTGGCAGGCAGACAGCGAAGGCTACCAGGCCCCGGAGGGCGAACACGAGCAACTGCTGGCGCAGATCTGGAGCGAAGTGCTCGGCCTGCCGCAAGTCGGCGCGCTCGATCACTTCTTCGAGCTAGGCGGCCATTCGCTGCTGGCGGTGCAAGTGGTGGCGCGCCTGAAGAAACGCCTGGGCCTGGAAGTGCCGGTGCGCCAGCTATTCGATACGCCGCGCTTGCGCGACCTGGCGGTGACCTTGGCCCAGCCCGCCAACGCCAGCGGTGCGCCGTCGTTGCACGCGTTGACGCATACCGACGGCGCACCGCTGTCGTTCAATCAGCAGCGCCTGTGGTTCCTGTGGAAACTGGCCCCCGAGAGTGCGGCCTACAACATTGCGGGTGGCCTGCGTTTACGCGGCACGCTGCGGGTGACCGCGCTGCAGGTGGCATTCGAGCAACTGCAGGCGCGCCATTCGGCGCTGCGCACGGTGTTCGAGGACGATGGCGAGCGGGTGTGCCAGCGGGTCATTGATGACCTGCCATTGGCGTTCAGCGAAGTCAGCCTGCAACACCTGGCGGCCGATGAGCGCGAAAGCCAGTTGGCCCAGCGCATGGCCGAGGAGGCGAACTACGCCTTCGACCTGGCCGCTGGCCCGTTGATGCGGGTGTGCCTGGTGCGCCTGGCGGCAGAGGAACACGTGTTGCTGCTGACCCTGCACCACATCATTGCCGACGGTGCCTCGGTGAAACTGCTGCTGGAGGAGTTTGCCAGTTGTTACCGCGCCCAGTGCGCCGGTGCGGTCCCACAGTTGCCAGGGTTGACCATCCAGTACGCTGACTTCGCCGTGTGGCAGCGGCAATGGCTGGCCAGCGGCGAGTGCGCGCGACAGTTGGCGCACTGGTCGCGGCACCTGGGCCGCGAGCATCCGCTGCTTGAACTGCCCCTGGACCACCCACGTCCGGCGCAGCAGAGCTTTCGCGGCGACAGCTGCGAATTCGCCGTGCCGGCGGCACTGGCGCAGCAACTGCAGCGCCTGGCGCTGGAGCAGGGCAGTTCGCTGTTCATGCTGTTGCTGGCAGCTTTCGGCGTGTTGCTGATGCGCTACAGCGGTCAGCGCGACCTGCGGATCGGCGTGCCGATTGGCGGCCGGCAGCAAGAGGAAACCGAGGGCCTGGTGGGCTTTTTCGTCAACACCCAGGTATTGCGCCTGCAGATCGACGGCCAAGCCTCGTTCAGCCGGCTGCTGAGCCAGACCCGCAACGACGTGCTGGACGCCCAGGCCCACCAGGACCTGCCGTTCGAACAACTGGTCGAGGCCTTGCAGCCGCAACGCAGCCTCAGCCACAACCCGTTGTTCCAAGTGCTGTTCAATCACGATCGGGTCGACAGCCTGGCCAGCCTGGCACTGCCGGGGCTGACGGTCGAGGCGCTGGCCGGCGCCCGACGCAGCACCCAGTTCGACCTGGTACTGGACACCCGCGAGTGCGCCGACGGTCAATTGCTCGGTAGCTTCGGCTATGCCAGCGACTTGTTCGAGCGTGCCACGGTGACACGCCTTGGCGGGCACTTCCTGCGCTTGCTGCAGGCGATCGCCCAGGCGCCAGAAGAGGCGGTGGAGCGCCTGCCGTTGCTCGCCTTCGAGGAGCGCGAGCAACTGCTGCAAGGCTGGAACGCCACCGAGCGCGACTACCGCCAGGTGCCGATGCTGCCGCAACTGATTAGTCACCAGGCCGAAAAAACTCCCCACGCCTGTGCGCTGGTCTACGGCGAGCGCCAGTTCACTTATGCCGAGCTTGAGACACGGGCCAACCGCCTGGCCCACTGGCTGCGCAGCCAAGGGGTGGGTTGTGATGTGCGGGTTGGGGTGTTCGCCGAGCGCTCGGCAGAACTGGCCATCGCTTTGCTGGCGATCGTCAAGGCGGGCGGCGCCTATCTGCCGCTCGATCCGGACTACCCGGCCGATCGCCTGGCCTTCATGCTCGAGGACAGCCACGTGCCGTTGTTGCTCACCCAGCAGGCGCTGCTCGAGCGCTTGCCGGCGTGCAACGCGCCGGTGTGGTGCCTGGACCGCGACTGGGCGCAGACCGACGACCAGCCCGAGCACGCGCCCGCCATCGAGTATCCGCCGCAGAGCCTGGTCTACTGCATCTACACCTCCGGCTCCACGGGCCGGCCCAAAGGCGTGGGCAACCATCACGCGGGCCTGCTCAATCGCCTGCAGTGGATGCAGGACGAATATCGCCTGGATGGCGATGATCGGGTCCTGCAAAAAACCCCTTTCAGTTTCGACGTGTCGGTGTGGGAGTTCTTCTGGCCGTGGCTGGCCGGCGCCACACTGGTGCTCGCCGAGCCTGGCGCGCACCGTGATCCGGCGCGCCTGCGCGAGGTGATCGTCGAACAGCGCATCAGCACGCTGCACTTCGTGCCGTCGATGCTCCACGCGTTCGTTGCCGCCGGCGAGCTGGCGGCCTGTAGCGGGTTGCGCCAGGTGATGTGCAGTGGCGAGGCGCTGCCCCATGAGTTGCAGCAGCAATTCCAGGCGCAGCATCACGCGGCGCTGCACAACCTTTATGGGCCGACCGAAGCGGCCATCGATGTCAGCTACTGGCATTGCGTCGACGAGCCGGGTCGGCACAGCGTGCCCATCGGCCGGCCGATCGCCAACACCCGCTTGATGATTCTCGACAGCCAGTTGCAGCCGGTGCCGGTGGGTATCGCGGGCGAGCTGTACATCGCCGGCGCCAACCTGGCGCGGGGTTACCTGGGCCGGGCGGGGCTGACGGCTGAGCGGTTTGTCGCCGATCCGTTTGGCTCTGGGGGCGAGCGCATGTACCGCACCGGCGACCTGGCGCGTTGGCGCCCGGACGGGGTGATCGACTATGTCGGCCGGATCGACCATCAGGTCAAGCTGCGCGGCCTGCGGATCGAGCTGGGCGAGATCGAGGCGCGGCTGCTCGAGCATGGCGTGGTGCGCGAGGCGGTCGTGGTGGCCTGGCCGGGCGACGCGGGGGCGCAGTTGGTCGGTTATGTCACGCCTGACAGCCCGCAAGCCGACCCCCAAGGGTTGCTGGACGCGTTGCGCGAGCATCTGCGTGAGCACCTGCCGGACTACATGGTGCCGGCCCAGTTGCTGTACCTGGAGGTCATGCCGCTGAGCCCCAATGGCAAGCTTGACCGCAAGGCGCTGCCCGCGCCGCAATGGCAAGCACGCAGCTACCAGGCCCCGCAAGGTGAGCGCGAAACGCTGCTGGCGGCGATCTGGCAAGCGGTGCTGGGGGTGCAGCAGGTTGGCCGCGACGACGATTTCTTCGAGATTGGCGGACATTCGCTGCTGGCGGTGCGGATCATTTCGAAAATCCGTGAAGTGTTCGCCATCGAGTTGCCCCTGCGTTCGCTGTTCGATACGCCGAACGTCGCAGGGCTGGCCTTGGCCCTTGAACGGAGCCGCAGCACCTCTGCCGATGGCCCGCGGCGTCGGCAACGCCCGGCCCGTGCGCCGTTGTCGTTTGCCCAGCAACGCATGTGGTTCCTCTGGCAACTGGACCCTGCCAGCGACGCCTACAACATGCCGGTGGCCCTGGAACTGGTGGGCGCGCTGGACCGGTTGGCCCTGGAACGCGCCTTCAGTGGCTTGCTCGAGCGCCATGAAGCGCTGCGCACCTGCTTCCCGAGCGACGGCGGCGAGGTCTACCAGCAGGTGCTGCCGGCAAGCGGCTTCAGCCTGTCGTTCAGCGACCTGCGTGCCGCCGCCGATCCCCAGGCTGAGGCGGCAGCCTTGCGCGCGCAGCAGGCCCACGCCGGGTTCGACCTGGTCCAAGGCCCCTTGCTGCGCGGCCAGTTGCTGCGTTTGGGCGAGCAGCAGCACCACGTGCTGTTGACCTTGCACCATATGGTGGGTGATGGCTGGTCGATGGAGATCCTGGTCCGCGAACTGGGCCAGCTGTATGCCGCCGAGTGTGCGGGGGCTGACGCGGCGTTGGCAGTCTTGCCGATCCAGTACATCGACTATGCCCTGTGGCAGCGCGACTGGCTGGCCGGCGGGGAGGGCAAGCGTCAGCTCGACTATTGGCAGGCGCAGTTGCAGGACGCGCCGCGCATCCTCGAATTGCCGGCCGATCACCCGCGTCCGGCGCAGCAGAGCAACCGTGGCGCGAGTGTCAGCGTCAGTCTGCCGGAGACGCTGGCGGCTAATCTGCTGCGTCAGGCACAGGCCCATCACGTGACGCCATTCATGCTGTTGCTGGCGGCTTTCAATGTTCTGCTGCAACGCTTGAGCCGCCAGGATGACCTGTGTGTCGGGGTGCCGGTGGCCAACCGCTTGCGCGGCGAGTGCGAAGGCCTGATCGGCCTGTTCGTCAACACCCAGGTGCTGCGCACCCGCATCGATAGCGCGCAGCCGTTCAGCGCTCTGGTGCTGCAGGTACGCGACAGCGTGCTGGCGGCCCAGGCGCACCAGGACTTGCCATTCGAGCAACTGGTGGAAGCGCTGCAACCGCAACGCAGCCTCAGCCACAACCCGCTGTTCCAGGTGCTGTTCAGCCTGCAGCGGCACGACGTGGCGCTGCGCGATCAGTTGCCCGGGCTGCAGTTGTCGAGCCTGCCGGGCGAACGACGCACTGCGCAGGTTGATCTGGGGCTGTTTGTCGATCAGCGTGGCGAACAGCAGTTTGATTGCACCTTCAATTACGCCAGCGATCTGTTCGAGCGCGCCAGCATCGAGCGCCTGGCCGGGCATTTCCTGCAACTGCTTGAAGCCCTGCTGGCCGAGCCTGCCCGGGCGCTGGGGCGGGCGCCACTGCTGGCTGCCAGCGAACGGGCAGCGGTATTGGCTGCCGGCGCTGCCCACGACCACGGGGTGGCCGATTTCGACCTGGTGCAACAATTCCAGCGCCAGGCCGCCCGTGTGCCGCAGGCGATTGCGCTGCGCCAGGCGCAACTGTGCCTGAGCTACGCCGAACTGAATCGCCAGGCCAACCGCTTGGCCCATCGCCTGCAAGCTGCGGGGGTGGGGCCGGATGTGTTGGTGGGCGTGTGCCTGGAACGCGGGCCACAGCTCCTGGTGGCCTTGCTGGCCGTGCTCAAGGCCGGCGGCGCCTATGTGCCGCTGGACCCTGAGTTCCCGGCCGAACGGCTGCGGCACATGCTCGATGACAGCGGCGCTGCGTTGCTGCTCAGCGAGACCTCGTTGCAGCCCGCGCTGCAAGCGCTGGGCACGGTCGCCGAGTGCTGGTGGCTGGATCAACTGGAGGAGCAAAGCCGCGACAGCAATCCAGCACCATTGGCCGGCGGCGAGCATTTGGCCTACGTGATCTACACCTCCGGCTCTACCGGCAAACCCAAGGGCGTGGCCGTGCGCCGTGCCGGGCTGGGCAACTTCCTGGCGAGCATGGCCCAGGCGCCGGGCTTGGAGCAGAGCGGTCGATTGCTGGCCCTGACCTCGTTGTCGTTCGACATCGCGGTCCTGGAGCTGTATTTGCCGCTGGTCAGTGGCGCCAGCGTGGTGCTGGTGGACCGCGACACCGCCCGTGATCCTGAGCGCCTGTGGGCGCAGATCGAACAACAGCAAGTGACCGCGATCCAGGCCACGCCTTCGACCTGGCGCATGCTCGCCGAGCATCCGAGCCTGCCGGCCCTGGCCGGCCGCCAGGTGCTGTGCGGTGGCGAAGCCTTGCCGGCCGATCTGGCGCGCAGCCTGAGCGCGGTCGCCGGTGGTTTGTGGAACCTGTATGGCCCGACCGAGACCACGGTGTGGTCGGCACGTTACCGGCTGGACGCCGAACACCCGCAAGTGTTGCTCGGCGAAGCCCTGGCCAACACCGCGCTGCACGTCCTCGATGATGACCTTGAGCCGTTGCCGCCAGGCGTGGCCGGCGAGCTGTACATCGGCGGTGAAGGCCTGGCGCGGGGTTACCACGCCCGGCCGGCACTCACGGCCGAGCGTTTTGTCGCCGACCCGTTTGGCGACGGCGCGCGGCTGTATCGCACTGGCGACCTGGTGCGCCGCCGTGCCGATGGTGCGCTGGAATACCTGGGCCGGATCGACCAGCAGGTGAAGATCCGTGGGTTCCGCATCGAGCTGGGCGAAATCGAAGCCTGCCTGCTGGCAGAGCCCGGAGTGCGCGAAGCGGCGGTAGTCGCGCGGCACAACCAGTTGATTGGTTACGTGGTGGCCGAGCCCGACGACGCCCTGTTGGGCCGCTTGCGTGAGCGCCTGCAAGCACAACTCCCGGACTACATGGTGCCGGCGCGACTGATGCGTCTGGAGCGCATGCCGCAGACGCCGAACCGCAAGCTCGATCGCAAGGCCCTGCCGGAGCCGGAGCTGGAAACCCGCGTGCATGTACCGCCGCAAGGCCCGGTAGAAACCCTGCTGGCCGCGATCTGGCAAAGCGTGCTGAACGTGGCGCAGGTCAGTGCCGAGGACAACTTCTTCGAGCTGGGCGGCGACTCGATCGTCTCGGTGCAAGTGGTGGCGCGGGCCCGTGAGGCCGGGTTGGCCCTGACCCCGCGTGACCTGTTCCTGCACCAGAGTGTGCGGGCGCTCGCCGCCCAGGCGCGGCCATTGGAGGAGGTCGCGCCGCGCGCTGTGGCACGCATCGATCTCAGTGCGCTCAGCGCGCAGGCCCTGGCCGCGCTGCCGGTGGGGCTGGAGGCGATTGAAGACATCGTGCCGCTGTCGCCGATGCAGCAGGGCATGTTGTTCCATGCCCTGGACACCGGCAGCGAGCTGTATGTGAACCAGCTCGACGTGGTGATCGACGGCCTGGATGCACCGCGCTTCATTGCCGCCTGGGACGAGGTCAGCGGGCGTCATGACAGCCTGCGTGGCAGTTTTGTCTGGCAGGGTTTTTCCGATGCCATGCAAGTGATCCATCACGCCGTGACGTTGCCGGTGGAGCAATTGGACTGGCGTGCATTCACGCCCACCGAGGAACAGGCCCAGGCCGTGGCCCGAGAGCAGCGCGAACGGCCGTTCGATCTGAGCCAGGCGCCACTGCAACGGCTGTTGCTGGTGCAACTGGGGCCACGGCGCTATCGCCTGGTCTGGACCTATCACCACCTGCTGCTCGATGGTTGGAGCCTGTCGCTGCTGATCGGCCAGGTCCTGCGTCGCTATCTCGGCCAGCCACTGCCGGAACCGGGCCGCTACCGCGACTACATCGACTGGTTGCAAACCCGCGACCCGCTGGTCAGCGAGCGCTTCTGGCGCGAGCGCCTGCAGCCGCTGGAAGAACCGACCTTCCTCGCCCAGGCACTGACCGGCAAACGCAGCGAACGTGGTCACCAGGCGATCTACAGTCACCTGGACAGCGTGCGCACCGAGCGCCTGAAGGATTTTGCCCGCAGCCAGCGGGTCACCCTCAATACCCTGGTGCAAGCCGCTTGGCTCCTGCTATTGCAGCGTTATACCGGCCAGCGTTGCGTGGCATTCGGTGCCACTGTCTCGGGCCGGCCTGCACAATTGCCCGGTTCCCAAGACACCCTGGGGCTATTCATCAATACCTTGCCGATCGTCCAGGCGCCGCTGCCCGAGCAGCGCTTGGGGGACTGGTTGCAGGAGCTGCAGGCCTACAACCTGGCGGCGCGCGAACACGAGCACACACCCTTGAGCCAGGTTCAGCGCTGGGCCGGGCGCGGTGGCCAGGCGCTGTTCGACAGCATCGTGGTGTTCGAGAATCAGCCGGTCGACCGTCTCCTCAGTGAATGGGACGATGGCGAGTTGCAGTTCGAGACGGCGCGCGGCCATGGCGTGACCAACTTCGCCATGGACCTGATGGTCACCCTCGGCGACGCGCTCGAGATCGAGTACATGTTCCTGCGCGAGCACTTCGACCTGAGCCAGGTGGAGGGCATTCGCGGTCACCTCGAGCAACTGCTCGAGGGCTTCTGTGCCAGCGCCGACACAGCGCTGGGTGAGCTGGGCATGCTCGGCGAAGTCGAGTTGCGCGCCCGGGCCCAGGCCAACCACCTGGCGCAGCGGCGCAGCTTGCCGTCGGTCACCCAGGGCATCACCGAATGGGCGCGGCGCAGCCCGCACTGGGATGCGGTGCTCTGCGGTGAACAACGCCTGACGTTCGCTGAACTGGAATCGCGCTCCAATCGCCTGGCGCAGTTCCTGCGGGCCCAGGGGGCCGGGCCGGAAACCGTGGTCGGCGTGGCTTTGCCACGCTCGGTGGACTGGCCGGTGGCGTTGCTGGCAGTGCTCAAGTGCGGCGCCGCCTACCTGCCGCTGGACACCGCTCATCCGGCCGAGCGCCTGGCGTTCATCATGGGCGATTCGGGCATGCGCCTGTTGGTCACCCATTCCAGCCTCGCGGGGCAACTGCCGGTACAGCAGGGTGTGATTCCCTTCGCACTGGACCGCCTGGCGCTGGAAGGGCTGGACGATCAAGCGCCGGTAGTGGACCTGCATACCGACAGCCTGGCCTACCTGATCTACACCTCCGGTTCCACCGGACAACCGAAGGCGGTGGCGGTGGCCCACGGGCCGCTGGCCATGCACTGCGAAGCGATCGGTGAGCGCTATGGCATGAGCCCGGCGGACCGTGAGCTGCACTTCATGTCATTTGCTTTCGACGGTGCCCATGAGCGCTGGCTGGTACCGCTGCTGTTCGGCGCCAGCCTGCTGGTGCGTGACGATGAGCTGTGGACCCCGGAACAGACCTTGGCGGCCATGACCGCACACGGCGTCACGGTGGCCGCGTTCCCGCCGGTTTATCTGCAGGCGTTGGCCAGCCAGGCCGAGGCCGCAGGCAAGGCACCGGCGGTGCGGGTGTATTGCTTTGGTGGCGACGCGGTGCCTGAGGCCGCGTTCGAACGTGCCCGCGCGGCACTACGCCCGCAAGCGATCATCAATGGCTACGGACCGACCGAGACCGTCATCACGCCGCTGTTGTGGAAGGCCGAAGGATCGACCACCTGTGGTGCGGCCTATGCGCCGATTGGCCAGCGGGTCGGTGCGCGGACCCTGCATGTATTGGATGCCGACCTCAACCCGGTTCCCGAAGGTGTGGCCGGCGAGTTGTACATCGGCGGCGAAGGCCTGGCGCGTGGTTACCACCAGCGCTCGGGGCTGACGGCCGATCGTTTTGTGGCTGATCCGTTCAGCGTCGGCGGGCGCCTGTATCGCTCTGGCGACCTGGTGCGCCGCCGCGCTGACGGCACCTTCGATTACCTGGGACGACTCGACCATCAGGTCAAGGTTCGCGGTTTCCGTATCGAACTGGGTGAGATCGAAGCGCGCTTGCGTGAGCAGCCGGATGTGCACAGCGCGGTGGTGGTCGCCCGCGACAGCCAGACCGGCAAGCAACTGGTCGCCTACGTGGCGGCGGTGGCTGCCGAGGGCCTGGGCGAATCATTGCGCCAACGCCTGCGCGAGCGGCTGCCGGACTACATGGTGCCGACTCACGTGGTGGTGCTCGAGGCGTTGCCACTCAACCCCAACGGCAAGGTCGATCGCCTGGCCTTGCCGGCGCCGCAGATCAGCCTGGATAGCCGCTTCGTCGCCCCGCAGACCGCTGAGCAACGAGCCCTGGCGCAGATTTGGCAAGAGGTGTTGGGTGTGGAGCGGGTGGGCCTCGCCGATAACTTCTTCGAGCTCGGTGGCGACTCGATCCTCAGCCTGCAGGTGGTGTCGCGGGCTCGCAACCATCCGCAGTTGCAACGGGAGATCCGCCTGCGCGACCTGATGCGCAAGCCGACTATCGCCGAACTGCTGGCGGTCGTCGACGCGCCGACGGCGGGCGCGATCACCGCGGAGCTGGCCTTGCCCGAGGGTGAACTGTTCAACCTGCTGCCGATCCAGCAGTGGTTGTTCGACGTGCCGATGGATCAGCGCCAGCACTTTAACCAGGCGCTGCTGTTGGACGTGCTGCAACCGCTGCAGACCGACGCCCTCAAGCAGGCGGTGCAACAGCTGCTGGTGCGTCACGAGGCCCTGCGGTTGCGCTTCGTCCAGGGGCCGGGTGGCTGGGCGCAACGTTACGCCAGCCTTGAGGAGGTCGAGCAGGTCCCAGTGCTCTGGCAACAAGACCTCGCCGACAGCCAAGCCATGGAATCGGCCATCCAACTGGCCCAGCGCAGCCTCGACTTGACCAGCGGCCCGCTGCTGCGGGTGCTGCATGCACGGCTGGCAGAGGGCGGCGAGCGCCTGCTGCTGGTGGTTCATCACTTGGCAGTGGACGGGGTGTCCTGGCCAGTCCTGCTCGAGGACCTGCTGGCGACGTACCAGGCCGCATGCGCCGGGTGCGCGCCTGAGTTGGCGTTGCCTGGCAGTCGCTACCGTGACTGGGCGCAGCGCCTGCAGGCGCGGGCGCGCAGCCCTGAAGGCGAGGCTGAGCTGGATTACTGGAAGCACCAGTTGGGCGCGGATACGCCGCCGAGCCTGCCGGTCGATAACCCGCGTGGGCGCAATCTGGTGGGCACTTCGGCCGAGGTCCGGTTCACGCTTGATCAGCCGCGTAGCCAGTTGCTGCTCAAGGCTGTGCCGGCGGCCCTGCAGGCGCAGATCAATGATCTGTTGCTGAGCGCGCTGTCGCGTGCCGTATGCCGCTGGAGTCAGCACGATTCGGCGTTGATCCAGCTCGAAGGTCACGGCCGCGAGGACCTGTTCGATGAACTCGACCTCAGCCGCACCGTGGGCTGGTTCACCAGCATGTTCCCGGTGCACCTGCACCCGGGCAACGGCGAGGTGGCCGAGTCGGTCCGGGCGGTGCGCGAGCAGTTGGCGCGACTGCCGGAGCGTGGCCTGGGCTTTGGTGTCCTGCGTTACCTGGGGCGTAGCGAAGTGCGCGAGGCCCTGGCGCAACTGCCGCAGCCGCGCATCACCTTCAACTACCTCGGGCAACTCGACCAGGCGAGCAGCCCACAGTCGTTGTTCGGCGCCGCGCCAGAAAGCCTGGGCGACTTCCACAGCCCGTCGGCGCCGTTGGCCAACTGGCTGGAAATCATTGGCCAGGTGCATGACGGCCGCTTGGGAATGCGCTGCATCTATAGCGCCAAGCGCTACCGCCCGCAAACCGTGCAACGGCTGCTGGACGCTTTCCAGGCCGAGCTGCACAGCCTGATCGATCAATGCGCGGGGCTCGAATGAGCCGCGCGACCCCCTTTCAAGGATATTCATCCATGTCATTGCATCCTGAACTGAGCGCTTTCCTCGACCTGGTGGAGGAGGGGCGGCTGGCCGGCCGTCCACCGCTGCACGCCTTGTCGCCGGAATTGGCCTGCGACACCTTCGAGCAGGCTTCCGCTGGGCTGGTCTGGGCTTGGCCCCAGACCCAGCAAGTGGCACGCCGCGAGTTGACGGTTCGTACCCGCGACGGCGCCAGCCTGGCGCTGCGCCTTTATCTGCCCGAGGTCGCTGGCGCGCAGCCGTGGCCGGTGCTGTTGTACTTGCACGGCGGCGGTTATGTGGTGGGCAGCCTGGATTCCCATGACGGTATCTGCGCAGAGCTTGCCTGGCGCACGCCTTGTGCGGTGCTCGCGGTGGATTACCGGCGGGCCCCGGAGCACCGTTTCCCCACCGCGCTGTTCGATGCCGAGGATGCCTTGTTGTGGCTGGTGGCCGAGGGCGCCGAGCATGGCCTGGACGCGACCCGGCTGGCGGTTGGCGGTGACAGCGCCGGCGCGACTCTGGCCACCGTGCTGGCAATCCAGGCGGCGCAGGCACCGCAGCAATGGCCGCCGATCCGCCTGCAACTGCTGTGTTATCCCACTACCGATGCTTCGCGCAGCACGGTGTCCAGCGAGCTGTTCGACGAAGGTTACTTGCTGGAGAGCGCGACGCTGGAGTGGTTCTACAGCCACTACCAGCGCACCCCGGCCGATCGCCTGGACTGGCGCTTTTCGCCCCTGCTGTGTGAGCACTTGCAGGGCGCGGCCCCGGCGTTCGTCGGGCTGGCCCAATACGACCCGTTGCACGATGAAGGCCAGGCCTACGCCGAGCGCTTGCAACAGGCGGGGGTGACGGTGACCTGCCGCTCCTACGCCGCGACCCACGACCTGCTGCGGATGGGCGCGGTCATGCCGGGTGTGGATCAGGTCTACAAAGAGTTGGCGAGCCATCTGGCCCAGGCATTGGCGAACTGAGGACAAGACGGCCGGGCGCCAAGCGCCCGGCAGGGGAGGGTCAGCCCGCGAGCAGCGGGCCGAAGTCGTCGCGCTCAAGCACCATCAGTGCCGCGCGTTTGTGTGGGAAGTCGAACTCCTTGTGCTTGCCAAAGCCGACCGAGGTCATGTAGCCGATCATCTTGTCGTTGTCGGCCCGAGGCTCGGCCACCACGCGCTGGGTGCGCGGTTCGTCGAGCAGCAGCCAACTGACCAGCGAGCGCAGCCAGCAATCGACCTTGGCCGGGCCGCGATGATGCTCCTCGCCCACCAGCATATGGATGCCGCGGTCGAATTCAGCTGCAGGGTAGAACGGCGCGATGCGGTCATGCGCAGCCCAGTAGACCTCGTAATAGGCAAAGGGCTGGTCATTCAGGCAGCCGATGACGCTGAAGATGTGCGGGGTGTCGCTGATCTTCTGCAGGTATTCACGGTGCTCGTCGAGCGTGCCTTGCTCCTGCCAGAAGTGCGCGACGCGCGGGTTGTTCTGCCAGCGGTTGAACAGCGCCAGGTCCTGCTCGATGTCCAACGTGCGCAAGGACATCCACAGCCCCAGTTGCTCGTCGTAGCGACGGTAGAGCTCGCCTTGGGGTTTGCTGGCGATAGCCGCGGTCAGCGCTCCGGTGGTCATGTTCATCCAGGCAGCTCCATTCAGGCGGACGCCGACAGGGCAGTGTCGAGCAATTGCAGGTGTTCGTGCTCGCAGGACTCGGCCATCTCCAGCAACGCCTCGGAGATCTCCCAGGCGCGGGCCGGCAGGACCGACAGCAGGGTATCGCTGAGGCCGTGGTTGGCCTCCGAGAAACCCTGGACGAACACGCCGGCCTTGAGGTTCGGCGTGGCGCGCACGCGGTAGCTGCGCTCGACGTCGAAGTCGCCCAGGTAGTCGGCCAGCGGTGCCAGCAGGGTCTTGTGCGAGGTGCGTTCGTAACCGGTAGCGAGGATCACGGCATCGTAGTGCTGGACTTCTTCCTGGCCCGTGGCGACATCGCGCAGGTGCAGGCGCACTCCGTGTTCGCCGGACGTGGCGCTCTGCACCTGAGTCCGGCAGCGGAAGGCATGGCGCTCACGCTTGGAGACTTTCTGGCGATAGAGAATGGCGTAGATCTGTTCGATCAGGTTCAGGTCCACCACTGAATAGTTGGTGTTGTGGAATTCGCTGATCAGCCGCTCGCGCTCGGGCTCGGGCTGATCGAAGAACAGGTGGGTGTTTTCCGGAGCGAAGATCTGGTTGACGAAGGGGCTGTCGTCGGCCGGCTTGAGCACTTCGCTGCGCAGGATCAGGTCAACCTTGACGTTCGGGTAGCTGTCGTTGAGGTCGATGAACGCCTCGGCCGCGCTCTGCCCGCCGCCGACCACGGCAATGCGCATTGGCTCACCACGGGCGCAGCGTTGCTGGGTGATGCGGCTCAGATACCGCGAGTGGTGGAACACCCGGTCGTCGTCGCGCAGGTCCCGGAACACCGCAGGAATGCGTGGCGTGCCACCGGTGCCGACCACTACCGAGCGGGTGCGTCGGCGATGTTCACGGCCCTGGCTGTCCACCGAGACCACGTCCAGTAGTTCGACGCTGCCATCCATGCCAATCACCGGCTCGACCCGGTCCACGCGGTTGCCGTAGGCACACTGCTCGCGGAAATGCCCGGCGACCCAGCGCAGGTAGTCGCTGTATTCCATGCGGCAAGGATAGAACGTGCCCAGGTTGATGAAGTCGATCAGGCGGCCGTGCTGTTGCAGGTAATTGACGAAGCTGTGGCGGCTGGTGGGGTTGCGCAGGGTCACCAGGTCCTTGAGGAAGGAGATCTGCAATTCGCTCTGGCTGACCAGGGTATCGCCGTGCCAGTGATAGTCAGTCTGCCGGTCGAGGAACAGGCTGTTGGCTCGGCGACCCGCCGTTTCGGCCTGTTCCTCGAGGGCGATGGCCAAGGCCAGGTTGGAAGGGCCGAAGCCGACGCCGATGACGTCGAAGGGCTTGTTGCTGGACTGTCGCTGGGACATTCGCGAATCCTCCTTTGAAGTGGTGCCCTGAGCGAGCGGCCATGTGCAGGCCGTGTCAGAGGCGTTCATGAGAGTTGACGAATGAACCGACAGCTTCTTCAGAAGTGGTCGAAGGAGCGCGTAGGCAAATGAACGATTTAGAGTGAAACCAACCAAAAACCAAGTGGATGGAGTAAGCTTGGCGAAATTCTTCCGCTGTCTACCACCATGCCCAACCCCTCTGTTCCCCAGCAATCCCCGAGCGAAATGGCCGCCGACTGGTGCGTGCGTTTGCATTTCGAGGATTGCACCGACGCGGACCGTGCCGAGTTCCTGCGTTGGTACGATGCCGACCCGGAACACGCTGCGGAGTACCTGAAGATGTGCCGGGTGTGGCAGGTCAGCGAGCAGTTGCCGCCGCGTGCGCAAGTGCCGCTTGAGGCTCGTTCGCGGCGCCGCCGCGCGCCGTTGCTGGCCCGCGCCGCGGTGCTGGCACTGGCCGTGGGTGCTGCATGGGCGGGCGGTTGGTCGGGGGGCATGTTGCCGGGCAGCGTGCGCTACTTCATGGCCGAGCAAGCGCGGCGCCAGGTTCAGCTTCCCGATAACAGTCAGGTGGAACTCAATCAGCGCACCGGGATGCTGTACCTGGGCTTTCGTGATCGGCGCCAGGTGTTGCTGCGTGACGGCGAGGCCTATTTCGATGTACAACGCGACGTCGACAAGCCGTTCTTGATCAGTACCGACAACGCCAGCGTGCGGGTCACCGGTACGCACTTCAATATCTGGACCGCACCGGCGCAGACCACCGTCAGCGTGAGCGAAGGCACGGTACTGGTGTCGCGTGGCGAGGACGGCGACGGCCGCAACCAGGGCACCGAACTGACTGCCGGTTTGCAGGCCGTGGTGAGCCAGGGGCGCATGCTCCAGCTCAAGCGCATCGACCCCGCGCGTTCGATGGCCTGGCGCAACGGCAAGCTGATGTTGGACGACATCAGCCTGCGCGATGCCATCGTACAGATCAATCGTTACCTCAAGGTGCCTCTGCAACTGGAAGGCAACGAAGTCGGCGAGCTGCGTTTCGGCGGCATCTACGACACCAGCGACCTCGGCCAGTTGATCAGCGCGCTGCCACGGGTGCTCCCGGTAAAACTGCGCCGTGGCGATGACGTGATCCTGATTTCGTCCCGCTGACCTGCGCCTCGGCAGTTGTTTACAGCTAATTTGCTGAACAAACCCCACTCTCATTCGTCGATCAGGCATGCCCCTTAACACGCCCTCATTCCGGCCGTCTGCGGACGGGACGATGACGGGCGTCAAGCCTGGAAGCCGAGACAATGAGTGCACCTGCACGAAGTACCTTGCATGAATTGACGCAGGTTTTGCGTCCCTTCTGGCCGTTGCTGCTGGTTTCGACCGTGCTGGGCATTCTCGGCGGCTTGAGCATCACTGGCCTGCTGGCGACCATCAACCACGCCCTGCACGCCGAAGGCGGCGCCAGTCGCGGGGTGTTGCTGGGTTTCGCCGGGCTGTGCCTGATGGCGCTACTCGGCTCGGTGATCTCGGACATCGGCACCAACTACGTTGGCCAGCATGTGATCGCCCGGCTGCGCAAGACCTTGGGCCTGAAGATCCTCAGCGCGCCGATCGATCAACTGGAACGCTACCGCAGCCACCGGTTGATTCCGGTGCTGACCCACGATGTCGACACCATCAGTGACTTTGCCTTCGCCTTCGCGCCGCTCGCGGTGTCGTTCAGCGTCACCCTTGGCTGCCTGGTGTACCTGGTGCAGTTGTCGCCAGGAATGTTCCTCACCACCACCCTGGCGATTCTGCTGGGCTCGGTTGCCCAGTATTACGCCCGGGCTCGTGGCATCAAGGGCTTCTTCGAGGCCCGTGACCTGGAAGACGATCTGCAAAAGCACTACCGCTCCATCGCCGAGGGCGCCAAGGAACTGCGCATCAACCGTCCGCGCCGCCAGCGCCTGCTCAAGGACAGCATCGAAGGCACTGCCGACAGTATCTGCCGCAAGCAAGTCAACGCGATCAACCAGTTTGTGGTGGCCAAGGGGGTCGGCTCCACGCTGTTCTTCATCGTGATTGGCGTGGCCCTGGGGTTCCAGGCCATGTGGCCGAGTACCAGCACCGCGACCCTGAGCGGCTTCATCCTGGTGCTGCTGTACATGAAAGGGCCGCTGGAGCATCTGCTCGGTACGCTGCCCAATATCAGCCGTGCGCAAGTGGCGTTCCGCCGGGTGGCCGAACTCAGCGAGCAGTTCGCCTCACCCGAGCCGCACTTGCAGGAGGCAAACGACAAACCGCTGCCTGAGCAAATCCACAGCATCGAACTGCGTGACGTGCATTACCGTTATCCGAGCGAAGAGGGCGCCAGCGGTTTTGCCATCGGCCCGGTCAACCTGTCGATCCGCAAGGGCGAGATTGTGTTCATCGTCGGCGAGAACGGCGGCGGCAAGACCACCCTGATCAAGCTGTTGCTGGGCTTGTACGTACCCCAGAGCGGCAGCCTGCTGCTCGACGGCAAACCGGTCGACGCCACCCAGCTCGACGATTACCGCCAACTGTTCACCACCGTGCTGTCGGACTTCTTCCTGTTCGAGGACCTCGTCCAGCAGGGCGCCGATGTGCCGCCAGAGGCGATGGTGTACCTGGAACGCCTGGAGATCGCCCACAAGGTACGCATCGAAGACGGGCGTTTTTCCACCCTCGATCTGTCGACCGGCCAACGCAAGCGCCTGGCGCTGCTGCAAGCGTGGACCGAGCATCGCCCGGTGCTGGTGTTCGACGAGTGGGCAGCGGACCAGGACCCGACCTTCCGCCGCATCTTCTACACCGAGTTGCTGCCAGACCTGCAGCGCCTGGGCAAGACCATCGTGGTGATCTCCCACGACGACCGCTATTTCGATGCCGCCGACAGCCTGTTGCGCATCGACAACGGCCGTCTGGTGCAGCACCACGCCAGCGCTGTCGAGGCCGGCTGAGGTGAACCTGACCCTGGCCCAGCGCTTGCCGCCGGACCTGCAGCCGCTCGCAGCGCGGATGCGTGTGGTGCCCGGCAGTGAGGCGCCCGCGCTGAGCCGCTGGTTGCAACCGGACATGCTGGCGCCGGTGTTGGCGCGTTATGCCCGGCATTGGCCACAGGCGGATCCGCGAGCAGTTGCATCGCAATGGCACCAGCAGCTCTGCGCGCTGATCCTGCCACCGCTGCTGCTGGCGCGCCTGCTGTATGCCGAGCCTGTAAGCCTGGACCCGCAGCAGTTGCGTATCTGCGTGAGTGAACAGGGCGAGCCTGACGAACTGCATGTCCCGGCGTCAGGGCCGGCGCTACTCAACTTGGGCAATGGCGCACGCCAGCTGGACGCGTTCGATGAGCAACTGCTGCAGCCTTTCGTCAACCGTTTTGCCGCCCATACCGGGCTGTCGCCGCGCCTGCTGTGGGGCAACGTGGCGCTGTGTATCGACTGGGTCATGGAGGTGGCCCAGGGCTGTGTGCCAACCCGCGCGCTAGGGGAAGCGCGGGCGCATTTTTGCAGCAGCCACCAGGGGCAGGGTAGCCAGGCCTTGCGCAGTGCCTTGCGTCGCGACGCCGCTGGAGCGGTCAAGCGCCGGGTCTGCTGTCTGCGTGAGCGCCTGGGGTTCGAGCGGTGTGCGGCCTGCCCCCTGGCCACACGCCAAGCCCCATCCAATATGCCAACAAAACTATAAATCCATAGGGAACATCATGAGCGTTCATCCACTGAATCAACCGGCACAGCGCCTGCGTCGCTGCATCGCCGCCGCTACTCTCGGGCTTGCCATGGCGGTGGCGGTCCCGGCGCTGGCCGAGCCTGTGCAGATCAACATCCCGGCCAAGTCGCTGTCCTCGGCCTTGTACGAGCTGGGCAACCAGGCAAAACTGCAGATTATCTACAATCAGGACACCGTCTCCGGCCTGCGCAGCCGCAGTGTGTCCGGGCAGATGGAGCCCGAAGAAGCGCTGCGCCAGTTGATCCAGGGGACCGGCATCGCCTATCGGATCGAAGGCAATCATGTGACCTTGCAAGGCAGCTCCGACGATGCGGCGCTGACCCTGCCGGTCAGCAGCGTGGTCGGCCAGGCGTACAGCTCGGTGAGCGCCGATGACGGCTATGTGGCCAAGCGCGCTTCGGCGGGGACCAAGACTGACACGCCGATCATCGAGACGCCGTACTCGGTGTCGGTGGTGACCCGTGAGCAGATCGAAGCCCAGCAACCCAAGACGGTCTCCCAGGCCCTGCGCTACACGCCGGGGATCAACGCCGAACTGGCCGGCCCGCAGTTCGTCACCGACCAGTTCACCATCCGTGGCTTCCAGCAAGGCACCGGGCGCATGCTGCGCGACGGCACCCGCACCTTCCTGCCCGACTTCCTTGGCTGGGACGCCCCCGAACCCTATGGCCTGGAGCGGATCGAAGTCCTGCGCGGTGCCAGCTCGGTGCTCTACGGTGCTTCCGACCCCGGTGGCCAGATCAATCTGGTGAGCAAACGCCCGACCACCGAACCGCTGCGTCAAGTGCAGTTGCAGATGGGCAACCACGACTACCAACAGACCGCCTTCGACCTCGGCGATGCGCTGGATGAGGAGGGGGTGTGGAGCTATCGCCTGACCGGCCTGTTCCGCGAAGCCGATGCCCAGGCCGACCACATCACCAATCGTCGCGAGTACCTGGCACCGGCCATCAGCTTTCGTCCCAACGACGATACCGAGCTGACCGTGCTGGGCGAGTACCAGAAGCAGACGGGCAACTTCGCCAACCCATTGCCCGCCCAAGGCACGGTATTTCGCGACCCGCGTGGCCGCCTGGATCGCGATACCTACGTCGGCGACAGCGCCTACGACTACATGACCAACGAGAAGACGTCGTTGGGTTATGTGTTCGAACACGACCTGAACGAGATCTGGACCCTGCGCCAGAACGTGCGTTACAGCGACTACCGCCAGTCCAGCTCCGAGATTGCCTTGTACGGCCCGGCGGGCGACGTCTACTCGCGCTACAACGACCAGCGCAAGGGCGACGGCCGGCTGTTCACCATGGACAACCAGGTCCAGGCCAACTTTGCCACGGGGCCGGTGGAGCACACCTTGCTCACCGGGGTCGACTACAACAACGGCAAGTTCAACCAGGACCAGTCGCTGGACTTCATCCTGCAGCCGTTCGACGTGTTTAATCCGGTCTATGGTAAACCGCTGACCCTGGTCCCGTTCAGTGCCTCCAGCTATGAGCAGAAACTGTCGCAGACCGGCGTGTACCTGCAGGATCAGTTGAAGATCGACAAGTGGGTGTTCCTGCTCGGTGGTCGCTACGACTGGGCCAGCAACCAGAAGGACGACCGCGCACCGCAGACCCAGAAGGATGAGAAGTTCAGTGGTCGTGCGGGCCTGGTCTACCTGTTCGACAATGGCTTTGCACCGTACGCCAGCTACAGCGAGTCGTTCTTGCCAGTAATGGGCATGACGCTGGACAACTCGCAGCTCGACCCGGAAATCGGCAAGCAGTACGAAGTCGGCCTGAAGTATGAGCCGCCAGGCAGCAACAGCCTGTACACCGTCGCGGTGTTCGACCTGACCAAGCAGAATGCCACCGAGTACGTCAGCGGCTTCGCACGCCAGGAAGGCGAAGTTCGCTCCCAGGGTGTCGAGTTGGAAGCCAAGACCGAGATTACCCAAGGCTTCAATCTGATCGGCAGCTACACCTGGAACGACGTCGAGGTCACCAAGTCCGACGTCGGCAACAAGGGCAATACACCGTTCCGGGTGCCGGAGCACATGGCGTCGATCTGGGGCGACTATATCGTCCAGGGCGGCACGTTCGAAGGGCTGCGCCTGGGCGGCGGTGCCCGCTACGTGGGCAGCACCTTCGGCGACTCGGCGAACAGCTTCAAGGTCGACAGCTACACCGTGGTCGACGCCTTGGTCGCCTACCAACTGGGCAAGGTCGATGCCTCGCTCGACGGTATGGAAGTCTCGCTCAACGCCTCGAACCTGTTCGATAAAGAATACGTGGCAGGCTGCTACAGCAACGTTGGCTGCCAGTACGGCCAGCAGCGGACCGTGTATGGCACGGTGAGCTACAACTGGTAAGTCTCTTGGGACTGGGCCGTGCTTGATTGCACGGCCGTATACCGTCTGCTCAGAGACGATCCGGATGCCAAAGGTCCGGTACGCTGCGCTTATCCCTCTTCGTCGCTCCCCACTGCTCGTTCTTCGAATGCGTAGCGCACGGCTTCCACAACGCGTTCCGCCCGTTCAGCGTCGTCGAGTTGCGGATACGTTTTCTTCAGTTTGCCAGATACCCGCCAGCCATTTTCCTTGAGTGAACGAATGATCCGGTTCGCGTCCTGATCCGGCATTTCCAGCACTTCTTTGAGCCGCTCCTGGGCGTGCTGGAAAATGACCAGCACCCGGGCTTCCTCGGCCATTTCGGTACGGACCGTGTGCGCAACGACCTGCGCCGTGTACAGCACGTGTTCGGTCAAGTCGGGATAGCGCCATGCGAATTGCGCGTCGTCGTAATCATCGAAGACCAGGTTGCTCGTGGTGCCGTCCTCGTAGTCGACTAGTTTTGCGAACCGATGGGACGATGCGTAGCGTTGCATGAACGGCCGCGAAAATACCTCCAGCGTACGATCGTAGCGCGCCCGCAATTCAATCGAACTCGTGATGGTGGCTGATACCGGGAGGATCACGCCATCGGGCATCGCCTTATCGCGGATCAGGGTGTCGTTGATCAAAAATCGATGGATTCGACCATTACCGTCCCGCATCGGATGGATATACACAAAGGCAAAGGCGATAGCTGCTGCCCGGGCCAACGGCTCGGCACCCCGTGTTGCCAACTCGAATGCCTTCAGGCCATCGAGCAGTTGTGTTAACAACTCAAATTGCGGCGCAATGTAGTGCACGATGTCCTCGCGCATGGTCGCCTGGCCCACGAAAACCGGCGAGCGCCGCAGGCCAAGTCCGAAGGCCTCATGACCGAGGATGCCGGCTTGTAACGTGTGCAGGCTGTCGTTGCTCAATGGATCCTTGATATGGCCACAGTACTTGGCGATAACGTGGGCAAACCGCTGGATCCTGTCGGCCTTGTCGGCCTCTCTTTCAATCAGAAAGCTTGCGCGCGACTCCTTGAGTGTCAACCAACTGGCCGTGCGTATCAGGATGTCGGCGCCGAAGGTTTGGTTCAGCTCGCTTAATGCCGCAGCCAAGTCAAATTGCAGCGCTTGTTGCACGGCTTCGGTACGGCGGATCAAGGGGGAGAATTGCGGTACGCCGGGAAGATTGTCGTTGATGCGCCAGCGCCGTATCCGCAGGGGCTCAACGCGGGTCAGGTAGTGTTGCGGTGAAACGGCATCGATATAGCCGCCATTGGTGACGTCTGGCACAGCAAGTTGCTGACCGGTCAGCCACTCGTAGAGGAATCCGGTGCGGCGGGCATACTGACCAAAAGGCGCTTGCTGGCACCAGGCTTCGATGGGCTTGGGGCCAATCACCGCAAACAGCCGGGCGAAAAACTCAAGGTGAACTTCTTCGTACTTGAGCCCAAACTCAAAATGCCCCGCGAAATCATCTGCCGGCTGATAGCTCGCAGGATACTTGCGTTCGACATGTCCATCGCTCTCGCGGCTCATTCGCGTCGTACCGATTACCGACTCAACCCGTAAAGGTTGTGCAAGCGCAATGCCGTAGCGGTCGGCGAGTACCTTGAAGCCTACTTGCATTGTCGAATCCTCTACTGAGCACACAAAAATGATATCCAGAATCGCATCGTACGCGAAAACGTTAATTTCCTAATCGCGAAAATGCTAATGCGTACTTTAATTTGATAACAAATTGACGAGTTTAGACGAAAACGATAACTCGCAGAGCCCCGCGCTTGGACATTCGCCTTGCAGGCGAGTGTCAGGAAAGCCCAAGTCTGAGGGGCGTCCTACTGCTCAAGCATCAAGCTGCGCCACACAATCACTGGCGGTGCAACGGGCACAACGTCTGGTTGCTGTTTCTGCAACTCTAGCGGAGTCACCACCGGCGATGACTGCTGAAGCGGCAAAGGTTGCGCAGTGTCTGCGGTCGATTCATCGATAGGCGCCTTGGTCAATTGAGGGTCACTACCACCTTGCCCTTAGCGCGTCCCTGCTCGACGTACTGCAATGCCTCGGCCGTGGATTCAAAGTCGAAACAGCGGTCAACCACAGGCTTGATGATCCCCGCCTCGATGAGTGCGGTGATGTGTTGCAGTTGGGCGCCATTGGCCCGCATGAACACGAACCCATAGCTGACGTTCTGCTTGCGTGCCTTGCGCCGAATACCCAGGCTCAGCAGGCGCATGATTTGTTGCAGTGGCCAGGACAACCCTTGCTCCTGCGCGAACTGTGCAGTGGGTGGCCCGGAGATGGAAATGAGTTGGCCACCGGGCTTGAGGACCTTGAGTGACTGCTCCAGTACGTCGGCGCCGAGGCTGTTCAACACCAGGTCATAGTCGTGCAGGACACTTTCGAAGTTCTGCTGGCTGTAGTCGATCACCACATCGGCCCCCAGCGCCTTCACCCATTCGACATTGCGGGTGCTGGTGGTGGTCGCGACAAAGGCGCCGAGGTGTTTGGCCAGTTGGATGGCGAGGCTGCCGACACCGCCGGAGCCCGCGTGGATCAGCACTTTCTGGCCCTGTTTCAGTTGTGCGGTTTCGACCAGCACTTGCCAGGCCGTCAGCGCCACCAAGGGGATGGACGCAGCCTGTGCCATGCTGGTATTGGCAGGTTTCAGGGCGATCGCGTTTTGGTTAACCGCGATCAATTGAGCGAACGTCCCGATCCGCGCTTCGGGCGGGCGAGCATAGACGTGGTCTCCCGGTTTGAAACGCGTCACTTGCGAGCCAACCTCCACCACCACGCCCGCCAGGTCATTGCCCAGTATCAGCGGAAATGCATAGGGCAGGATCAGTTTGAATTCGCCTTTGCGGATCTTCGAGTCCAGCACGTTGACGCTGCTGGCGTGCACCTCGATCAACACATCCTCGGCGCCCACCGTGGGGGCGGGCGCTTCGCCAATGCGCCCGGTGTTCTTGCCATAGCGATCAATTAAAAATGCCTTCATCGTTGTGTGGCTCTTGTCGATTGCAATAAGGGTGGGCGCAGGGTTTGCGGCGTTGCCGTTCGCTACAAAACAATCACGCCGGGTTTTGGTAGCGCTGGGCAACCGCAGACTGGCGGATCTGCTGCAGCAGGCCCTGGCGTGCGGTCTGCAGGCCATCCCAGCGCTCAGCTTCCTGCAGCGGCGGGATAGTCACCGGCTCACGCCGATCAAAACCGACCAGTGCGGCATCCACCAGGTCGCCGACTTCCATGATTTCATTCAAGGTGTTGATGTCGACGCCGGAGCGATCCCAGATCTCCGTGCGGGTAGCGGCCGGCAGCACGGCCTGCACATAGACGCCCCGAGGCGAAAGTTCCAGGCTCAGGCCCTGGGAGAGGAACAGCACAAACGCCTTGGTCGCACCGTAGACCGTCATGCCGAACTCTGGCGCAAGGCCCACCACCGAACCGATGTTGATGATTGCACCATCGCCGGCCTTGGCCAGGCGCGGAGCGATGGCGCTGGCGAGTCGCACCAGGGCCGTGATGTTGAGGGCGACCAGTTGCGCAATGCTCTCGGTGCTTTGCTCGATGAAGTGGCCGGACAGCGCTGCACCGGCATTATTGACGAGGATGCCGATACGGGCGTCGTCGCGCAGTCGGGACTCCACGGTTGTCAGGTCGCCGAGTTGGGTCAAGTCCGCTGGAATGACATCGATGGCGACCTGGTGTGTGCTGCGCAACCGGGCTGCCAGTGCATCCATGCGAGCCTGGTCGCGGGCGACCAATACCAGGTCGTGGCCGCGTTGGGCGAAACGTTCGGCGTAGACGGCGCCAATGCCGGTGGAGGCGCCGGTGATAAGAACAGTAGGACGAGTGCTCATGGGGTCATATCTCTTGCAGGATGGGTGATGACAGCAAGCGCGATCACTGATGCTCAGCTTGCGCTGGCGCTAGATTCAGCCAATGTCGGGTAGTCGATGTAGCCCGCCGAGCCGCCGCCATAGAGGGTGGCGGGATTGAAGGCGGACAATGGCGCGCCACTGCGCAGGCGTTCCACCAGGTCCGGATTGCCAATGAACGGGCGCCCGAACGCGATCAGATCGGCCTGGTCTGCGGCGACCTGCGAAGTCGCCAGGTCCAGGTCATAGCCATTGTTGGCGATGTAGGTGTCTTTGAAGCGCCGGCGCAGGGCGCCGAAATCGAAGGGCGCCACATCACGCGGGCCACCGGTCGCGCCTTCGACCACATGCAGGTACACCACGCCGAGGGCGGCGAGTTGATCGACGACGTAATCGAATTGCGCCTGCGGATCGCTGCTGGAAACGCCATTGGCTGGCGACACCGGCGACAAGCGCACGCCAGTACGATCCCTGCCGATTTCATCGACGACGGCGGCCGTCACCTCGAGCAACAGGCGCGCACGATTTTCGTTCGAACCGCCGTAGGCATCGGTGCGCACGTTGGCGCTGTCCTTGAGGAACTGATCAAGCAGATAGCCGTTGGCGCCGTGAATCTCAACGCCATCGAACCCGGCGGCGACAGCGTTTGCCGCGGCCTGGCGGAAGTCGGCGACGATCCCCGGTAGTTCGTTGATGTCCAGTGCGCGCGGCTCGCTGACGTCTTCAAAGCGGTTATTGACGAATACTTTTGTCGCGGCGCGCACTGCCGAAGGGGCGACGGGGGCGGCGCCGTTTTCCTGCAGGTCAACGTGCGACACGCGGCCGACATGCCAAAGTTGCAGGAAGATTTTTCCGCCCTTGGCGTGGACGGCAGTGGTCACTTCACGCCAGCCCTCTATTTGCGCCTGCGTGTAGATCCCGGGGGTGTCCTGATAGCCCTGGCCTTGCTGGGAGATCTGCGTCGCTTCGCTGATCAGCAGGCCTGCGCTCGCGCGCTGGCTGTAATAGGTGGCCGCGAACTGGCTTGGCACCAAGCCTGCGCCTGCGCGGTTGCGGGTCAGTGGCGCGAGGACGATACGGTTCGACAGCGTAAGGGTGCCGAGGGTGTAGGGGGTGAACAGATTCTGGTCGCTCATCTGGTATGTCTTCCGTGCCCGTTGATGGAGGTCGGTGGTGCGTGCAATTAGGATGATGATCGAAATCTAAACTGTCAATGGTTTTGATTATGATCAACATCTATGTATCATTGCGGGCATGACTTCCCAATGCACATGAGGTATTGCACGTGAGAGTGACCAAGGCCCAGGCGCAGGCCAATCGGGAGCACATCGTTGAAACGGCCTCCGAGCTGTTTCGTCAACGCGGCTTCGACGGCGTCGGTGTGGCGGATCTCATGGCGGCCGCCGGCTTCACCCACGGCGGGTTCTACAAGCATTTCGCTTCGAAAGCCGACCTGATGGCCGAAGCCTCGGCTTGCAGCCTTGCCAAATCCCTGGCGGCTGCTGAAACGCTCGATGTTGCGGGCTTCATCGACGTCTATGTGACCCGCGAACATCGCGATGGACGCGGCACGGGTTGCACCATGGCGGCGTTGTGTGGCGACGCGGCGCGTCAAACGGATGATTTGAAAGCGACGTTTGCCGAAGGGATCGAGCACACCCTGCAGACACTGGGGGAGAAATACCCGACGAGGCCGGATGCCGCTGCGGATGAGGGGAGAAAGAAGATGATCGACCTGCTGTCCCGTGCGGTCGGTGCGATTGTTTTGTCGCGTGCCTGCCCGGATGACTCCGCCCTGGCGGATGAGATCCTGGAGGTGTGCCGCGCGCAAATGTTTGCTTCGTTGTCGCTCAACGAGGTTGAGGCGCAGTAGGGGGGCGCATCAACCACCACCCCACAGGCATTAACGTTGGGGGAGGTGTTCCAGGCGAGTTGCGGATGTGTTCGACAAACTGACCGGCTACTCAACTAAACTCGACCAGAGCTGCTCCTGACATCGCCTGGTGAGACTTCATGATTGCCCATACCCCCACGCTTTTTGCCTGTGTCGCCTTAGTAGCTACGATCATGGCGTTTTGTCTGATATTGGTCGGCCAGTTCAACCAGCGTGACGGCTTGCTGACCATTGGCTTTGGTTTGCTAGCACATGCCCTGGCTTACGTTGGATACACCTTATACGGCCATGCCCCGTTGTGGTTGACCTACGGGGTGGCGAACACATTGCTGGCGGTGGCCCTGGCTTTCTACGGGGCCAGTGTATTTCGGATCGTCGAGTTGCCCGTCGCCTGGTGGCAGATCTTCGCGCCGGCTGCATTGATGTTGGTATTGATGGCGAGTCTGATCGACACCCTGGAGCCGCGCATGCTCGCCGCCACGCTGGTGTTGATGGTGCAGTGCGGCCTGATCATCTACTGGACGCGCCGCTACGTCCCCGCTCAAGGGCGTGCGCGCATGCTGTTGATCATCGGCTCGAGTATCAGCCTGATCGGTTTGGGCATGCGGGTGCCCCGAAAACGCTGTGGCGGTTCTGGACGAGTTGCGCGCTTCGGTGGCTGAGTCACCGGCTCGGTTCGGTCAGGCAACCATCTCATTGCGCATCAGTGTGGGGGTGTGCTGCGTGGTGCCAAATGAAGATGACAGCATGGCAAGCCTGCTTGAGCGTGCGGATGCAGCGCTTTATCAAGCCAAGGGGCAGGGGCGCAATACCTTATGTTTGGCACCGCCGCATGTGCAGCACAGTAAAACCAACCGCGTTCATATCATTGAGCATTGACCGCCAGCACAAGCTGATACTCAGTAACCGTCCGATCAGCACCCTCTCCTGACCGTTCTCCAAATTAGCCAAGATAGTGGACACCATTTTTTAGTGGACACTATCTTGGATATAGCTCCCGCTCGTCGCCCCGGTCGCCGCTCGAACTTCCCAACCGTATTCAAACGCAAGGTCGTCGAAGCTTCATATCAACCCGGCACTTCAGTGTCGATGATCGCTCGCGAGCACGACGTCAATGCCAACATGGTTTTTCGCTGGTGGCAGCAATACCAGGACGGCGCATTCGGTCCGGTCAGCCAGAGCGCAACATTCTTGCCAGTCGAGGTGATCAAAGCACCCATCGACTTGCCATCCGCAGCGCCGCTGCCGCAAGAATCCCATTCCGAGATCCTTATAGAAGTCGGAAAAGCCAAGCTGCGCATCACCGGCACACCTGACCCGCAGACCTTGCACCTCACCTTGCAGCAGTTGCTGCGATGATTTCACCTCCCGCTGGAACCCGTATCTGGATCGCCGCCGGCGTCACCGACATGCGCCGTGGCTTCGACGGATTGGCAGCATTGGTACAAACTCAGCTAGAAGCCGATCCCTTTTGCGGCCAGAACTTTGCCTTTCGCGGACGACGCGGTGGGGTGTTGGGCGGACGCTTACAATGGACCTTTGATAGAGTTCATTTGGCGATGATGTAGTGGTCAACTTTTTCCGGACACCTCAATCGGTGATTGTCAGGCTGCTTGTCGCTCATATTGATTGGGCGGTAAATAGCCCAGCGTCGAGTGCAATCGCCCCTCGTTGTAGAACCGCACGATGTAGTCCGTGATGTCCTTTATCGCTTCACCTTGGTTGGCGTAATCCTTCCTCCAAGTGCGCTCCATTTTCAGGTTCAGGAAGAAGCGCTCCATCACTGCGTTGTCCCAGCAGTTACCCTTGCGGCTCATACTGCAACGCATCCCGTTGCGCGTCAGCAAGGTCTGGTAGGCCGCTCCTGCGTACTGACTGCCCCGATCCGAATGGACGATCAAACCCGGCTCTGGCTGCCGTTGAGCAATGGCCAACTGCATGGCGCTGATCACCAGTTCGGCCCGCATATGGGGGGCCATGGCCCAGCCCACGATCTTGCGCGAGAACAGATCCATGACCGCTGCCAAGTACACCCAGCCGCTGCGCGTGCGGATATAAGTAATGTCCGCGACCCAGGACTGATTGATCTCGCCAGGGTTGAACTGGCGATTTAGAAGATTTTCAGCCACCGGCAAGTTGTGATTGCTGTTGGTTGTGTGAACAAACTTACGCTTCCAGACCGGGCGCAGACCTTGTTGTTTCATAAGACGGCGCACCTTGAAACGACCAATGGACAGGCCTTCTTTGCGTAATGCGCCCAGCACGCGACGACTACCATAGCAATGCTCTGACGCTTCAAAGGTTGCCTTGATCCTGGTCGCTGCCGGGCAGGCGGGCTCGGGTTTCAAGCGACGCTGTTGGGCCTCGTAAAGCCCGGAGCGACTGATCCGCAGCACCCGACAGACACGAGCCACCGGGTAGGCCTTGCGTTGTAATTGGTGAACCATCTGGTGGATCACTTCAATTCGCGGGCAAAGAAGGCCGTAGCTTTTTTTAGAATGTCGTTGTCCATTTTCAGCTCGCGAATTTGCTGTTCCAACTGGCGAATACGCTGTTGCTCGCTGGTCAACGGCTTGCCAATTCCCGGGCCACCCAATAGCTCGGCCCTGTATTGCTCAACCCAGCGGCGCACCGCCGTATCGCTCAGGTTCATATCAAGGCAGACCGAGTTCACACTCTGGCCTTGATCGACGATGAGCTTGCAGACATCAAGCTTAAAGGCGGCATCGAACTTTCTGTACTTTTTGGTCATGGTGACTCCTCAATGGATATAGTTTCCCCCATTGAGGTGTCCGGGGTCATTAGACCAGCTCATGATTATAGTTGACGTCGCAGTTCCCTAACCCGGTTCGGGGGGAAGCGCATCGTTTGTGTTGGGATAGCTTTAGAGTGGGAGTTGAGCTGCGTTGTTATTTGGAGTTTTTTTTCAAATTCAATATCAATTTTTGGCATTGAAAAATTATTGTAAAGATTCTGCAATTGTTGTCCCGGTGTTTTTTGGTAGGCTAGTTCCTGTAGGTTTGGTGTTGCTCTCATAAAGCTGCGATTGTTCCTCCCGGAAATTCTGGTTTGGATATTTATGAAGTCTCCATCACTGTTTACATGTTTATAATATAGTTGTTTGCCCTGGCTGTTTGTTATTTGTGTTTGCGTACTCCAATACTCTCCGTTTTTATTTAACTTTCTATGTACAGGTGTTGTTACTGTTCTCCATTGTTCTCCGTAACTTTCCATTGTCACCCATTGTTTGTTTGTGGTGTGAGTTGTGGTTTTTGTTGCTGTTTCAAATAGGGTCTCAGGGCCGCTTTTGTAGGTTGAAGATATATTGAGTTTACGCTTTGCGGAACGCATAAAGTTTAAAATTCCGGCCAAAATTTCATTTGGGGATCGTCCGCTGGAATCGTATTTGTTAATTGGGTCGCCCAAGCAATACGCATACGAATTTGTCCCTCCCTTCCCAAATGGACTCAAACTGTCCGGGCTGTTAAATCGCATCAACACCGGATTAAACGCCCTATACCCATTCCCCAATAAATAATGCCCAGTCACCGCGTCCGGCCGTTCGCCGTTAAAGCCCAGAAGGCTGGTCAATCCGCTTTCGGCCTGGTGATGGCCGTAAGGCGAGTAGGCGATGGGGTGTTGCTGTTGATCGGCTGTGACGGCATGCAGCACTGAGCGTTGCAGGTCAGTCGCCAGCAACGTGCCTTTAACGGAACCGCCCTGGTTCTTGTGTTGCGCCAGCAGGAGGTCGCTATTCTGAAAGACACTGAATCCAATCGCCCCCTGTATTTCAGTGGCCAAGCGGCTTTTGCAGTAAAAACGCTGATGAGCGGGGGCTTCCGGTTGAAGCTGGCTGATCAGGCGATCCAGAGGGTCGTAGCTGTAGCGGCAACGCAGAATGGGTTGTGTGGATTCCATGGAGGTCGCTCCAGATTCTCAAAGGGAGGGCGATTGAGTATCGGTCGGTCGGCCGCAGGTGGGTACTAGCAGAACTGATAGGTTCAGTGGTCTTTGCGGCGGGCGGGCAGTCCGGAGCGCCGCAATCCCTGTGGGAGCGCTTGCTCGCGATAGCGGTGGGTCAGCCACCAAGTATGTTTGCTGTGCTGATGTCATCGCGGGCAAGCTCACTCCGTCCGGGGGCTCCGCTGTATTGAAATTTAGCCTTTTTCTGAAGCCGCACAGGCTTGCTCAACACCCCCAATTACCGTCTTGGCAAAAGTTGGAAAGCTTCTTGCGGTAGCTGCCCCGAGCCTGCTTCAGGCGTCAAAAGTTTGCTTTAAAGGAACGGGGAAAACCGGTGGATCGCTCTCAGTTAACCCTGCAGCGCTTCCATGGAATCAAACTCCGAATACAACACCACATCGCAGGCATAATCGATCTTGCTATGGCCTGCACACTGCAAGCCTGGTAGACAAGAAAATGTATGTGCTCTAAGCGTTGTGCAGGATGAAGTCAAAATCCAGGGTGTAATAAAGCGAGTCGATCGAGTTCTCGTGCGGATCGATTCCACTCTCATGGCGAACCCAGTCTGCAATCAGGGACGAACGGACACCGAATACCGCATCCGAATCCAGATAGTCGCCACCCTCTCTGGTTGGGGCCATGGCGCCGATCAGGATACCAGCAAGGCGATTTTCAACGCGTACGTCGAAGCGGGCGGCAACTTTATCGATGGCGCAGACGTTTACCAGTTTGGGCAATCAGAAGAGCTGCTCGGCACCCTGCTGGAGGGGCGGCGCGAGAACTTCATACTCGCGACCAAATACTCCACGGGTGCACAACCAGACGCTAACCGGCTTGTCACCGGCAACAGTCGCAAGGCGATGGTGGCCTCGGTGGAGGCAAGCTTGAAACGTCTGCGCACTGATCGCATAGACCTCTACTGGGCGCATTGGCCGGATGATGTCACACCTGCCGAAGAAATCGTTCGAGGGTTCGAGGATCTCGCGCGGGCGGGCAAGATTCTTTACGCCGGTCTCTCCAACTTCCCAGCTTGGCGGCTGTCGCGGGCAGTCACCCTCGCCGAACTCACCCATGCGGTGCCGATCGCCGCAGCGCAGTTCGAGCACAGCTTGGTTCGGCGTGAACCTGAGGCTGATTTGTTTCCAGCCTCTCATGCGCTGGGGCTCGGAATCGTCACCTGGTCCCCACTGGGCGGGGGCATGCTGACCGGCAAGTATCGCAACGGGGAGAAGGGACGTGCCGAGGCGTTGGGTGGCAAGGTTTTTCAACCGGAGAACAGCGAGCATCGCACTAAGGTGCTCGATACAGTGATCGCGGTCGCTGACGAACTTGGTGTCAGCCCAGGGCAGGTCGCAATCGCCTGGGCGGGTACACATGGCTCGGTTCCCATCATCGGCCCTCGGTCCGTTACCCAGTTGACCGACAACCTTGGTGCACTGTCGGTCGAACTGTCGGCGCAGCAGATCAGTCGCCTTGACGCCGTTAGCAGTCTGCTTCCTTCGGCGACGGCAAGGACGCCCATTCCCTGGGCTACGGGTAATGCAAGTCACGCCGTTGCCTGATGTATTCGATACTCGACATACCCACTCAGGTGCACCTGGATTTTCTGTTGGGGGCCGTTATTCGTTTTAAGCGGAGCCCGAATCGCC
The DNA here is from genome assembly GCF_009834545.1 of Pseudomonas sp. S04. Lineage (NCBI taxonomy): Bacteria > Pseudomonadati > Pseudomonadota > Gammaproteobacteria > Pseudomonadales > Pseudomonadaceae > Pseudomonas > Pseudomonas sp. S04. The sequence goes on from NZ_CP019427.1 coordinate 2,901,860, forward strand.
CCCGCCAGCTACACAAAATCCTGTGCACCCTCGCAAGCCTTCGAACGTGCTTGCACCACCCCCGAGCCGGCTACAAAATCTTCTTTGCGCAGCGCCGTCAGGGCAATCAACGACATCACACCAGTGCCAATGTAGAAATACCACGGTGAGGTAATGTCGCCGGTTTGCTGGATCAACCACGTTGAAATAAACGGCGCGCTGCCGCCGAATACGGCCACCGGAACGTTGTAGGCCACCGCGATGCCGGTCGAGCGGATACGCGTTGGCAACAGTTCGCTCATGGTTGCGTAGGTCGACGAGGCGTACAGCCCGAAGGTGATCGCCACCGCCATCAACGGAAGGAAAAACGTCGCCGGCGTCGCGTCCGGCGCGGATTTGAAGAACCAGTACATCGCCAGCGTCGCCAACACCCCGACTACCATCAGGAATGGTTTACGCCCGTACTTGTCGGTGAACGCTCCCCCCAGCGGCATCACAAGGGCCGCCGACAGGCTGGCGATGAACACGTAAAACAATGTGGTGCCGCTGTCGAATTTCAGGATGCGTGACATGTAGGTCGAGGCGAACGTCAGCACCAGGTAAAAGATTGAACTGTGCAAGGTGATGATGAAAAACACCAAGGTAATTGCCCGCTTCCACTGCCAGACTTCACGCAAGGGTGCCTTCGACGTTTCCCCGGCCTTTTGCAGCGCCAGAAATTCCGGGCTGTCTTCCAGCTTGAGGCGGATGTACATCGAAATCAGGCCCATGGGGCCCGCGATCAGGAACGGAATGCGCCAGCCTCCGGCCTGCATCGTTTCGGCGCCGAGCACCCAGGTCATCCCGTTGGCGACAGCACCGCCCAGCACCAGCCCCAGCACGGCCGTCACCATCAGCCAGCAAGTGGAGAACCCGCGTCGACCAGGGCCCGCGTACTCGGAAATGAAGCTGGTGATGGTGCCAATTTCGCCTCCGGCCGAGAAACCCTGCACGCAGCGGATCAGCACCAGCAGGATAGGGGCCGCGATGCCGATGGACGCGTAAGTGGGCAGCAAACCCAGCAAACAGGTCGAGCCAGCCATCATGAACAGTACGGTAATCAGGGTTTTGCGACGGCCGATCTTGTCGGCCAGCGGGCCGAAAAACAGGCCGCCCAACGGCCGAATGAAGAAGCTCAACGCGAACGCGGCAAAGCTGCTGAGCAAACTGGTGGCGGGGTCATCCGACACGAAAAACGCCTGGCCGATGTACACCGCCAGAAAACCATACACGCCGTAGTCATACCATTCGATGAGGTGCCCGGACGTCGCACCGATAAACGCGCGGCGGCGCTGCCGGGCGAGATTGTGTTGTTGAGTAGCCATCGTCGTATTCCTGTCTTGTTTTTATTGATGGAAATTTCTATTGATGGAAACAGGCGCTTCACTGGGATGTAGCAACGCTCGCGGCCTCCTTGAGCCATTGGCGCAGGTCGGTTTTGAGGATTTTTCCGTAGCTGTTTTTTGGCAGCTCGGTGCGAAACAGGTATTTCTTCGGCTTCTTGAACGACGCCATACGCTCGATAAACCAGTGGTTGAGCTGACCTTCATCCAGGCTGCTCTGGTCACGGGCGACCACGAACGCCACTACCGACTCGCCCCAATCCGCGTCCGGCTCGCCCACCACGCACACTTCGAATACGCCCGGATGTGCTGCCAGCACCTCTTCCACCTCACGCGGATACACGTTGCTGCCGCCGGTGATGATCACGTCCTTGGAACGGTCAGTCAGGGTCAGATAACCCTGCGCGTCGAGGTAGCCGATGTCGCCAGTGAACAGCCAACCATCCACCAGGACCTCGCGCGTCGAGGCGTCGTTGCGCCAGTAACCGTGCATCACCGTTGCCCCGCGCACTGCGATTTCTCCGGGCTGCCCGGTGCCAAGGGTTTCGCGCGTAGCGCCGACGATGCGAATCTCGATGCACGATTGCGCCCGTCCCACTGACGATGCCAGGCGTGCCCAATCCGTATGATTGCGATCAGCGATCAGTTCCCGGGGCAGGGCGCTGACCGTCATCGGGCTTTCACCCTGGCCGTAAATCTGCACCAGCCGAGGGCCAAAGGTGTCCACGGCATTCTGCAAGTCCGCCAGGTACATCGGCGCGCCACCGTAGACGATGGTTTTCAGGCCTTCACCGGCATACCCTTGCTGGCGCGCCTGCTCGACCATGCGCTTGACCATGGTCGGCGCGGCGAACAGCGTCACATTGCCAAGTGAAGTGGCCAGTTCAAACAACTCGACCGCTTTGAATCCGCGAGACACTGGCACCACATGCCGTGCGCCGCAACGCACATGGATGAAGTTGTACAGTCCGGCGCCGTGGGACATAGGTGCGGCGTACACCACCGAATCACCTTCGTGCACCGGGTCGACATCGATCGGGTAACACAGCGACATCGCCATCAAGTTACCGTGGGATAACATCACGCCCTTCGAGCGCCCGGTGGTCCCCGAGGTATAGAACAACCAGGCCAGATCATCGGCATGCCGTGGGACCGGAGTGTTGGTCGGCAGCAACTCAATCGAGAATTCGATCATGTCGTTCAGCCCAACCCATTCCCTGCACCCTTCAGGTAACTGGGCCTGGTCAAACAGCGTGCCGTCGTCGGTAAAGATCAGCCGCGCTTGTGCGTTGTCGGCGATCCAGCCGGCTTCGTTGCGATGCAGTTTGCAGTTGATCGGCACCGCAACCGCGCCGACCCACCAGATGGCGTACAGCAGTTCCAGGTATTGACAGCAGTTTTTCATGAAGAGGGCGACGCGGTCGCCGGGCTGAATGCCGTGTTGCTCGCTGAGCGTCATGGCCCGCCGCTGCACGTTTGTGGAGAATTGCTGGTAATCGGCCACTTGTCGATCACCTTCGAACAACGCAGGACGCATCGGCGAGCGATGGGCCGCGTCATTCAGCCAATTGGCAATGTTCATGGCTATGCTCTCCGTGCCTGAAGCACCGAGGCGTAGTTGGCCACGGCCATTCCGCCCATGTTGAACAGCAGCCCGAATTCGGCGTTGGGTACAGCGATACCGATGGCCTGTCCGGTCAGTTGTCGGAAGGCCATGGCGTGCATCGACACGCCCGTGGCGCCCACTGGATGACCCTTGGCCTTGAGCCCGCCGGACAGGTTGACCGGAAGTCGCCCGCCGGCCTGCACGATGCCGTCATCCAGCGCGCGATGGCCTTGGCCTCTCGGCGCCAGCCCCATGGCTTCGTAGATCAGCAATTCGGCGATAGTGAAACAGTCGTGGACCTCGGCGAAATTGATGTCGGTCAACGGCACGTCCGCGCTGCGCAACGCGTTCTGAATTGCTCGCTGCGGACCTTCGAAGGCCAACAGGTCGCGTTGGGAGATGGGTAGGAAGTCGTTGACCTGGGACATCGAACGAATCAGCACTTCGCGACGAAACTGCTTGGCGCGCTTGGCTGAGGCCAACACGATGGCGGCGGCACCATCGGTGATCAGCGAGCAATCGGTCAGGCGCAGCGGCTCAGCGATGTACGGGTTGCTCTCGGACACCGTGTTGCAGTGCTCGAAACTCATCGCCTTATGCATCTGTGCCAGGGGATTGCTCAATGCGTTGGCATGGTTCTTTGCGGCAATCCTCGCCATCGACATTAGCGGGCTGTGGTAACGCTGTTGATAGTGCTGCGCCGCCAGGCCAAACAACTGCGGGAAGCTGAAGCCGGATTCCTCGATATCATTCTGATAGCCCGCACCGGCCAGGGCCTTGGTCACCTGTGCAGTGCTGTTGGCGGTCATTTTTTCAGCGCCAACCACCAATACCAAGTCTGCCGAGCCCGAGAGAATCGCATTGATCCCGGCCTGAATGGCGGCTGAGCCTGAAGCGCAGGCGTTTTCGCAACGGGTGGCTGGTTTGAAGCGAAGCGCAGGGTCCGCTTGCAGCACCAGGGAAGCCGGAAAACCGTCAGGGACCATGCCCGAATTGAAGTGTCCGAGGAAAATTGCGTCGATCTCAGATGCATCGACGGCCGCATCGGCGAGCGCTTGGTGGGTGACTTGCACGATCAGATCTTCGAGGGTCAAATCATTCAGTCGACCGAAACGGCTGTGTCCGGCGGCGACGATGGAAACGGTGTGGTTAGCCATTATTGTTTTTCCTTTGCGATTGCAGGCGTTCCCTACAATGGCCCACCGCAAAGTCTGATCGCTACTTCGTGCAACTACGTATAGGAGTGAGTAGCCGAACTGACCGATACTGGGCTCATACCCATAAAAAGCAGCAGGACTGCACGATGAAAGATCCACTGGAAGACCTTGAACGGCTGGCGTTTCAAGTGTCGCCGGCTCCCCAAGTGATCACCGGCAACCGCAGCATGCTTGATCTCAACGTGGCATTTCTTGAGTTGTTCGGGTTCCAGCGCGACGAGTTGATCGGCGAGTTGATCCTCAAGCTCTATCCCTCCCAAGCCGACTACAAGGCCATAGGCGAACGCAGCCTGAGCTGGCTACAGCACAGCAAGAACGGCTCCTATTCCGATGAGCGCTTCATGCAGCACCACAGTGGTGAAGTGTTCTGGACCAGGGCCAATGGCTACACGCTGACGCCGGATGATCCGTTTCAGTTGATGGTCTGGCATTTCGAGCGTATGGACCGCGTGTTTCACGCGACGGTCAACTTGACGCCGCGAGAACGGGAAATCTCGGCGCACATTGTCAACGGCCTGACCTGCAAGGAAATCGGCCGTAAATTGAACATTTCCCACCGCACTGTCGAAGTCCATCGGGCCCGGCTGATGAAAAAGCTCCAGGCCAAGAACAGCGCGGAGTTGGTGTCAAAGATCATTGTGCTGAATTGAAGTCGACGTCCTCCCAGCGCATCTGCACCAGTTTGCCGGCGCGACCCGTCAACAGAACCAGCAGGCGCATCGCGACGGCAACGCTGCCGCCGTTGCACTCCACCCAGCCGCGCCGAGCCTTAGCCATTTTGCGCTGGCGACGCAGCTGCGTAATGATCGTGGCGATGTGTTCGAGCGTGATCTTGAACTGACAACCTTCGGGGTTGGCAGTGATATCTGAGAGGCACTCCAATTTTCATCGGCTGCATGTTCACCGCTGCGCTTAAAGTCTCAGGCCGGTCTATCGATTCGCAGAGAGTGCGGTCGACGCTGTTCTCATCAATAAAAGATCAGATGAACAGCCTGCCCGACAACGCCTAAAGACTATCCGGATCTCCAAAAATGACATGACCGGTAACCAGCAGATTCTGCTCATCTAGTCGGTGCCGGACGCGCATCATCCGCAGCAACTTGCGTTCGCACTGCTTGCGCATTTGCCGGACCCGCTGCTGCTCTTCATTCAGGCAGCCGCTGTCTCGCTCCACCAGACGAAAATGCCTGGGCGTTTCCTGATGTAGGGTCAGGTGTGCGTGAATCAGTTGCCTGTGTCTGTCGCGTTTTGCCAGGGCTGCTTGTTCGATTCGCCCCTCGGTGGCCAGCAGCTCTTCGTAGAACTCCTCGATCACTTCGATCAGCAGGTGCTGCTTGCTGGGGAAATGGTGATACAGCGAGCCCGGGGCAGGTCGCGAGCTCGCACATACCGACTTGACCGAAACTCTTGCTGGCACAGAGTTCCAGCACCTTGTCCCGGTATTCGGCGAAGCGTGAGCAACTCTCAAGCATAAGCATGGAAGCCGCGCCGCGTTTTGCGTCCCAGGTAGCCGGCGGCGACCATCTCCTTGAGCAGTGGAGCTGGGCGGTATTTGCTGTCGTTGAAGCCGTCGTAGAAGGCTTCAAGGATTGCAAGCACGGTGTCCAGGCCGATCAGGTCGGCCAAGGCCAGCGGGCCGATCGGTTCCCAGTGTCAGTGGAATTGAATACGGAAGGATCAGCTTGAACGCGCCTGTTCTGATCTTTCAATCCAGCACGTTCACCCTTCAAGACTGCATTTTGAGGCTAAGGAAGGGCATATCACCACTGGTCCTCACGAATATTATCGTCGAATTCGGCCAGATAAACTCAACGGTTCTCGCATCTCAGACGACCCAAAATTGCCTGTGCATTTCTCCGAGCGCAATCCCCTCCGTCGAAATTTCACTGAAATTCACCATGATCAGCATGAACATTTCGCGAGCGCTTAAAAAGCGAAATGAATGCTCTATCGCATGTCGTTTCTGTTAATGAAAATGCGCAAAAAATACCCCTAGCATCTGCCTAACATGAACCATCGATTACTGATGCATCACGAAGCTAGGAGACCTACCGTGCGCTTTGTAAATCCCATCAAGCATAGTTTAAAGAGCGCCAAACCGACCGTTGGTTGCTGGCTGACGCTCGCGAGTCCTGCCGTCGCTGAACTGATTGCTCATTGCGGTTTTGAGTGGTTAGTCATCGATGCTGAGCACGGCCCTAGTGATACCCAGGATCTTGCGGCTCAACTTAGAGCAATTGATGCAGCGGCCTTTAACGGGGCAAGAGCCGTAGGTGCAGTGCGGGTCACTGCCAACGATCCTTCATTGGTCAAGCGCGCAATGGATTGTGGGGCGCAGACCATTGTTTTCCCAAACATAAACAATGCGACTGATGCAAAAGCCGCAGTGGCATCGATGCTATTCCCACTACCCGAGCAAAGTGGTGTCAGGGGCGTCGCAGGGATGGTAAGAGCAGGGAGCTATGGTTTGGACAGCAACTACGTCAAATCCGCAAACAACCAGGCTTGCGCCATTGTCTTGATCGAGTCAGTGGATGGGGTAGAGAACGTTGACTCTATAGCTGAAGTCGAGGGCGTGGATTGCCTGTTCATCGGCACAGCAGACTTGTCTACAAGTATGGGCTATCTGGGGCAGACCAGACACGATGACGTCAAGGCTGCAGTCGAGAAAGTCTTGACGGCAGCACGCAAGCACTCGAAGGCAGTAGGAATCTTTGCAACTTCGGTGGAAGAGGCCCGCCAATACAGGGAAAAGGGCGTGACGTTTATCGCGCTTCATTCTGATACGGGATGGTTGACCAAAGGGGCGACAGACGCTTTGGATGCTCTCAACTTGAAAAGATAATATCAAATTGATCATTGAGTGAGCTCATTGAGTAATGTTGTTTAATTTTATATTGGAGATAGTAAATGTCGATGTCAGATCGTGATGGGAAAATCTGGAAAGATGGCGAGTTGGTTGAGTGGCGTGAGGCCAATACTCACATTTTGACCCATACACTTCACTATGGCATGGGCGTATTCGAAGGCATACGCGCATACGAAACTGCGCGCGGCCCGGCAATTTTCCGCCTGAAGGAGCATATTTGTCGTCTCTTTAACTCTGCTAAAATTTTTCAGTTGGAAATTCCATTTGATGAAGAAACTGTACGTAATTCTTGTGTAGAAGTCATTCGCGCAAATGAGTACGACTCGTGCTACCTGCGGCCATTAGTATGGATCGGCTCAGACTTTCTGAGTATTGCGGCAAAGAACAATACAATTCACGTCGCAACAGCTGCGTGGCCCATGGGCTCTTACCTAGGAGAGGAAGGGATGGAAAAAGGTATTCGAGTTAAAACCTCCTCGTTTACCCGTCATCACGTCAATGTTTCTATGGTACGCGCAAAAGCTTGCGGTTATTACATTAACTCTATCCTAGCAAATCGTGAGGTTACTTCGCTTGGGTTTGATGAGGCTCTGTTGCTAGACACTGAAGGGTACGTAAGTGAAGGTGCTGGCGAGAATATCTTCATGGTCCGCGATGGGGTCGTTTACACCCCCGACTTGGCGTCCTGTCTTGATGGCATAACCCGTGATTCGGTTATGGTTATTGCCAGGGATTTGGGCTTGGAGATTAGGGAGAAACGAATCACTCGCGACGAGCTATATTGCTGCGATGAGGCTTTCTTTACAGGTACCGCTGCTGAGGTAACACCTATTCGTGAGCTCGATGGCAGGACAATTGGAGCAGGCTCGCGAGGCCCGATTACTCAGCAGATTCAAGAGATCTACTTCTCCGCTGTACGTGGCACTAATGAAAAATATGCTCATTGGTTGACTTATGTTGACAGTCGCATGTGAATCAGTATCCATCCCATAAAACATAGGAGGCTTCGAACAGGCTGAGTACAGGTGCACAGGTAAGTGCGAGCCGTCAGCAATGTCTAAAATAATAATAATCACTTTGCTTAATTAATACTGCTAGCCATCTATGTAATTCAGTCTTGGAGTCTCCATGAGAAAAATTAACGTTGTATCGATGATGATTGCCTCTGCTTTGTGTTCGGCAGTTGGGGCGGCACACGCTGAAACGATCAGAATTGCAATCGCTGGGCCCATGAGTGGGCCTGTTGCGCAATATGGAGATATGGTGGCCGCCGGTGCATTGACGGCCATTGAGCAAATAAACGCAGCGGGGGGTGTGAGCGGTAAAACATTTGAAGCTGTAATGATGGATGACGCTTGTGAGCCTAAACAAGCGGTGGCAATTGCTAACAAAATTGTAAGCCAGAATATAAAATACGTTATCGGTCACGTTTGTTCTGGCTCTGCAATTCCTGCGTCAGATATTTATGAAAATGAAGGTGTGCTGATGATAGCGCCCTCTGCAACAGCTCCACAGTTGACTCAAGGGAAAAGCCGCTCTTTGATTTTTCGAACTATTGGTCGAGACGATCAACAAGGCCCTGCAGCCGGCAAATACATAATCGAACGCGCCAAGCCTAAGCTGGTTGCTATTTTGCATGATAAGCAATCATATGGCCAAGGTATTGCTACTTCGGTCAAGCAGACAATTGAAAAAGCTAAAGTTTCTGTGGCAATGTTTGAAGGTATCAATGTAGGTGATTCTGACTATTCCTCCGTGATCACTAAACTCAAAGTCCTTGGCGTTGACTTTGTGTATTTTGGAGGTTACCACCCAGAAATGGGACTGCTTCTACGTCAGGCACGTGAACAAGGGTTGAAAGCTGTGTTCATGGGGCCAGAGGGCGTAGGCAACCAGGATGTCGCTGCTATTGCAGGAGCCGCTTCAGAAGGAATGCTAGTCACATTGCCTGCTGATTTCTCGGCCGACCCAGCCAACGCATCACTCAACAAAGCATTCACAGACAACAAGCGAGATCCAGGTGGCCCGTTTCAACTGTCCGCATACACCGCTGTCAAGGTAATTGGCGACTCTATTAGTGCCACTAAGAGTTCGGATCCAAATACAGTAGCACAGTACATGCACAGTAATCATTTTGCGACCCCAATTGGGAACATTGCATTTGATGCGCAGGGTGATCTCGAAGCATTCAAGTTTGTTGTATATGTTTGGCACAAAGATGCCACAAAAACAGTAGCCGAATAGGACTTTATCAATTTCGCCTCACTGTTGTTTAGTGAGGCGTCTACACTGTTTTAGAGGCCTCTTTGGATGAGTAACTTACTTCCCCAGTTTATCCAACAGTTAGCCAATGGGCTAACTTTGGGTTCGATATATGCACTAATAGCAATTGGTTATACTATGGTGTACGGAATTATCGGCATGATTAATTTCGCACACGGCGAGATCTATATGATTGGCGCATATATAGGACTTGTTACCATAACGGCGATCGGGGTCACGGCGGGTTACCCTTTGCCTTTGGTGCTCGGAGGTGCACTTTTGGTGTCTGTCGCTGTAACGGGTTTGTATGGTTTTGCAGTCGAGCGAATTGCCTATCGGCCGCTACGTGGAGGGCCAAGACTTGTTCCATTGATCTCGGCTATTGGTATGTCAATTTTTCTGCAAAATTACATCCAGATTGGCCATGGATCTCGGGATATATCCGTGCCAGCGTTGGTGTCGGGTGCTGTAGAGTTTCAACTGGCTGGGAGTTTTTTTGATATAACTATCCCATATTCAAGAGTCATGATATTTGGTGCTACTTTTGTGCTGATGGTTGCTTTGACTCTTTTTATTGCCTATTCCCGTATGGGGCGAGCATGTCGCGCTTGTTCTGAAGATATGCGTATGGCCAATCTTCTAGGGATTGATACTAATCGAGTCATTTCGTTTACCTTCATATTGGGCGCAATGTTGGCTGCGGTAGGAGGGGTTTTGATTGCATTGGCGATAGGCAAGCTAAGTCCGTTTATTGGTTTTATTGCAGGTATAAAAGCGTTCACAGCTGCAGTATTAGGGGGTATTGGTAGCATTCCAGGTGCGATGCTTGGCGGAATACTTTTGGGCTTGGTGGAAACATTTGCAGCAGCTTACTTGCCCGCGGAGTACAAAGATGTTGTTGCCTTCGCTTTGTTGATTTTGATTCTCCTCTTCCGGCCTACGGGTCTGCTGGGAAAAACTAACGTCGAGAAGGTGTAAACTCATTATGAATCAAGACTCTAATGCCAGCGCAGCTTCGTTACATACCACGACTACGAGTATATCAGTAGCAAAAGGTAAGTCCTTACGAGCGGATGCTCTAGGGAAAAACCTCAAATCTGCATTTGTCGCTTCTGTCATAACAATTATTTTGACAACGCCTGTTTTGGGTCTACAGCTCAAAATGGTTAGCTATAAGGTTGTTTTAGAACAGCATTGGATGCCTGTGTGGTTGGCGGCAACCGCTGTGTTTGTTTTCCAATTACTCCGGCCCATATGGCTGGTAAATCGCTCAGCCATAAAACTTCCATCAGTTCCAGATCTGAATGCGCATCGTCAGAAAGCTATTATTCAAGCGTTATTGGTATTAGGTTTAATTTTTCCGTTCTTTGCCTCAAGGGGAGCGGTGGATGTTGGCACAATTGCGCTGATCTATATCATTCTCGGACTGGGTCTAAATATCGTTGTAGGTTATGCAGGACTTTTAGACTTAGGATATGTTGGATTTTATGCTGTCGGAGGCTACACATATGCTCTACTCAATCAGCATTTCGGTCTTTCATTCTGGCAGTGCTTGCCTGCAGCGGCCCTCGTGGCATCAATTTTCGGATTCGTATTGGGGTTTCCTGTATTACGGTTACGCGGCGACTATCTTGCGATTGTGACACTCGGGTTTGGTGAAATTATTCGTTTGTTATTGAACAATGCTACGAACGTTACCGGTGGCCCGGATGGTATCTCTGGAATCCCAAAACCGACATTCTTCGGTATTGAGTTCGCTAGAAAGGCCAGTGTGGAGGGAACTAAAACATTTCACCAAATTCTAGGGGTTGACTATTCTGGGAGTCATATGGTGGTGTTCCTTTACCTGGTAGCTCTTGCTTTAGTTACCTTTACCTTATTTGTTACCAGTCGCCTGATTCGTATGCCGGTTGGCCGTGCTTGGGAAGCCTTGCGAGAGGATGAAACCGCTTGTCGTTCGTTGGCTTTGAACCCAACAAAAATTAAGCTTTCCGCATTTACTTTAGGTGCAGCAATCGCCGGGCTTGGGGGCGCATTCTTTGCTGCTCGTCAGGGATTGGTAAACCCGGAGTCTTTCACCTTTATTGAGTCGGCGTTAATTCTTGCAGTAGTCGTACTCGGTGGCATGGGATCACAACTCGGTGTTGTACTGGCCGCTATATTGCTGACGGTTTTGCCCGAGGTGGCACGTGGCTTCGATGAGTACCGGATGTTAATCTTTGGTCTTGTCATGGTGCTTATGATGATATGGCGCCCACAAGGACTTTTACCTGCTAGCCGTCCACATGTGGAGTTGCCGAAATGACTAAAAATCTACTGGAAGTTTCAAACTTGCAGATGCGTTTTGGTGGGCTGCTAGCTGTTGATCAGATAAACTTTTCCGTTCGCAAGAATGAAGTGTTTTCAGTCATTGGCCCTAACGGTGCAGGGAAGACCACAGTATTTAACTGTATTAGCGGTTTTTATAAGCCAGCGGCCGGAAGTGTTGTGTTGGATGGCGTGCATATTGAGGGACTTCCGAGTCATGCTGTTGCGGAAAAAGGTCTGGTCAGAACCTTCCAAAATATTCGCCTTTTCAAGGATCTTACGGTGCTTGAAAACCTTCTTGTCGCTCAACATAGTCAGATAAAAACTGGTTTGTTGCAGGGGCTTTTTGCTACCCCAAGCTACCGTAAAGCGGAGCATGAAGCCCTAAAAAATGCAGCAGCGTGGCTTCATCGGCTTGGTTTGACATCCGTTGCCAACCGAGGGGCTGGCACACTCCCCTATGGTCACCAGCGGTTGGTTGAAATCGCACGCTGCATGATCACGAAACCCCGCCTCCTAATGTTGGACGAGCCAGCTGCAGGGCTGAATCCCCAGGAGAAGATCGAACTTGCGAAGCTTATAGATAGCTTGCGAACTGATTTCGGTATATCGGTATTGCTGATTGAGCACGATATGAGTCTCGTCATGGAGGTTTCAGATCGAATACTGGTTATGGAGTATGGCCGAGCAATTGCTACGGGTTTGCCCCTAGAGATTCAGAACGATCCGCGCGTTATCAAGGCCTATTTGGGGGAAGAGTGATGCTTAGGTTAGATAGCGTGCATACACATTATGGTGCTGTTGAGGCGCTCGCGGATGTTTCCATTGAAGTTAATAAAGGCGAGATAGTCACGTTGATCGGCTCAAATGGTGCCGGTAAATCAACATTGATGATGACGGTTTGCGGGTCTCCTGGCGCTTCTAGCGGCAATGTAATTTTTGAAGGGCAAGATATTACCAATACTCCAACGCACGAGATAATGAGAAACGGGATGGCCGTTTCTCCTGAAGGTCGCCGGGTCTTTCCTACACTCACAGTGTACGAGAACTTAAAGATGGGTGGGTTCTTCTCTAGTCGTAAAGACGCGCAGAAGGGTGTAGAGCACGTTTATACACTTTTTCCCCGCTTGCAAGAGCGATCTACACAACGTGCAGGGACGATGTCTGGAGGTGAGCAGCAAATGTTAGCAATTGGTCGTGCTTTAATGAGTCGTCCTAGATTGCTATTACTGGATGAGCCTACGCTTGGTTTAGCTCCCTTAGTGATCAAACAAATATTTGAAATTGTCAAAGCTATTCGAGATTCAGGTGTCACGGTATTCCTAGTAGAGCAAAACGCCAACAAGGCATTGCAAATCGCCGACAGGGGATATGTTCTTGAAAATGGTCGAGTTGTATTAGCAGATACAGGGCGAAACTTGTTGAAAAACGAGAGCATAAAAAGCTCGTACCTAGGCGGGTAGCGACAATAACCGCTGATAGGGGCAGACAACCTTACTAGCAGTGGCTAGATCTCTTGATGTGAGGTGATATAAGCATGAATGATTCCCAGCACGGTATTCTTGAAAGTTTAGAGTTTTCCGCCAACCAAAATGACGCGCAGGAGTCTGAAGAGTGGCGCGAAGCACTACTTTCATTGATTGAAAATAGCGGCCCTGAAAGAGCTCGCGAAATCATTGATGAACTGGTCAGCCTAGTGCGTGATCCCAGCATCGGCTGGAAACCCACGTTGGGTACGCCCTACATCAACACCATTCCAGTGACAAAGCAGCCTGCATTCCCAGGCGATTTGGCAATCGAGGAACGCCTGTCATCGATTATTCGGTGGAATGCTCTAGCCATGGTCGTACGTGCTAACCAAGCATATGGTGAACTGGGTGGTCATATTGCCAGTTACGCGAGCGCGGCTGACTTGTTCGAGGTTGGTTTTAACCATTTCTTCAGAGCGAGGAACGACGCTTCTGGTGGCGACTTAGTCTTCTATCAACCTCATTCAGCTCCAGGCGTTTACGCTCGAGCCTTTCTTGAGGGGCGATTGGGAGAAGAGAACCTTCTGCATTACCGGCAGGAAATCACTGCTTCTAGCCAAGGAGTGCAAGGCTTATCCAGCTATCCACACCCTTGGTTAATGCCGGACTTCTGGCAATTTCCAACAGGGTCGATGGGTATCGGCCCAATTAGTTCGATTTTTCAAGCCCGATTCATACGGTATCTCCACAACCGAGATCTGTTAGACACCTCAGGCCGTAAAGTGTGGGGAGTTTTCGGTGATGGTGAGATGGATGAACCGGAAAGCATGTCTGCTCTTACTTTAGCTGCAAGGGAGGGTTTGGATAACCTGATCTGGGTGGTTAATTGCAATCTTCAGCGGTTAGATGGGCCGGTGCGTGGCAACGGGCGAATCATTGACGAGCTGGAGGCATTGTTTGTTGGGGCTGGCTGGAATGTCATAAAACTGGTTTGGGGATCTGATTGGGACGGGCTTTTCGCCCGCGATACGGACGGAAGCCTGGTGCGAGCCCTTTCGGAAACCGTTGACGGGCAGTTCCAAACTTTTGCGGCGAAAGATGGACGTTACAACAGAGATCATTTCTTTGGTCAAAACGAAGCATTGGCAAAGCTTGCCCAAGGTCTCACAGACGAGCAAATCGACCGGCTGAAACGAGGCGGCCACGATATGGTGAAGATCTATGCCGCCTACCATGCTGCTTCAGTTCATAAGGGTCAACCTACGGTGATTCTTGCCCAGACCAAAAAAGGTTATGGGATGGGCGAAGCCGGCCAAGGGAAGATGACCACTCATCAGCAGAAGAAGTTAGATCGCGAAGCACTTATTGGTTTTAGAAACCGATTTAATCTTCCTCTTACTGATGAGCAGGTCGAGACTCTATCGTTCTACAAACCTGCCGATGATAGCCGCGAAATACGCTATCTCCTTGAGCGTCGGCAAAGCCTCGGGGGCTACACACCTAGCCGGCAAACGGATGTCCCTGTAGTCGCGGTACCCGGACTGGATGTGTATGGAAGCTTTGCCACCAAAGCGGAAGGCAAAGAAATGTCCACAACCATGGCATTCGTCAGGATGCTTAGCGGCTTGCTAAAAGATCCTGTCCTGGGGCGACGAGTAGTTCCCATTGTGGCAGACGAAGCTCGGACATTCGGGATGGCAAATCTCTTCAAGCAAATCGGTATCTATTCCAGCGTCGGTCAGCATTATGAGCCTGAGGACATTGGCTCCATCCTGAGCTATCGGGAGGCGCTGGATGGGCAAATACTCGAAGAGGGCATCAGCGAGGCCAGTGCCATTAGCTCTTGGGTAGCAGCGGCAACCAGTTATGCCACTCATGGGTTGCCCATGTTGCCGTTCTACATCTATTACTCAATGTTCGGTTTTCAGCGAGTAGGTGATCTCATTTGGGCAGCTGCTGACCAAAGGGCTAGAGGCTTCCTGCTAGGAGCCACGGCAGGCCGCACAACCCTGGGAGGAGAAGGTCTGCAGCATCAAGATGGCAATAGCCATTTGATGGCTGCTCTGGTGCCAAACTGCCGAGCTTACGACCCAGCATTCGCGGGGGAGTTTGCCGTAATTCTCGACCATGGCATGCGTCAGATGCTGGAGAAACAGGTTGATGAGTTTTATTACGTCACCCTTATGAATGAAAACTATGCTCAGCCTAACCTTCCGAATGATGTTGAGAAAGACATCATTAAAGGTATGTACCTCTTCTCAGAACACAAGTGTGGAGCAGAATCTAACCAAGTTCGGCTGCTCGGATCTGGAACTATCCTGCGCGAAGTGATGGCTGCAGCCGAACTACTAAACGCTGATTGGCAGGTTAGTTCAGAAGTTTGGAGTGTGACTAGCTTTACAGAGCTCGCAAGGAATGCCAGGGGCGTAGAGCGTTGGAATAGGCATCACCCAGAAAATGAACAGAAAACCAGCCACGTTAGTACGTGCCTGCCGAAGGGGAGCCCAATCATTGCCGCGACCGATTACGTACGAGCGCTGCCACAACTGATTGGCACCTATGTTGAGGATCACTACGTCGTGCTGGGCACCGATGGTTTTGGACGCAGTGATACTCGAACGGCTTTACGCAAATTTTTTGAAGTCGACCGTCATCAAATAGTCTTGAGCGCGCTGTCGGCCCTTGTTCGCGAAGGAAAGCTTAGTGCCGACGTCTGCTCTCGTGCGATTGAGAAGTACGACATCATATTTGACGAAAAAGCCCCTTGGGAATGTTGATTCGAGTTTGTGGTGGTGGGCGGCGAAATTGACGCCCCATTGCTTGCCATTACTCTGTTAGAAAAATTCTGGATGAACCTCATGAGTACGATGCGTGATATTTTAGTTCCTGATATTGGTGAGTTTAAAGAAATCAGTATTATCGAAGTGCTTGTTGCGCCTGGTGATTTGGTTGAGGTAGGGCAAACTATCATTGTTGTTGAAACCGATAAGGCAACAATGGATATTCCCGTTCCACACGACGGTAAGATAAAAGATATTAAAATCGTCGTTGGGGACAAAATCAGTGAAGGATCTTTGATTGCAACCCTGGAACAAATCGAGGCGTCTGCATGTCAGCCGCCCTCAACGTTAGGTGAAACACCTGAGGCTAATACAAAACCGCCCCAGCTTGCTGTTTCTACCGCAATATCTACTCCGGTTCACGCTCCTGTACAGATAATAGCTCCCTTACCGGAGCTTGCTAGCACGAAAATTATTGAGAAAGTGGTCTCAGGCGCAGTGTTGCCGTTTGCTTCACCATCAGTTCGTAAGTTAGCCCGGGAACTTGGGGTGCCACTGAATGAAATCAATGGTACTGGGCCGAAAGCACGTATTACTAAGGATGATCTACATGCTTTCGTTGGGCAAGTGATGGTCGGTGTACGAAAAACCGACGCGCAAAAGATGAGTCAGGCAGCTCAACCGTTCATGGCGGGAGTATTACCTTGGCCAGATATTGACTTTACAAAATTTGGTGAAGTGAAACGAGTAGATCTCTCTCGACTCAAAAAAATTAGCGGTGCGAATCTTTACCGTAATTGGTTAAGCATTCCACATGTGACAAATCATGATGATGCAGATGTAACGGATTTGGAGGATTTTCGTCGTAACATTAACGAGGGTAATGTGAAACACGGCGTTAAAGTAACGATGATTGCTTTAGTGATGAAGGTCTGCGTGGCTGCACTCAAAAAGTTCCCAGAGTTTAACTCAAGCCTGGATCGGGATCAGCTTATATTAAAAAATTATTTTCATATCGGTTTCGCTGCTGATACACCCAATGGGCTAGTAGTTCCGGTAATTCGAGATGTTGATAAAAAAGGCGTAGTAACTTTAGCTCGCGAGATGTCTGAGTTGTCAGCTAAAGCTCGCGCAGGAAAACTTGAACCATCCGATATGAGCGGTGGGTGTTTTACTGTTTCTTCCCTAGGTGGGATTGGTGGCACGTATTTTACCCCGATAATCAATGCTCCAGAGGTCGCGATTTTGGGCATTGGTCGAAGCAATAATCGTGTTTTTTTAGAGAATGGACAAGTAGTCCAAAGGTTGATTTTGCCACTTAGTTTGAGTTGGGACCACCGAGTTATTGATGGCGCCGCTGCTGGCCGGTTTAACGCCTTTCTTGTCGAGCATCTAGCTGATATGCGTCGATTGATAATGTGAGCAAGATCTCTTTATAGTTAAATTTTGAAGAGTGATTGAGCTTAGGAGTTAGATAAAATTTTTAATTTCGATGAGTCTTTGGGGGGGAAGTTCGAAGGTGATTGTCGATGTGGGAGGGAGAGTTATCCTAATTTTTCCCTTCTTGTATCTGATAGATTTTGTGGTGGTTTGACTGTTTTAAACGAAGTTTTGGTTAGGTGCAGTTTTCAAGGCAGATGAATACCATCAAAAGGCTTAGAGTTTTGTGAGGTCGCAGATGAAAATAACTGAAAAAAAGCATCGTATTGTGATGCTGAAGAGTAAGTTGGATTTACTTCGTTTTGAGCAAGTCAGAGCTGCTTTGGTTAAAGTGCTCTTCAATCCATCGTTGATGTTACTCATACTGATTTGTATTGTACGATTGCGCGAATAATTAAAGCTGCTATAAATTCTACAGCGTCTATTAGTTCTTAATTTCGGTTTGATAGTTGAGCGGGGCGTTTTTTATCTTAGGCTAGATTTGTAAGGGGTAATATGGAGCGGAGGCCGGTTACTGCTGCTTTGGAATGAGCCCCTATCGCCGCTGACAGCGCTAGCTGCTCAGTTTCCGATATGGCGGTTCTCACCTCAAGAGTCCCTTGTGGGGGCGCTTCAAGGTAGCAGGATCCCAATCCAAGCAGCAGGCTAACCGGTGGATAGATTCTACGATTTTTCAGTAAATACCTTGTGCTAAAATCCCTAGTTCGATTAAGAGAATACAGAATGAACATTCTGTATTTATGGGGTTTTTGAAATGAATATTCCGAAAGTAAAGATAGATGCCACTGATCGCCGCATTTTGGCTGCGCTCCAGAGAGATGCAAGGCTTTCGAGTGCGGAGCTTGCTGAGTTGGTGTCACTGAGCGCATCTCCATGCTGGCGACGGGTCAAAAGACTTGAGGAAATAGGTCTTGTACGTGGCTACCATGCAAGCATTAATACCGAAATGCTTGGGTACGCTATTACTGCCTTTGTACAGGTCTCCTTAGATCAAAAGGATACTGCCCATATGAAGGCGTTCGAGGAGTCGATAACTTCTTTTGAACAGGTTATAGCCTGTCACTGTGTTTCAGGTGTTTATGATTACCAGTTGACTGTATTGGCAACTGATTTGGCTGAATTCAGTGAGTTTGCAAGAAAGAATATAAATGGTTTTTCAAGTGTTAAAGATGTCTGTACCTCCTTTGTCGTAAAGGAAATTAAAGCGCCAGTGAATTTGATGGTCGGGTAGTATGGAGGATGCATCTAACCTATGTACTTTCACGCTGAAGCACCAATTGCCGTCTGACGACAACAATATGGATGTGATCATGAATCGCTTGGCGGAAGAAGGCTGTGATGATGCGTTGGTCGGCGTCGGACAGCCAGGCCGCCTGGCGTTGGAGTTTGTGCGTGAAGCCCCCTCTGCACATGACGCAATTGAGGGCGTCATAGAAGACGTGCGCCGAGCCGTACCCAACGCACGCTTGATCGAGCAGCTCTCGCGCCATGACTGACTGCAGGCGCCATACATCGCGTGGCTGCCGAGCGTCCCGTCTCCCATAACCTAGTGGCTTTTGCGGAGCGAAGAGAGGAGAGATGGTGTTCTGTGTTAACGCTGACGCCGAATTAACCTCCGAGCTGAAGCAAGACTGACCCACCTCTAAATCTGCACAAATCCCGCATAGGCAATGGTTCGAGAGGAACAGACTGGGTCAGTGACATCTCGGCAACTGGAGCAATTCGGCATCGGTGCCAACATGCCAGCGCTTTGAAAAGCGTCGGAGTGAGGTCTGAATTCAGCTTGGCAAGCTACACCTGCGATCCTAATTGCACAGGAGGTATCACTCGGTTGCTCACGCACTTGGGCAGAGGAGAGCATCTCATCGGTCTACCTTCACTCCGCGGTGTGTGGGAACAACAAAGGGTGACTTTTCTAGAAGGGAACTGTTGGACCTCAGGCTGGGGGCATCCTTTTCAAACCATCCAAAGCATGCCCTCAGATGTGCCCCCAATGTAGCAATCCACTGGAAGTGAATGGAGCTCCATGGTCTGTGAAAAGGCAGAAATGATCAGCCGAACAGCCTTCCAGACGATCCCTAAAGACTCTCAGGATCGCCAAAAAACATCTGAATCCGCGACCGCAACCAACGCTCCCCCGGATCGTTATCCTGGGACCCGCGCCAGGCCATGTGCAGCTCGAAGGTGCGGGTTGGTAGCGGTGGGTTTTCGGCGCGCAGGCCGCCGGCGGCGGTCAGGGCTTCGGCGGTGTAGTCCGGTACGGTGGCGAGGATGTCGGTGCCGGCCAGCAGGGTGCCCAGGCCGTTGAACTGCGGTACGGCGAGCACCACGTGGCGTTTGCGACCTTGTTTCTCCAGCTCTTCATCGACGAAGCCACTGAGGTCGCCGGCAAACGACACCAGCGCATGGGGGCGGGCGCAGAAGTCGTCCAGGCTCAGTGCACCGGGCACGGTGTCGGCGCGCAGCAGCTTGGGCTGGCTGCGGCGCAGCACTTTGCGCTTGGCATTGGCCGGCAGGTCGGTGGTGTAGCTGACGCCAATGGAAATTTCTCCTGAGGCCAGCAGGTTGGGCATCAACAGGTAGTTGACCCGGCGCACCACCAGGACAATGCCCGGTGCCTCGGCGCGCAGGCGCTTGAGCAGCATGGGCAACAGGGCAAATTCGACGTCATCCGACAGGCCGATGCGAAATACCGTGGTGCTGGTAGCAGGGTCGAACTCGGCTGCGCGGCTCACGGCCGTGGAGATCGAGTCCAGGGCTGGGGAGAGCAGGGCGAAGATTTCCACCGCGCGGGCGGTCGGTTCCATGCTGCGTCCGGTGCGCACGAACAGAGGGTCGTCGAACAGCCCCCGCAGGCGCGAAAGGGCCGCGCTGATGGCCGGTTGGCCGAGGAACAGCTTCTCGGCGGCACGGGTTACGCTGCGTTCGTGCATCAGGGTTTCAAACACGATCAACAGGTTCAGGTCGACACGACGCAGGTCATTACGATTCATCTGGAGTCCTGGCAGAGTCAGCAAGCTTGACGAGAGCGGCCATATGAGAACAATGACCGGCATGAATCTTACGGGGAAAGGCTGTTACTCTGCACCGAGTAATTCATTTTTCCCACAATGCTGGTTCGGTTTTCTAGATTGATTGACGGATTTCCGGAGCTGCGGAATCAATGACAGGCATGTCGACTATTAATAGCCACTGATGGTCTTGGCCACAAAGCCCGGATAAAGTTCATGGCATTAGAGGTTACTTTGACGAGGTTTGCGATGTCCCGCACGATCCGTTTTCACAAGTTTGGTCCAGCCGAGGTGCTCAAATGCGAAGAGCATGCGGCTGCTCTGCCGGCACCCGGTGAAGTACAGGTGCGTGTCGAGGCGATAGGCGTCAGCTGGTATGACATCCTCTGGCGGCAGAACCTGGCATCGTCCCATGCACGGCTGCCGTCCGGGCTGGGGCATGAGATGGCGGGCGTGGTCACGGCCCTCGGTGAAGGCGTGGATGACCTGGTAGTTGGCGACAAGGTGGCCAGCTTCCCGGCGGAAAGCCCCAATGACTACCCGGTGTACGGCGAGCAGATCGTGCTGCCGCGTTCGGCGCTGACCCGTTATCCCGATGTCCTGAGCCCGATCGAGGCGGCGGTGCATTACACGCCCTTGCTGATCGCCTATTTTGCCTACGCCGATCTGGCACGGGTCAAACCCGGGCAGTTTGCCTTGGTGACTGACGCCAGCCACTGTGCCGGCCCGTCCTTTGTGCAACTTGGCAAGGCCTTGGGTGTGCGGGTAATTGCCGCGACCAAGACTGCCGAAGAGCGTGAGTACCTGCTGTCGCTGGGTGCCGAGAAGGTGATTGTCACCGAAGAGCAGGACCTGCTCATGCAGATCAACAAGCTCACCGACAATCGTGGCGTGGATGTGGTGTTCGACGGCCTGGGCGGTCCACAGATGTCGCTGCTGGGCGACGTCCTGGCGCCACGGGGCAGCTTGGTGCTGTATGGCCTGCAAGGCGGCAACCAGACGCCATTTCCGGCCTGCGCAGCGTTTCAGAAGAACATTCAGTTTTTCGTGCACTGCATCGGTAACTTCACCGGCAAGCCAGAGCTGGGGATTGTCCAGGACCAGGCCGCGCTGCAACGGGCACTGCGCGAAATCAACCAATTGACCGCCGACCGCGTGTTGCTGCCGCTCAAGACCCGGGTCTTCCCGTTCGCCGAGTTCGTCGAGGCGCATCGCTATATGGACGAGTGTCCGTGTCGCGAGCGAGTGGCGATTCTGGTCGAGCCCTCCTGAGATCAGCTCAACAAACAGCCCGCGAAAGCGGGCTGTTGCGTTATGGCCCCAGGTAAACGCCGTACCCACTCCCCTGATAAACAGCCTGTTCAGCAACTGAACTGGTTTTTGTCTGTGATCTGTATCTTCTAATCAATATCCAAGCACTGATAATTGAATGATCACTTTCATCTCAAGGAATGAGTCATGGCTGAGCCTTTTGTTTTAGTCAGCGCTATTAACAGTGTCGGGTGGCGGGCGCATTGCTCGCCCACGCCGGGCGTTGGTGTTTGGCAAGTAGCGCAGCTAACTACTAGTTGCGTATTTTTTGCCGGGTTATGGCTTCTTGGTTTTACGTACTCATTGTCTGTGGGAAGTTGTCGGAATTGTCCTAGGCCTTTCCGTGTTTGCCTGAAAGCCCCTGATTCAGGCGCACGCAGACGAACTTTCCGGCGTGCTGAATCTGTTAGGGCAACAGTGTCAAATAGTTGCCGAAGGCATAACGCCACCATCGATCGCCGATAATTACACCTCGCACTAATCAATCGAGATTGATCACTGCCACAGCGGTTGAGCGATGTTCTTTTGATACCGACTTATTGAATTTCAGGTAAATAACGATGAGCACCATGCATGATTCAGCGATGAACAATGTCTATCACCAAGTACTGACTCGTCTGCTGAGTTTCTTCTCCCGGGCAGAGCGCACCGCACTGCAACTTTTGATCCAGCGTTTACTGGTAGCGGCTGGCGGCCCGGAAAGAATCGAGCATTTCAAAGTCCTGCTGGCCCACTCCGGTAGCCAGCACAGCTGCTACTCGCTGGCGTTGCTGCGTGCCGCGCAGTTGAGCATCGCCGCCCGGTCGCCAGCGACCTTCCATCTGCGGGTGGCAACCCTGCGCATGGGCTCGACGACGCCAGTGATCATGGACAGTATTCACCGCAGCTATGCAGCGCTGTTTGTCTACGATGACCCGCGCGTCGAGGTGCTGATGGTCGATAACCGTGAGGTATTGCCCTTTAGTCATTTACCAGCGCTGTCCGACGCCGGCCGAGAATGGAATCGCACCAGCCTGTTGTTGCTCGGCCATTCGCGAGAGCCGGGGAGTCCTTATGAAGCCTGTGATGACGGCTACCTGGCCACCGGCGAATTTTATGGGCAGATGAGCCGCTGGCAGGGTGGCGTGGATGCGCTGGTGGGCGGAGCAACGGCACGTCAGCAGCGGCAGTTCCTGGCCGGGTTGGCGCGAGCAGCCCAGCGCGCCAGCTTGCCGACGCTGGCAGAGCCGGCTCTGAGCATGGATGGCCTGCTGAGCAGCCTCGAACAACTGGACAACGATTGCTACCGCGAGCTGTATGCCGAGCAACAAACCGTGGCCTGGCGACCCCAGGCGGGTTTTGACGCGCGGCGCGGGACCACCTTTATCGATATCCAGGACCTGGTGACGGGCAACGCGCAAGAGCGCTGGCTGCTGCTCAACGAATTCCTCGGCCTGCAGGCGGAGGAAGCGGATGTGGCCCTGCGGGAAAACGACTACGCCAGCGCGCTGCTGTCGGCCCATTGTCGTGGATTGCAGGCCAGCTACCTGGAGGGCCAGCCGTATGAGCGCGGATTTGCCCAGTACGTGCAGCGCGGGTTGTTGCTCATGCGTAAAAAAGGCCTACCAGAGCCCGTTTGCCAGCAGGCCTCGGCGCTTTACGACAATCCCCCGGCATTGGCCGAGCGGCGCATCGAGGCCAACGCCGAACTCCAGCAGAACCTGGGTCTGTGCGAAGCGCAACTGGTGTGCCTGTTGTTCGCGCCCTTTGTCGGCCAGGGCGCGGGTCTGGAGAGATTTCTGCGACGTTGCCATCCCGGCATGCTGGTGGCTATTGGCGAGCTGCACAAGGCATTGCAGGGCGAGGCCGCGCCGGAGCAGGTGATGCACTGGATGGTGGATGTCAGCGGCTTGCCGATCAACCTGATGCGCACGCTATATCGCCGGCGTCCCGTGCTGGAGGCCGGCGTTGCGGACTCCAGTGGCGGGGCCTTGGTGCACGCGCTCAATGCTCTGTCAGCGCGACCTTGAGGAGCCTGGTTTGACTGATTCGAACTACATGGGCCGCGACACCTGCGCCCAGGCGTGTCTGCCCCAGGCTCGGCCCCTGACCCTTGCTGCGATTGGCCTGCGTCCATGAAAGAGCAGAGAGAGAGCGACTTTGCCTATCAGGCGGTGTACCGCTACCTGACCTGCCTGATCAATGAAATGGAGGCCGAGACGCCAATCAAGCTGCCGTCACTGCGGCAACTGGCCGAGCGCCTGAGCGTGTCGATTTCGACTATCCAGTACGCCTACTCGCTTTTGGAGAAGGAAGGGCGGGTGTACTCGGTGGCCAAGTCCGGGTACTACGCCTTGCCGGTGTCGCTGAACGCGGCGTTCTGCGGCGGCAATGACCTGCTGGAAACCCTCTACGTAAGCGCCAGGCGTCCGGGCATGTTGGTGATGAGCACCGACGAGCCGGCCCTGCTGCAGTCGCTGGACAGTCCGTTACTGCTGCTGGAGCGCGAACTGGTGCGCCAATATCCGCGCCAGCAGCAACCGCATTCCCAACCCTGTGGCGAACTGGAACTGCGTACCGCGTTGGCAGCGCGCTACACCACATCACCGATCCGTTGCTGGCACGCTGACGATGTCTACATTGGTGCCGATTTGCGCGGCGTGCTGGAGATCCTGATTGCGGTGCTGGCGCTCAAGGGCGCCACCGTGCTGGTGGAGTCGCCCTGTGACTGGGTGATCCTGCGTTTGTTGCAGGCGGCCGGGGTCCAGGTTATCGAGTTGCCGATCGGCGAGGATGGCTCGCTCGACCCGCAATGGCTGGCACACCTGCTGGCGACCGAAACAGTGCGCCTGGTGCTGCTGTCCTCCGGCGTGAGCATGCCCAGGGGCAGCCTGATGCCGGCCGCCAACCGGCAGGACATCGCGCACCTGTTGCAGGAGCATGGTTGCTGGGTCCTGGAGAATGATGTCTACGGCGAGCTCGGGCACGAGCCAAACGAGTTGCGCTTTCGCGACCTGCTCGATCCCGAGCGCTTGATCGTGTTTTCGACCTTCGAAAAGCTCATGGGGCCCGAGGCGCCTTACGGCTACCTGCTGTCGCGCCCGCTCAGCGCTGAACTGCAGCGGACCTTTTTGCTGCGCTCCTTTCGCTTGTCACCGATCCGCCAGAAAGCCATTGCCCGGCTGTACAGCAGTGGACGCATCGACCAGCACCTGCTGGTATTGCGTCGCCTGCTCAGTGAACGCAAAAGCCGCATGGTGCAGCTGCTGCAGGAGCGCCTGGGTGATGCGCTGGACTTCGTCGAGCCGGCGGGTGGCGCGACCCTCTGGGCCCGCTCGCTGCGTCCGGTCGATATGCGCCGAGTGTTCCAGCGCATGCTCAAGCAGAGTGTGGTGATTGCCCCGGGGGAGCTGTTCAGCTTGCATGGCCTGTATTCGCAGCATGTGCGACTGAGCCATGCGTTTAATGGCCAGCACGATCTGGACACGACCATGGCGATGCTCGGCGATGCCCTGAGGCTGGAGTTGATGGAGTAGTCGAGGGGCAAATAATCCTGACCTGGCGCGGATAGATATCGTCGCTCTATAGTCAAACTGCCAGTAAACTCCCTGCCTATTCCTGAACCACTCTTTTTCAGAGGTTTTGCATGACACTCAGTCCTTTTGCGGGCAAGCCGGCACCAGCAGAGCTCTTGGTCGATATCCCGCGACTGGTAACAGCCTATTACACCGGTCGGCCCGATGCCTCGGTGGCGACCCAGCGCGTTGCGTTCGGCACCTCCGGGCACCGTGGCAGCTCGTTCGAGCTGAGTTTCAACGAATGGCACGTCCTGGCGATCAGCCAGGCGATCTGCCTGTATCGCCAGGCCCAAGGCATCGACGGCCCATTGTTCGTCGGTATCGACACCCACGCGCTGTCGACGCCGGCCGGTGCCAGCGCCCTGGAAGTGCTGGCAGCCAACGGCGTGACCGTGATGATCGCCGCCAATGACGAATACACCCCGACCCCGGCCATTTCCCACGCGATCCTGTGCTACAACCGCGGCCGCACTTCGGGCCTGGCCGACGGTATCGTCATTACGCCGTCGCACAACCCGCCGCAAAGCGGTGGCTACAAGTACAACCCTACCAACGGTGGTCCGGCCGATACCCACATCACCAAGTGGATCGAAGCCAAGGCCAACGAGCTGCTGGCCAACCAGTTGGCCGGGGTCAAGCGCATCAGCTACGAGCAGGCGCTCAAGGCCAGCACCACCCATCGCCATGACTTCCTCAATACCTATGTCGCCGACCTGATCAATGTGATCGACTTCGACGCAATCCGTGGGGCCAATCTGCGCCTGGGCGTCGACCCACTGGGCGGCGCCGGAGTGCGCTACTGGTCGGCTATCGCCGAGCACTACCGCTTGAACCTCGAAGTGGTGAACACCGAGGTCGACCCGACGTTCCGCTTCATGTCGGTGGACTGGGATGGGCAGATTCGCATGGACCCGTCCTCCAGCCACGCCATGCAGGGCCTGATCGGCCTAAAGGAGCGCTTCGACGTCGCGTTTGCCTGCGACCCGGATCATGACCGCCACGGTATCGTCACCCCCTCCGGTGGTTTGCTGGCGCCGAACAACTACCTGGCGGTCGCCATCGACTACCTGTTCCAGAACCGTCCGTTGTGGCGTGCCGATGCGGGCGTGGGCAAGACCGTGGTCAGCAGCGGCCTGATCGATCGCGTGGCCAAGCGCCTGGGTCGACGCCTGTACGAAGTACCGGTGGGCTTCAAATGGTTCGCTGACGGGCTGTTCGATGGCTCCCTGGGTTTTGGTGGCGAAGAGAGTGCGGGCGCTTCGTTCCTGCGCAAGGATGGCGGCGTCTGGAGCACCGACAAGGATGGTCTGATCCCGGCGTTGCTGGCCGCGGAAATGACCGCCCGCACTGGCCGCGACCCGAGCCAGGCCTACCGTGCCCTGACCGATGAGCTGGGCGAGCCCTTCGCCGTGCGCGTCGACGCCAAGGCCAGCCCCGAACAGAAAGCCCTGCTGGGCAAACTGGCGCCGGAGCAGGTCAAGTCGACCCAACTGGCGGGCGAAGCGATCCAGAGCATCCTCAGCAAGGCGCCGGGCAACGACCAGGCCATCGGTGGCTTGAAAGTCATGACCGAAAACGGCTGGTTCGCCGCCCGTCCTTCAGGCACCGAAGACATCTACAAGATCTATGCCGAGAGCTTCATTGGCGACGATCACCTCAAGCAACTGGTGCAAGAAGCCCAGACCCTGGTGGATGGCGCGATCAGCGTCTGAACCCGGCTCCCACCCCTGTGGGAGCGAGCCTGCTCGCGATGGCGGTGTGTCAGGTACCGTCGATGTTGACTGTGCCGGCCCCATCGCGGGCAAGCCCGCTCCCACAGTGGTTCTGGGTGTTCGCAGATTCTGGGTACACCCACTCAACCTGTGGGAGCTGGCTTGCCAGCGATAGCGGTGGGTCAGGTACCGTCGATGTTGACTGTGCTGGCCCCATCGCGGGCAAGCCCGCTCCCACAGTGGTTCTGGGTGTTCGCAGATTCTGGGTACACCCACTCAACCTGTGGGAGCTGGCTTGCCAGCGATAGCGGTGGGTCAGGTACCGTCGATGTTGGCTGTGCCGGCCCCATCGCGGGCAAGCCCGCTCCCACAGTGGTTCTGGGTGTTCGCAGATTCTGGGTACACCCACTCAACCTGTGGGAGCTGGCTTGCCAGCGATAGCGGTGGGTCAGGCACCATCGATGTTGAATGGACTGGCCCCATCGCGGGCAAGCCCGCTCCCACAGTGGTTCTGGGTGTTCGCAGATTCTGGGTACACCCACTCAACCTGTGGGAGCTGGCTTGCCAGCGATGGCGGTGGGCCAGGTACCGTCGATGTTGGCTGTGCCGGCCCCATCGCGGGCAAGCCCGCTCCCACAGGGGGTCTGGAGGTGCTCGCAGATTTTGCATGCGCCACAGCCAACTTGTGGGCGCTAGCTCATGGGAAATTCGTACACCAGGAAAAGCCAGGCCGGCCGGTAGGCCGTCTCGCCCACCCTTACCACTCAACAGGCCGAGTGTTAGCTCGCCTGCAGCTCTTGATCTTGATCCACACGCCCCAACCGCGAACCCGCAAAGGGCCTCAGCGGCGCAGGTACGAGCCGAAATCGATGTCCCCGGCACTGAGGATCGCCTGCACCCGGTTGTGCACGTTGAGCTTGCGCAGGATGGCCGAGACGTGGGCCTTGACCGTGGTCTCGGCGATTTCCAGGGTGTAGGCAATCTGCTTGTTCGACTCGCCCTTGGTCATCCGTTCGAGTACCAGCAACTGTTTGCGAGTCAAAGCCTGGAGCAGTTCCGGCGGGAAACTCGGGGTGTCGTTCATGCGCCGCTGGCTGCTGCTTTTTTGCGTGCGGATGATATCGGGCGGCAGGTACACGTTGCCGTTGAGAATCTGCTCGATGGCTTCGGTCATCTGCGCCCTGGGCGAGGACTTGGTGATGAAACCCACCGCGCCATAGGTAATGGCTTGCAGGACGATCTGCTTGTCCTGTTCGGCGGAGACGATTACCACCGGGATGGTCGGCGCTTCGTTGCGCAAGTTGATCAGACCATTGAGGCCGTGCATGCCCGGCATGTTCAGATCCAGCAGGATCAGGTCCAGGTCGTCATGGCTCTGGGTCAGGGCCAGGGCACTGTCCAGGTCGGCGGTTTCCATCACCTCGCTGCCGGGAAAACCATCGCTGATGACGTTATGAATGGCTTCGCGGAACAGTGGGTGATCGTCGGCAATCAGAATTTTGTACATAGCCTTTCACCTCGTTATTTTGATTATGGTGTGGCAACAACACGCAAGGGTGCAACGTCAGGGAAAGGGCTCCGGTTGGGCCAGGGTCACGGGCAGGTTTGCTGCCTGCCAGGCATCCAGGCCGTCGCGGTACCAGTACACCGACTGATACCCCAGGGCTGCGGCGCGTTTTACCGCGTTCCAGCTCAGCCAGCAATCGGAGCGGCAGTAAAACACCAGCGCACGCCGGGTATCGCCCGCGGTCAATGTTTGCAGGTTACGCGCAAAGTAGGCCTGCCAGGCAGGGCTCAGATCGCCGTCACCGGTGTTGGCCAGCCAGTGGCTGCCGGGCAGGTTCTCGTGGGGCTGGTCTTCAATGAAACGCTCATGCAGCCATTGCCGACGGTAGACGTCGATCAGCAGCGGAGGCGGTGTCTGGCCGAGCAGGGTTTGCAGGCTGGCGGTATCGACAATACTCGCGCCCGGCGCCTGGTCGGGCGTCGGGCTGCGGTACAGGCCGATGCGGTAGCCCTGGGCGGAAAACAGCGGGCTGTCGGCGTGGGCCACGCCCAGCAGCAGGCACAGCGACAGGGCAGTGAGAGGAGGGCGCAACAGGCGATGGCAGGCACGCAGCATAGCGGTTCAGTCCTTATCGTTATGAACCTATTACATGCCAGACGTTGTGCCTTGGGAATGCGACGATAGACAGGAAAACCAGTACCAAAGTAGTAGTTTTGCGCCTTTGCTGGCAAATACCGCCTAACCCGCCTTGCGCAACGCTGCATGCTGCGGGTTGAACGTCAGCACCGCCAGCAGGCCGAACAGCAGCGTCAGCACGGCGCACACCGCCAATGCCAGGGGGTTGAACCGCTCATACAGGGCAAACCGCACCAGTTCCACCGCATGGCTGAACGGATTGACCGCACACAGCCAGTACAGCCATTCGCTGGAGTCGCGCATTTTCCACAGCGGATACAGCGCCGACGACAGGAAAAACAGCGGGAAGATCACGAAATTCATCACCCCGGCGAAGTTCTCCAACTGGCGGATCCCATTGGACAGCAGCAACCCCAGGGCGCTGAGCATCAAGGCCACCAGCAACAGCGCCGGCAGGGCGAGCAGCAGGCCCGCCACCGGTGGGCGCACCCCATACAGCCAGGCAATCGCCAGGAAGGCATACACCTGCAACAGCGAAACCAGTGCGGTCGCCAGCAACTTGCTGCACAGCAGGAAGGTCCGGGGCAGGGGGCTGGTGAGCAGTACGCGCATGCTGCCCATTTCCCGGTCGTAGACCATCGACAGCGAACCCTGCATGCCGTTGAACAGCAGGATCATGCAGGCAAGACCGGGGATGATGTAGACCTCGTAGGGGATGTAGGTGTCGTAGGGCTCGATGATTGCGATGCCCAGCGCCGCCCGAAAGCCGGCGGCAAACACCAGCAGCCACAACAGCGGGCGTACCAGGGCGCTGAGAAAGCGCGTGCGCTGCAGCACGAACCGCAGCCATTCGCGCAGCACGATCCCGCGCAAGCAGTGCCAGTAGGCGTTCATCGGGTGGCTCCCATGGTGGTCAGGCGGTTGAAGGCCGTGCCGAGGTCGCCGCCATGTTCCAGGCTCAAGTCCGCGGCCTGCCCGCTGGCCACCAGGCGACCCTGATGGAGAATCAGCAGGTCGTCGCTGGGCGACACCTCGTCCAGCAGGTGGGTGGTCCACAGCACGCTCAACTGTTGCTCGCGGCACAGGCTACGCAGGTGCTGGTTGAGGGCCAGGCGGCTGGCCGGGTCGAGGCCGACGCTGGCTTCGTCGAGCAGCAACAGGCGCGGTTCGTGTAGCAGGGCGCGGGCGATCTCCACCCGGCGACGGTGGCCACCGTTGAGTTCGCGCACCCGTTCACTGCGGCGCTCGGTCAGGCCCTGGCGCGCCAGTTCGGCGTCCACCCGCTGGCTGCTCTGGCGCCGGGACAGGCCATGCAGGGCAGCGTGGTAACGCAGGTTCTGTTCGACGCTGAGGTCCAAGTCCAGGGTGCTTTGCTGAAATACCACGCCCAATTGCTTGAGCGCCGGACGCGGGCGGTCGCGCAATGAATGGCCGCCGACCCGGATCTCGCCGCGCTGCAGGTCATAGAGTCGGGTGAGCAGGGCAACCAAGGTCGACTTGCCTGCGCCGTTGGGCCCCAGCAACGCGGCAAAACGCCCTGGTGCCAGACTGAAGCCGACCTGGTTCAGCGCCTGGCGGGCACCGTAGGCGAAGCTCAGGTCGCTGACGTCCAGGGCGTTCATGGCGTGACCACCACGCCCCAGGGGTAACGCCCGACCTTCACCGACTTGATGACCTTGAGGCTGTCGACATCGATCACCGAGACATCGCCGCTGACGCCGTTGGTGGCCAGCAATTGTTTTTGATCCGGGGTGAACGCCATCTGCCAGACGCGGCGTCCCACCAGCAGGTAGTCGAGGATTGCAAAGGTCCTGGCGTCGATCACCGCCACATGGTTGGCCGGGCCGAGGGCGACAAACCCGTACTTGCCGTCGGCGCTGAGCTTGACCCCCACCGGCTGGACCTTGTCCGGGTGCACGCCCTTGATCTGGAAGTTCAGGGTCTTGAGCACCTTGCGGCTGGCCACCTCGAGAATGGTCACGGTGCCGCCGATTTCCGCCGAGGCCCAGAGCTGCTGGCCATCCGGGGAGAACTCGACAAATCGTGGGCGCTGGTCCACCAGGGTGCTGTCGGCCAGGGTCTGGGTACTGGTGTCGATCCAGTGCAGCATGTTGGTGGTTTCACTGGTGTTCACCGCCCACTTGCCATCGGGGCTGACGGCCATGCCTTCGGGTTCGACGCCGACGCTGATCTGCCCGAGTACCTTGGCGGTCTCGGTGTCGATCACCGTCACCAGCGCATCGTCTTCGTTGGAGACGTACAGCCAGCGGTTGTTGGGGTGCAGGGCGAACTGCTCGGGGTCCTTGCCGGAAGGCAGCTCCTTGATGATCTTGCGGGTCGCCACGTCCATCACCTGGACCCGGTCCGAATCACTGGCGCAGATGTACAGCAGCTTATTGTCGTGGGACAGCAACAGGCCACGAGGGCGCTGGCCGACGGGCAGGGTGTCGGTGACTTGCAGGGTCTGCAGGTCGATCAGGCTCAGGCTGTTGTCCTTCTCGTTGGAGACCCAGGCGGTGCTGGCCGCGGCGTGCCCGGCGGCGAGCAACAGGGCGCATGAGAGCAGGGTGCGGCGCATGGCGGATACCTTCTGGTTGTTGTGGGGTGGGCAATTTCAGGGAAAGCGGCAACTGACCTCGGGCTTGTCGTAACCCAGGCTGTCCATTTCGTTGAAGGGGTGCAGGAAACCTTCCTGGGGTGAAGTGCTGACCAGCGCCCGGGGCTGCACGATGGGGATGGGTTGGCGTAACTGGCCATTCCAGGGGCGATAGCTGAGCTTGCGGCCCTTGAAGCCGTCCAGTGGCAGTTGGTCGCTGAGTTGCAGCTCGCGGATCGCCATGGGGTCGGCGTTGCGCAGTTTGCTCACCGCACTGGCGATGCTGCGCACGGCCATCCAGGCGGCGAAATCGCGGTCGTTCATCCAGCGCCCGGCCAGGGCCTCGAAGCGTTTTTGCAGCTGCGCGGCGCCGTAGGTTTCCACGGTCTTGTGCCAGCCCACGGGAGTCAGGCCCTGGGTGCCGGCGACCGGGCGCGGGTACCAGGTCTGGTAGGGCACGTACTCGCCGAAATCGCCGCGTTCATCGGCCACCAGCACCACGTCATACTCGGCGGTCTGGGTGAACAACGGCATGTCGGTCTGGGCGCTGCGGCGTTGGTCGTTGTCGAAACTCCAGGCCTTTTCTGCCACCAGTTGCAGGCCAAAGCGCTTGGCGGCGCGCCGCAGGGCGGCGGCATAAGCCTGGTCGTCTGCGGTCGGGCCGACGATCAGCAAGGCCCGCTGCCATTTGCGTTGCACCAGCAATTGCCCCAGGGCATCGGCGAGCATCGCCCGGCTCGGCAGACTGTGCAGCACATTGGGCAGGCAGTCGGTGCTGCGCAAACTGTCATCCGGACTCCCGGCATTGAACAGCAGGCTGTCGGGCAATGCCGCGCTCAGCTGGCGCAGGCTGGACGCCGGGGCGTTGACCACAAACAGCCGCAGCCCTTGCTCATGCTGGGCCTTGGCGGCGTCCAGCAGGGCTTGCGGGGTGACGACGCTGGCGCTGAGCAAGTGGTAGCTCTGGTTGAGAAAGCGCCCGGTGCTGTTGCTGTCGGTGATCGCCAGTTCGGCGCCGCGCAGGCCGGCGTCAGTCGGTTCGCCAATCACGTTGGACAACAGCGGACCCGGGTCGGGGCGATAGCCCAGGTAGCCGATCTGCACCGGTAACGGTGGGTCCGCCGCCTGGCTTTGGCTCGCCACGCCGGCGGCGCAGGCAATCGCCAGCAGGTAGATCAGGGCGTAGGGGGCAAGCTGGCGCATAGGGCACTCCGTTCCAGGTAGCGCCAGCATAGGAAGCCCACGAGCAGGGGGAAATATGCAGAAAGTACCAGTCAGCCAGTACCAAGGTAGTAACTGCGCCAAGGCGGCGTGGTTTTAGCATGGGCAATAACGGCTATTTCAGTGGAGGCGATTGATCATGCGAATTCTCAAGGCGCTGCTCCTGCCGTTGTTGCTGATCCTGAGCATGATCGGCGTCGACCGCCTGCACGGTCCGCAACCGGTCGCAGCGCGGGTCATGCCCGCTCTACCGGGGCGCTAGGCGTGTCGGCCCTGTGGCGGATCAACCTGTGGGTCTGCGGCTTTTTTGCCCTGGTGACCCTGGGGTGCATGGGCTTGCTGCTGCATCAGGCGCTGGCAGATGTCGAGCGGGAACTGCAGTCGGCAGAAGCGGTGGTCGAGTATTTGAGCGAAAGCGCCGCACGCGACCCGGTCAGCCTGCAGCCCCGGCTGACCGAAGGTCTGCGTCACGTGCGGGTACGCTGGTTGCAGCCGGGGGAGGCGGCACAGGCTCCGGCGCACAAAGGCATGGATGCCTGGCTCGCCCGACTGCTGTTTGCCGAGCGCCTGCACAGCCCCCGTCTGCTTGATCTGCGTGACGGCCGGCGGGTACAAATTGCCCTGGACCCGCGGGACGAACTCGATGAAGTCTGGGACTCGGTGCAGCAACTGCTCGGCCTGTGCGCCCTGGCGTTGCTCGTCAGCCTGGTCAGTATTCGCTGGGCGGTACGCCGTGGCACGAGCCTGCTCGATGAGTTGTTGCGGGCCTTGCAGCAAGTGTGCGCTGGCCAGCTCAAGGTCCGTCTGCGCGGTACCGGCTTGGCGGAAGCGCGCCAACTGGCCCAGCAGTTCAACCGCATGACCGAGGCACTGGAACAGGCCCATGCCGACAATGCCCGGTTGACCCGCACCCTGTTGGCCGTGCAGGAGCAGGAACGCACCCATTTGGCCCAGACCCTGCACGACGATCTTGGCCAGTACCTGGCGGGGATTCGCGCCCAGGCCTGTCTGCTGCGCCTGGTCGCGAACCAGCCCCAGACCATCGAGCGCACGGTGCGCGAGCTGGAGCACAACTGCGAACACCTGCAGCAGGGCTTTCGCGCCCTGGTCCAGGATCTCTATCCGGTAGTCCTGCAGCACCTGCCGTTGAGCGCGGCCGTGGGCTTGCTGGTGCAGCAGTGGCAGACCCGGCAGGGCATCGATTGCCGGTTGCGGGTCAGCGCCGATCTGCCGCTGCTGTCCGCACCGCACCAGACCCATCTGTATCGGCTGCTGCAAGAAGCCCTGACCAACATTGCCCGTCATGCTGGCGCCAGTCAGGTGCGGGTGCGCCTGCATCATTGCGGCGGACGATTGCGGGTGCTGGTGCGCGATAACGGTCGTGGTGCGCAGCAACCACAGCAACCGGGTGTCGGCCTGTATTCAATGTTCGAACGGGCCCGTTGCCTGGGCGGCGAACTGCGCATCATCAGTCAGCCCGGCGCCGGTTGGGCGCTGGCCTTGAGCATGCCTTTGGAGGTGTCATGAACATTTTGCTGGTCGATGATCACGCGGTAGTCCGCCAAGGCTACGCCAGCCTGTTGCGGGCGTTGTTGCCGGCGATCGAAGTGCGCGAAGCGGCCACCGGCGAGGAGGCGTTGAGCCGGGTCCAGGAGGCGCTGCCGAACCTGGTGATCATGGACTTTGGCCTGCCGGGCATCAGTGGCCTGGAAACCACCCGCCGCCTGCGCCAGCGCTTGCCGCAACTGCGGGTGCTGTTTTTCAGCATGCACGATGAACTGCCGCTGGTGCGCCAGGCCCTCGATGCCGGGGCGTCGGGCTACCTGACCAAAAGCTCGGCGCCTGAGGTGTTGATCGAGGCGGTGCGCCGGATTCTCGCCGGTCACGCCTATATCGAGCAGCCCCTGGCTACCCAGTTGGCGTGCCACCCGCAACAGGACGCCAGCGATCCGCGCCTGCAAAGCATGACCCAGCGTGAACTGGAGATCTTCGTGATGCTCGCCAAAGGCACCCCGGCACGGCTGATTGCCGAGCAGTTGAGCATCAGCAGCAAGACTGTTTCCAACCACCTGACCTTGCTCAAGAGCAAGCTGCAGGTCAGCTCTCATGCCGAACTGGTGCACCTGGGGATTGATATGGGGGTGGTGCGGGTGGCGAGCTGACGGAGCATTCAACATCGATGTCGCCTGACACACCGCCATCGAGAGCAAGCCGCAAGCGGGCGCTCGCTCCTTGTGTCGGTGTATGCAAAATCTGCCGCTATCGAAAAATCCCACTGAGGGCACGAGCCAGGTGTTCGTAGAGCCTGCGTAAAGCCAGTCATTTATCCCAGGTCGTTGGGCAACCGACACACCCCTCCATGTTCGCATCCTGAAAGTTGCCGTAATGCTGGCGCGAGCCGCTGAGGTTGGCCTGGGCCAGGTTGCTTTCGCCGAACTTGGCTTCCTGCAGGTTGGCGTCGCTGAGGTTGGCGCCTTGCAGGTCGGCCTTGCTCAGCCAGGTCATTTCCAGGTCGGCGGCGCGCAGGTTGGCGTTGTGCAGCTTGGCGCCGGACAGGCGGGCGAATTGCAGGTAGGCGCCGCCCAGGTTGGCGTCCTGGAATTGCGCGCCTTGGGCAAACAGGCCCCAGCCCTGGACCGCCAGCAGTGTCGCGCCGGTGAAGTCGGCCAGGCGCAGGTTGCTTTGTTGCAGGCTGGCGCGAGTCAGGTTAGCGCCTTGCAGTTGGGCCTTTTCCAGGTTGGCCAGGTCCAGGCGGGCGTGGCGCAGATCGGCATCGCGCAGGTCGGCGCCGCTGAGGTTCATGTTGCGCAAGTCCTGGTTGCTCAGGTTGGCGCCACGCAGATTGGCGCCGGGGCATTGGCTGTGGTCGGCGATGGTGCAGCCGTTGATGATCAGCGGGGTGTCGTCACCGTCGTCGGCGTGGGCGGGGGTGAGGCTCAGGAGAAGCAGCAGAGGTAGATAGTTCATCGCAAGGTTCTCGGAGGTGCCGATTTCCCTGTAGGAGCGAGCGGGCACTCGCTCCTACAAAGTATGTGTCAGTAGCGAGGATCAGCGTTTGGCGGTCGGGTTATCCCAGCTCGGGATCTTGAACACCCAGAACGAGCCACCCTGGGCCACGGGTTTGGTCAGCTCCGCCATGTCGCCGCCCCACAACGGCACCGCGCCGCCGTAACCGACGGTCACGCCGATGTACTGCTCGCCATCCTGTTCCCAGGTGATCGGCGGCGAGACGATGCCGCTGCCGGTCTGGAACTTCCACAGCTCCTTGCCGGTTTTCGCATCGAAGGCCTTGAAGAACCCGTCGCCGGTGCCGGTGAACACCAGGTTGCCCTTGGTCGCCAGCACGCCGGCCCACAGCGGCAAGGCCTCCTTGTGCTCCCAGACCACTTTGCCGGTGGTCGGGTTCATGGCGCGCAGGGTGCCGACGTGGTCGTCGTACATGCGCTTGATGCGGAAACCCATGCCCAGGTAGGCCGAGCCCTTCTTGTAGTTGACCTCTTCGGTCCAGTATTCCTCTTTCCACTGGTTGCCCGGGATGTAGAACAGCCCGGTGTCCTGGCTGTAGGCCATGGGGTTCCAGTTCTTGCCGCCGAGGAACGGCGGCGAGACTTCCACCGGCTTGCCCTTGGTTTCCCCTGGCAGGGGCTTGGCCGGGCGTTGGCCCTCGTTCTCCACCGGACGTCCGGTCTTGAGGTCGATGTGGCTGGCCCAGGTGATGTTGTCGACGAAGGGGAAGGCGTTCTGCAGTTTGCCGTTGTTGCGGTCGACCACGTAGAAGAAGCCGTTGCGGTCGGCGTGGCCGGTGGCCTTGACCAGTTTGCCGTCCTTGTCCTTGTAGTCGAACAGCACCAGCTCGTTGTTGCCGGAGAAGTCCCAGGCATCGTTCGGGGTGTGCTGGTAGAACCACTTGACCTCGCCGGTGCTCGGGTCGACCCCGACCTGGCCTGAGGTGTAGAGGCTGTCGTAATCGTGCGGGTTGCCGTCCTTGGAGGTACGCGCCCAGGTGTTCCAGGGCCCGGGGTTGCCAGCGCCGACGATGATGGTGTTGCTTTCCGGGTCGAAACTGGCGCTCTGCCAAGGAGCGCCGCCACCATGGCTCCAGGCCTCGACCTTGCCGGTCTCGGTAGTCGGGTCATTGGGCCAGGACGGTGCCTTGACGTCACCGGTGGGGGTGCTGTCCTTGCCGTTCAGGCGGCCCATGTGGCCTTCGACGAAAGGCCGCATCCAGACTTCTTCGCCGGTGTCCGGGTCGCGGGCGAACAGTTGGCCGACCACGCCGAATTCATCGCCAGAGCTGCCGTGGATCAGCAGCACCTTGCCGCTGGTCTTGTCCTTGATCAGCACCGGGGCGCCGGTCATCGTGTAGCCGGCGGCGTGGTCGCCAAACTTCTTGTTCCATACGACTTTGCCGGTGTTCTTGTCGAGGGCGATCAGCCGCGCGTCGAGGGTGCCGAAGTAGATCTTGTCGCCGAAAATCGCCGCGCCACGATTGACCACGTCGCAGCACGGACGAATGTTGTCCGGCAGGCGATGGTTGTAGGTCCACAGGCGCTTGCCGGTCTTGGCGTCGAGGGCAAAGACCCGGGAGTAGGAACCGGTGACGTACACCACGCCGTCGCTGACGATGGCCTGGGATTCCTGGCCGCGCTGTTTTTCATCGCCGAAGGAGTAGGACCAGGCCGGGGTGAGCTTGAACACGTTCTGGTCGTTGACCTGGGCCAGCGGGCTCCAGCGCTGGGCGTTGGTGCCCATGCCGTATTGCAGCACGTCCTTGGTGGTCAGGTGGTCGTTGGCAATGTCTTCCCAGCTCACCTTGGTGCTGGT
Organism: Pseudomonas sp. S04; assembly: GCF_009834545.1. Lineage (NCBI taxonomy): Bacteria > Pseudomonadati > Pseudomonadota > Gammaproteobacteria > Pseudomonadales > Pseudomonadaceae > Pseudomonas > Pseudomonas sp. S04. The sequence continues at coordinate 2,939,546 of NZ_CP019427.1, forward strand.
CGGGGCGGTGGCAGCGTACCCGGTGGTGCCCAGGGACAGGCCGCCCACCAGCAAGAAGGCCTGCACGGCGAGGGTCAGGGGGGAAAGGGCGGGTAGCGATCTTATTGTCATGGTTGCAGTTCCCAGTGGAGGTTTTGGCCTGCACAGGGTGCTGCGCCGTGTCGGTGGCGCCTACGGAAAAAATCCCGCTGTGGCCGGGAAGACTTCCCGGTCGGGCTATGAATTGGGTGTGCGTCACAAGCCCTACTACCAAGGGAGTAGAGCGCGGCCACCAAAGCAGCATGGGGCTTGTGCCAAGGCCTTTCTAAGATGGCTGCCATAGCCTCTGCCAAGAGGTTTTGCGTGCAATCCTGAGGGCATAACAATGACAACAAAACGCAACGCCTTGCTCGTTGCCGGACTGCTGGCCGGCTTTATCAGTGCAGGTTCGGCCTGGGCCCACGGCAACGTGGTGCCACAAGCCGTCGAGACCCAGGGCCTGACCCCGATCAAGGATGCCGGCGTGACGCTGGATGGCGATGGCTGGGCTGCAGTGAACCCATACCGCACTTCGCCGGAACACGACAAGGCCGTGGCCATCGGTTCATCGGCCTACAACCAGAACTGCGCCGCCTGCCATGGCCTGGAAGCCAAGTCCGGGGGGATTGCCCCCGACCTGCGCATGCTCGACGCCGGCGATGCCGGGGACGAATGGTTCGTCGAGCGCGTGCGCCACGGTGCCGTGCGTGACGGTCGGGTGTACATGCCGAAGATGGCCGACTACCTGAGCCAGGAAGCCCTGTGGGCGGTACGCACCTACCTCGATAGCGTGCACGTCGAGGAGTGAGCCCATGCGCCTGCTCGCGGTGTTGATCAGTGCGCTGCTGCTGTGTTGCCCAGCGGCGCAGGCCCAGGTCCGGACGTATGACGAGATGATCGCCGCCGGGGAGTTGAAGGTGGCGGTGTACAAGGACTTTGCCCCCTACAGCTTCGAGGAAGCCGGGCAGCCCCGTGGGGTCGATGTGGAGCTGGCCCAGGCATTGGCCAAGGCTCTGGGCGTGCGGCTGCAACTGATCTGGGCGCCGGCCGGGGAAAAGCTCGACGACGACCTGCGCGATTACATCTGGCGTGCCAGTGCGTTGCACAACCAGCAACTGGCCGACCTGATGATGCGCGTGCCCTACGACCGCGACTTCGCGCAGAAACGCAATGAGCTGGGCGAGCTGGAAAACGGCCATGTGGTGATGTTCGGGCCGTACCAGAGCGAACAGTGGCAGGTGGCTTTTGACCGCCGGCGGCTGGACAAGGTGGCCAGTGTGGCGGTGTTCGAATACCAGCCGATCGGGGTCGAGGTCGACAGCGTGCCCTCGTTCTACCTGACCTCGGTGTTCAACGGCATGCTGGCGAAAAACACCCGGCACTATCCCGGTGTGCCGCAGGCCTTTGCCGCCATGCAGGCTGGAGAAGTTGATGCGGTCATGGCCATGCGCGGCGAGATCGACTGGCAATTGCACCAAGCCGCCGACCCGCAGTTGGCGCTGGCAGAGAACGCCTACCCGAACATGGGCAAGCAACGCTGGGAAATCGGCATGGCGGTGCACGAGAGCAACCGTCAACTGGCCTACGCCGTCGAAGAGGCGCTGGAAGGTTTGATCCGCGAGGGTGCGGTGCAAGCCCTGTATAGCCATTACGGCCTGCGCTACGACGTGCCCGAGATGTATCAATAGGAGCTGCGATGAACTGGCGAGCGAGTTGTCTGTTGGCCTGCTGGCTGCCGTTGTTGGCGGTGGCCGCGCCGGTCGACCCAGGGAAGGATCCGGTGCCGTCGGTGATGTGGGCCTTCTATCACAAGCAGATGCTCGGCGATGCGCCGTTCGTGTTCGATGAGCGGGTCAAGCTGCTGGCGCCACCGTTTGCCGAGGATGCGCGCCAGGTGCCACTGGAAATCGACGCCCGGGCATTCAAGGGCGAGGTGGTGAGAATCCTCGCCTGGGCCGAGTTGAATCCGTTGCCGAAGATCGTCGACTTCGAACCGCTCGGCGGGGTGCTGCCGTGGCTGGCGATCCGTATCCGTATCGAGCAGGCCACGCCCCTGCGCGCGGCGGTGCAGACCCGGGACGGCCTGTGGCACGTTGGCTCGACCCTGATCGACGCCGCGGGTGGCGGCTGCACGGCGCCGAGTGTGGTGCGCAGCCAGCCAGGCTGGGAAGAACACATTGGCGAAGTGCTCGGTGGCCGTTATCCGCGGGACAGCTTCAGCCGCTTGCGCCTGCAAGTGGCCCATCCGATGGACAACGGCATGGTTGGCGGGATCCCGGAATTCTTCCTCAACCACGCTGAACTGCGTGACCAGGACGACCAGCTCATGGCCCGCCTGGAGCTGTTCCCTGCGGTCAGTGAAAACCCCAGCCTGGCCTTCGATATCGAAGGGGCAGGGCAGACGCGCCTGCTGCTGCGTGACAACAGCGGCAACCAATTTTCCGCAACCCTGCCCTGAGCCCAAGGAGTACCTGATGCGCTGGATGCTGTTGTTGTGCCTGTCGCTGAGCCTGCCGGCCCTGGCGGATCTCGACTATGTGCTCAGCCCGCGACAGATCGCCGAAGACACCTGGCTGCTGGAGGGCAGCACCGACAATTTTGCCAAGGCCAACGGCGGCAATATCGTCAACACCGCGTTCATCGTCACCCGCCAAGGAGTGGTGGTGATCGACAGCGGGCCCTCCAAACGCTACGGCGAGGCCCTGCGCAAGGCGATCGCAACGGTCACTGACAAGCCGGTGATCCAGCTGCTGTTGACCCATCACCATCCTGACCACGTGCTGGGCAACCAGGCGTTCAGTGATGTGCCCATTGGCGCCTTGCCCGGGACCACCGAGCTCCTGCAACAGCAGGGTGACGCCATGGCCGAGAACATGTACCGGATGGTCGGCGACTGGATGCGCGGCACCGAAGTGGTGCTGCCAACCCAGACCCTGGCGCCGGGGCTGAAAAGTTTTGGGAATCACGATTTGCAACTGCTGAGCCTGGGTGGGCATACCGGCGCAGATCTGGCTATTCTCGACCAGCGAACCGGCGTGCTGTTTGCCGGTGACCTGGTGTTTTATCAGCGGGCCCTGACCACGCCCAACAGCCCGGGGTTGTCGGTGTGGCTGGCCGACATTGCCACGCTGCAGGGTTTGCCCTGGACGCAAGTGGTGCCCGGTCACGGCCCGGTGGCCAGCGATGCGCGTCCGTTCGAGCAGATGCGCGACTACCTGGCCTGGCTCGACCAACTGCTGCGTGACGGTGCCGCCAACGGCAGCGACATGGGCGAGATGATCCGCAGCCCGATCCCCGAGCGCTTCGCCGCCATCAACCTGAGCCGCTATGAATTGATCCGCAGCGTCAGTCATTTGTATCCGCGCTATGAGCGCGAGCAGATGCAGCGGATTGACGCCACCCCGTAATCCCATCGCATCGTTGCGCCGTAGTAGCGGCTATGGAATCGGACCCCCTACCAAGGAACTAACAATCTCCACACTGCGGGCAATTGTTGCCAGGGTCGTGGCGCTGAAGAATCTGCTCCAGACCGGGAAAATTTCCCGGGTATAACAAAAACCGCAGAGGTAGCCGCCATGACCCAACCCGCACGTCGCCAACCCTTCGTCCTGTGTGCACTGCTCAGCGCCATGCTGCTGTCCGGCACGGCCCTGGCCGCCGTCAGCGACCAGGACATTCTCCAGGACCCGAAAAACCCGGAGCAGATCGTCACCAACGGTCTGGGCGTCCAGGGTCAGCGCTACAGCCCACTGGACACCCTCAACGTGAATAACGTCAAGGACCTGCGCCCCGTCTGGGCATTCTCCTTCGGTGGCGAAAAACAGCGTGGCCAGCAAGCGCAGCCGATGATCAAGGACGGCGTGATGTACATGACCGGCTCCTACTCGCGGGTGTTTGCGGTGGACGCGCGCACCGGCAAGAAGCTCTGGCAATACGATGCGCGCCTGCCCGATGACATCCGTCCCTGCTGCGACGTGATCAACCGCGGCGTGGCGCTGTACGGCGACCTGGTGTTCTTCGGCACCCTCGACGCCAAGCTGGTGGCCTTGAACAAGGACACCGGCAAAGTGGTCTGGAGCAAAAAAGTCGCCGACCACAAGGAAGGCTACTCCATCAGCGCTGCGCCCCTGGTGATCAACGGCAAGCTGATCACCGGGGTCGCCGGTGGCGAGTTCGGCGTGGTGGGCAAGATCGAAGCCTACGACCCGAAAAACGGCGAACTGCTGTGGAGCCGGCCAACGGTCGAAGGTCACATGGGCTACGTCTACAAGGACGGCAAGGCGGTCGAGAACGGCATTTCCGGTGGCGAAGCGGGCAAGACCTGGCCGGGCGATCTGTGGAAGACTGGTGGCGCCGCACCGTGGCTTGGCGGCTACTACGACCCGGAAACCAACCTGCTGCTGTTCGGCACCGGCAACCCGGCTCCGTGGAACTCGCACCTGCGTCCTGGCGACAACCTCTACTCCTCGTCGCGTCTGGCCCTCAACCCGGACGACGGCACCATCAAGTGGCACTTCCAGAGCACGCCCCACGATGGTTGGGACTATGACGGGGTGAACGAACTGGTGTCGTTCAACTACAACGAAGGCGGCAAAGAGATCAAGGCTGCTGCCACCGCCGACCGCAACGGCTTCTTCTACGTGCTGGACCGCACCAACGGCAAGTTCATCCGTGGCTTCCCGTTTGTCGACAAGATCACCTGGGCCACCGGCCTGGATAAAAATGGCCGGCCAATCTACAACGAAGCCAGCCGACCGGGTGCTCCGGGCAGCGAGGCCAAGGGCAGCTCGGTGTTTGTCGCGCCGGCGTTCCTGGGGGCCAAGAACTGGATGCCGATGGCCTACAACAAGGACACCGGGCTGTTCTATGTGCCCTCCAACGAGTGGGGCATGGACATCTGGAACGAAGGCATCGCCTACAAAAAAGGCGCGGCATTCCTCGGTGCCGGCTTCACCATCAAGCCGCTGAACGAAGACTACATCGGCGTGCTGCGGGCAATTGATCCGAAAACCGGCAAGGAAGTCTGGCGCCACAAGAACTTCGCGCCACTGTGGGGTGGGGTGCTGACCACCAAGGGCAACCTGGTGTTCACCGGTACGCCGGAAGGTTTCCTGCAGGCGTTCAACGCCAAGACCGGGGAAAAAGTCTGGGAGTTCCAGACCGGCTCCGGGGTCCTGGGCTCACCCGTGACCTGGGAAATGGACGGCGAACAATACGTCTCGGTGCTCTCGGGCTGGGGCGGCGCCGTACCGCTGTGGGGCGGCGAAGTGGCCAAGCGGGTCAAGGACTTCAACCAGGGCGGCATGCTCTGGACCTTCAAGTTGCCGAAGGAGCTGGTGGCCAAGCACTGATCCCGACTCCACCGCATAACCCCTGTAGGAGCGAGCGCCCGCTTGCGGCCTGCTCGCGATGGTCGTCAACGATAACGCTGGAAACCTGATACCCCGTGGCGTTCTCGGGTTCATCGCGAGCAAGCTCGCTCCTACAGTGATCTGTGCAAAATCTACGACCAAATAACGAGAGCCCCCCCTGCCAACGGCGCATACGTCTGGCACGCGGGGCTCTCTACTATCGGTGCATCGCCTGTTTGCCCGACAGGCATTGACCAAGACAGAGGCCCAGCATGATCTACGCACAACCCGGTACCCCAGGCGCTGTTGTTTCCTTCAAGCCGCGCTATGGCAATTTCATCGGCGGCGAATTTGTTGCGCCGATCAATGGCCAGTACTTCACCAACACCTCGCCGGTCACCGGTGAGGTAATTGCCGAGTTCCCGCGCTCCAGCGCCGCCGACATCGACCGAGCCCTGGATGCCGCCCATGCAGCGGCAGATGCCTGGGGCAAGACCTCGGCCCAGGATCGCTCCCTGGTGCTGCTGAAAATTGCTGACCGCATCGAGCAGAACCTGGAAATCCTCGCGGTCACCGAAACCTGGGACAACGGCAAGGCCGTGCGCGAGACCCTCAACGCCGACGTACCGCTGGCCGCCGACCATTTCCGCTACTTCGCCGGTTGCATCCGCGCCCAGGAAGGCGGTGCCGCAGAAATCAACGAGCTGACCACCGCCTACCACTTCCACGAACCCCTGGGCGTGGTCGGGCAGATCATCCCCTGGAACTTCCCGCTGCTGATGGCCGCCTGGAAACTCGCCCCGGCGCTGGCGGCCGGTAACTGCATCGTGCTCAAGCCCGCCGAGCAGACGCCGCTGTCGATCATGGTCTTCGCCGAACTGATCGCCGACCTGCTGCCCGCCGGCGTGCTGAACATCGTCCAGGGTTTTGGTCGCGAAGCCGGTGAAGCCCTGGCCACCAGCAAGCGCATCGCCAAGATTGCCTTCACCGGCTCGACCCCGGTGGGCGCGCACATCATGCATTGCGCCGCCGAGAACATTATTCCGAGCACGGTGGAGCTGGGTGGCAAGTCGCCGAACATCTTCTTCGAAGACATCATGAATGCCGAGCCTGCGTTCATCGAGAAGGCCGCTGAAGGCCTGGTGCTGGCGTTCTTCAACCAGGGCGAAGTCTGCACCTGTCCGTCCCGGGCGCTGGTGCAGGAGTCGATCTACGAGCCGTTCATGGCCCAGGTGATGAAGAAGATCGTCAAGATCAAGCGCGGCAACCCGCTGGATACCGAAACCATGGTCGGCGCCCAGGCTTCCGAGCAGCAATACGACAAGATCCTCTCGTACCTGCAGATTGCCCAGGAGGAGGGCGCCGAGCTGCTTGCTGGCGGTGCGGCCGAGCGTCTGGAGGGCGACCTGTCCAGCGGCTATTACATCCAGCCAACCCTGCTCAAGGGTCACAACAAGATGCGCGTGTTCCAGGAGGAAATCTTCGGCCCGGTAGTCGGTGTCACCACCTTCAAGGACGAAGCCGAGGCCCTGGCGATTGCCAACGACAGTGAGTTCGGTCTCGGTGCCGGCCTGTGGACCCGCGACATCAACCGCGCCTACCGTATGGGCCGGGCGATCAAGGCTGGCCGCGTGTGGACCAACTGTTACCACCTGTACCCGGCCCATGCCGCGTTCGGTGGCTACAAGAAGTCCGGGGTCGGCCGGGAAAACCACAAGATGATGCTCGACCACTACCAGCAGACCAAGAACCTGCTGGTGAGCTACGACATCAATCCGCTGGGGTTCTTCTAACTTCGCACTAACGACAACCACCCTGTAGGAGCGAGCTTGCTCGCGATGGACGTCAACGATGACGCGTTCTGTCTGTATGTACGCGCTGTCTTCACGTCCTTCGCGAGCAAGCTCGCTCCTACAACGTTTGTGCGTGCATGACGATCGCACCCCCCTACCAAATCACCCCGCCAACTCCTTCGAAAGTAGCATTCGGTCACCTCAAGCCCCGTGCATTAATGCCTGTACCGGAATCGCCCGGCACAAGAAGAGGAATGACCCATGTGGACTAAACCCGCGTTTACCGATCTGCGCATTGGCTTCGAAGTGACGATGTATTTCGCCAACCGTTGATTGTCCACCCGGCCAGCCATAGCGTTGGCCGGGCCTGCCTTCTGGAGCAATGCCCATGCACATCCGTGTCCTCGGTTCCGCCGCCGGTGGCGGTTTTCCGCAGTGGAACTGCAATTGCCGCCAGTGCGCTGGCGTGCGCGCGGGCAGCCTGCGTGCGCAACGGCGTACGCAGTCCTCGATTGCCCTGAGTGACAACGCTGTGGACTGGGTGCTGTGCAACGCTTCGCCAGACATTCGCGCGCAGCTGGAAAGTTTCCCCGCGCTGCAACCGGCGCGCCGGCTGCGGGATACGGCGATTAACGGAATCATCCTGATGGACAGCCAGATCGACCACTGCACCGGCCTGTTGAGCCTGCGCGAAGGCTGTCCGCACACCGTGTGGTGCACCGAACGGGTTCATCAGGACCTGAGCAGCGGGTTTCCCTTGTTTGACATGCTGGCCCACTGGAACGGCGGCCTGCAGTGGTCACCCATCGGCCTGGACCGCGCGCCGTTCAGCATCGCTGCTTGCGCGCACCTTGAGTTCCGGGCCATCCCGTTGGTCAGCAACGCACCACCGTATTCGCCGAATCGTGGCAACCCGCAGCCGGGTGACACCATCGGTCTGTTCATCGAGGACCGGCGCAGCGGTGCGTCGTTGTTCTATGCCCCGGGCCTGGGCCAGGTCGACGACGAATTGCTCGGCTGGATGCAGCGCGCCGATTGCCTGTTGCTCGATGGCACGCTGTGGCGCGACGACGAGATGCGCCTGTGCGAAGTCGGCCAGAGCCTGGGCCGCGAGATGGGGCACCTGGCGCAAAGCGGCCCGGGGGGCATGCTTGAGGTGCTGGAGGGCTTTCCACGCCAGCGCAAGGTGCTGATTCACATCAACAACACCAACCCGATCCTCGACCCGGACTCGGCCGAGCGGGCGGAGCTTGAGCGGCGCGGAATCGAAGTGGCCTACGACGGCATGCACATCGACCTGTAGGGCCTTTCGCCAGCAGGCTGACTCGGACCCTTGTGGGAGCGGGCTTGCCCGCGATGCCCCCAGACCTCACCGAACCGCCAGGAGAAGCACAATGATTGACCAGCCAATGACCCCCAGGGAATTCGAAGCCGCCCTACGTGCCAAGGGTGCCTATTACCACATCCATCACCCGTTCCACCAAACCATGTACGCCGGGCGTGCCACTCGCCAGCAGATCCAGGGCTGGGTCGCCAATCGGTTCTACTACCAGTTGAACATCCCGCTGAAGGACGCAGCGATCCTGGCCAATTGTCCAGACCGCGAGGTGCGGCGGCAGTGGCTGCAACGCTTGCTCGATCACGACGGCGCACCGGGCAGCGAAGGCGGGATCGAAGCCTGGTTGCGCCTCGGCGAAGCCGTCGGGCTGACCCGCGAACAAGTGCTGTCCCAGGAGTTGGTGCTGCCGGGGGTGCGGTTTGCCGTGGATGCCTACGTCAATTTCGCCCGGCGCGCCTGCTGGCAGGAGGCAGCGAGCAGTTCGCTGACCGAGCTGTTCGCCCCGCAGATCCACCAGTCGCGCCTGGACGCCTGGCCCCAGCATTACCCCTGGATCGACCCGGCCGGCTACCAGTATTTCCGCACGCGCCTGGGGCAGGCCCGTCGCGACGTCGAGCATGGGCTGCAGATTACCTTGGCGCATTACGTCACCGCCGCCGGCCAGCAACGCATGCTCGACATCCTGCAATTCAAGCTCGATGTGCTGTGGAGCATGCTCGATGCCATGAGCCTGGCCTACGAACTGGAGCGCCCGCCGTACCACACGGTGACCAGCGCCAATGTCTGGCACCGGGGGATCGCCCTGTGAATCTGATCAAACACGAACAGGCACCCGTGCTGCGCCGTGGTTTTCGCCTGCAATGGGAACCGCGCCAGGACTGTCACGTGCTGCTGTACCCCGAGGGCATGATCAAGCTCAATACCAGCGCCGGGCAGATCCTCAGCCTGGTGGACGGCCAGCGCAGTGTGGCGGCGATCATTACTCAATTGAGCGCCAGTTTCCCTGGGGTGCCGGGGATCGACGAGGATGTCCTGGCGTTCCTGGAGGTGGCCCATGCGCAATTCTGGATTGAGTGAAGCGCCACCTGGTCCACCGCTGTGGTTGCTGGCGGAGCTGACCTATCGGTGCCCGCTGCAATGCCCCTATTGCTCCAACCCGCTGGATTTTTCCCGGCACGGCGAGGAGCTGAGTACCGCCGAGTGGATTCGAGTGTTCCGCGAGGCCCGCGACATGGGCGCCGCGCAACTGGGCTTTTCCGGTGGTGAGCCGCTGGTGCGCCAGGACCTCGCCGAGCTCATCAAGGCCGCCCGGGACATGGGCTACTACACCAACCTGATCACCTCGGGCATTGGCCTGACCGAACAGAAAGTGCGGGATTTCAAAGTGGCCGGGCTGGACCATATCCAGATCAGCTTCCAGGCGGCCGACGAAGCGGTGAACAACATGCTCGCCGGCTCGCGCAAGGCTTTCGCGCAAAAACTGGCGATGGCCCGGGCAGTCAAGGCCCAGGGTTACCCGATGGTGCTGAATTTTGTCACGCACCGGCACAACATCGACCGCATCGAGCAGATCATCGAGCTGTGCCTGGAGCTGGAGGCCGACTTTGTCGAGCTGGCCACCTGTCAGTTCTACGGCTGGGCCGAACTCAACCGGGTGGGCCTGCTGCCGACCCGCGACCAGTTGCAGCGCGCCGAGGCGATCACCCAGGAGTACCGCAAGCGGCTTGAGGCGCAAGGCCATCCGTGCAAACTGATTTTCGTTACCCCGGACTACTACGAGGAGCGTCCCAAGACCTGCATGAACGGCTGGGCCAACCTGTTTCTCGACATCACCCCCGATGGCACCGCGCTGCCGTGTCACAGCGCCCGGCAGTTGCCCGTGGCGTTCCCCAATGTGCGCGAGCACAGCATCGAGCACATCTGGAATGACTCGTTCGGCTTCAACCGCTTTCGCGGTGATGCCTGGATGAAGGAGCCGTGCCGCTCCTGCGATGAAAAACACAAGGACCTGGGCGGCTGTCGTTGCCAGGCATTCATGCTCACCGGCGACGCCGCCAATGCTGATCCGGTGTGCAGCAAGTCGGCGCACCACGGGGTGATCCTCAAGGCCCGGGAAGAAGCCGAGGCACCCGGGCCGGGCATGGAGGCGCTGACGCTGCGCAATGAAAAGGCTTCGCGGTTGATTTATCGCGGATAGATAGTCAGATCTGGTTCGCTCTGGGGGTACCCAATGGTCTGATTGCATTCACCACCGGATCGGTTAGTGTGGCTGTTACCTTTCAAAACAATAAAAAACAGGCTTTCCAATGAGCCAGAGTCTCAGCCAACTGCGTAAGTTCGTTTCCCCTGAAATCATCTTCGGTGCCGGTTGCCGGCACAACGTCGGCAACTATGCGAAGACCTTCGGTGCCCGCAAGGTACTGGTGGTCAGCGACCCGGGGGTGATTGCCGCCGGCTGGGTGGCCGATGTCGAGGCCAGCCTTCAGGCCCAGGGCATCGAGTATTTCCTCTATAGCGACGTGTCGCCCAATCCGCGGGTCGAAGAAGTCATGCTCGGCGCCGAGCTGTACCGGGAAAATCACTGCGACGTGATTGTCGCGGTCGGTGGCGGCAGCCCGATGGACTGCGGCAAAGGCATTGGCATTGTGGTCGCCCACGGCCGCAGCATTCTCGAGTTCGAAGGCGTGGACACCATTCGCGTCCCCAGCCCGCCGCTGATCCTGATCCCGACCACTGCCGGCACCTCGGCGGACGTGTCGCAGTTCGTGATCATTTCCAACCAGCAGGAGCGCATGAAATTTTCCATCGTCAGCAAAGCGGTGGTGCCTGACGTGTCGCTGATCGACCCGGAAACCACCCTGAGCATGGACCCGTTCCTGTCGGCCTGTACCGGCATCGACGCGTTGGTGCATGCCATCGAAGCCTTCGTGTCCACCGGGCACGGGCCGCTGACCGACCCCCACGCCCTGGAAGCGATGCGGCTGATCAACGGCAATCTGGTGCAGATGATTGCCAACCCGGCGGACATCGCCCTGCGGGAAAAAATCATGCTCGGCAGCATGCAGGCCGGGCTGGCGTTCTCCAACGCGATCCTGGGTGCGGTGCATGCCATGTCCCACAGCCTCGGCGGCTTTCTCGACCTGCCGCACGGGCTGTGCAACGCGGTGCTGGTGGAGCACGTGGTGGCGTTCAACTACAACTCGGCGCCGGAGCGCTTCAAGGTGATCGCCGAGACCTTTGGCATCGACTGCCGTGGCCTCAATCACCGGCAGATCTGCGGGCGCCTGGTGGAGCACCTGATCGCGCTCAAGCACGCCATCGGTTTCCACGAAACCCTGGGCCTGCATGGGGTCAGTACGGCGGACATCCCGTTTCTCTCGCAACACGCGATGGATGACCCGTGCATCCTCACCAATCCGCGCGAGTCCAGTCAGCGGGATGTCGAGGTCGTCTATGGCGAAGCCCTCTGAGCAGCAGCAACAGGCGCTGGCCGGGCTGCTGGGGCTAGGCAACCACTCGGCCCGCAAGAGTCATTACCCGGAACTGGCGGCGCGCCTGCAAGAGCTGGAAGCCGAGCGCAATCGCTACAAGTGGCTGTTTGAAAACGCCGTGCACGGTGTGTTCCAGGCCAGCTTGCTGGAAGGCATGCGTGCGGCCAACCCGGCGTTGGCGCGGATGCTCGGCTACACAGACCCGCAGGATGTCCTGTTCTCCCTGACGGACCTGGCCGACACGCTGTTTGTCGGCGGCGCCCGCGAGCTGGAGCAGATCCGCGAGATCCTGCAGCGCGAGCGCAGCCTGCTGGGCTACGAAACCCAACTGCGGCGCAAGGACGGCAGCGCACTGGACGTGCTGATGAACCTGTTGCTCAAGCCCGATCAGGAGGGCTTGGTGGAAGGGTTTGTCGCCGACATTACCGAACGCAAGCTGGCCCAGGAGCGCCTGCAACAGCTCAATGACCAACTGGAGCAACGGGTCACCGCACGCACCGACGAATTGCTCGAGGCCAACCGCAACCTGCAACAGCAGATCGCCGAGCGCGAGCAGATCGAGCAAGCCCTGCGTGATGCCCGGGACGCCGCCCAGGCCGCCAACCACAGCAAGGACAAGTACCTGGCCGCGGCCAGTCACGACCTGCTGCAACCGCTAAACGCCGCGCGGCTGCTGGTTTCGACCCTGCGCGAGCGGCATCTGCCCGAGGTCGAGCAGGTGTTGGTGGAGCGCACTCACCAGGCCCTGGAAGGGGCCGAGGATTTGCTCACTGACTTGCTGGATATCTCGCGCCTGGATCAGGCAGCGGTAAAACCCGACGTAGCCCTGTATCGGCTCGACGAATTGCTCGGCCCGCTGGTCTCGGAGTTCCAGTCGGTGGCTGAAGCCGCCGGGCTGAATTTGCGGGTGCGCATGGGTGACTTCGGGATCCGTACCGACCTGCGACTGATGACCCGCATCCTGCGCAACTTCCTCAGCAACGCCTGCCGCTACACCGAGCAGGGCAGCATCCTGCTGGCCGCTCGCCGGCGGGGCGCACTGTTGCGCCTGGAGGTCTGGGATACCGGGCGTGGGATTGCGGCAGATCGCCTGGAATCGATCTTCCTCGAATTCAATCAACTGGATGTCGGCCGCGCGGCCGACCGCAAGGGCGTCGGCCTTGGGCTGGCGATCGTCGAGCGGATCGCCAAGATCCTCGATTACCGGGTCCAGGTGCATTCCTTGCCAGGACGCGGTTCGATGTTCAGCATCGATGTGCCGATTTCCGACGACATCCCTCTGCCCATCAGCCTCGCGGTGCCCCAGGCGGGCACCGGCAATCCGCTGCCGGGCCGACGGTTGCTGGTGCTGGACAACGAAGTGAGCATCCTGCAGAGCATGAGCGCGTTGCTCGGGCAGTGGGGCTGCGAAGTGGTCACGGCCACCGATGAAAGCTCGGCCCTGAGCAACTTGATGGGCCAGGCTCCGGAGTTGATTCTGGCGGACTATCACCTGGACCACGGGGTAGTGGGCTGTGAGGTGGTGCGGCATTTGCGCGAGCATTTCCAGCAGGTGATCCCGGCAGTGATCATCACCGCCGACCGCACTGACCAATGCCGGCAATCCTTGCAGAAACTCGATGCGCCGCTGCTGAACAAACCGGTGAAGCCCGGCAAGTTGCGCGCGGTGTTGAGCCAGTTGCTGGGTTGAGCGGTAATCATTGGCGGCCCTCGGCGTACACGTTTCGTTTCGTGTGTCGCCAATGCTAGTCTTGGACAATGCCGCTGACAGGGAGCCCCCATGGGCAATCACAAGATCGAGATCCGTCGCAGCAACGTCGAGAAAATCCTCCTGGCCGCGGAAAAAGTCTTCGCCGAAAAAGGCTTTGGCAGCACCGCGATGGCGGACATCGCCAGGGAAGTGCAACTGCCACGCTCCAACCTGCATTACTACTTCAGCACCAAGACCGAACTCTACAGCGCGGTGCTCTTCGACTTGCTGGAAGTGTGGAAGCAGGACGCGCTGTGCTTCGAGATGTTCGACGATCCGCGGGTGGTCCTGAGCAGCTACATTCGCGCCAAGATGAACCATTCGCGCAGCCGACCCTATGGCTCGAAAGTCTGGGCCAATGAAATCATCCACGGCGCACCGACCCTGGGCCAGGCGCTGGACGCCAGCCTGTACGACTGGGCCAAGATGAAAGAAGCCAAAATCCGCCAGTGGGTCGACGACCAACGCATCCTCCCGGTCGAGCCTTCCAGCCTGCTGTACATGATCTGGGCCTCGACCCAGCACTACGCTGACTTCGATCACCAGGTGAACATTCTCAACGAGCACCAGCCGCTGTCGGACATGCAGTTCGAGAGGGCGGTGCAGACGGTGACGAGTGTGATCTTGCGGGGGATTGGGTTGGAGCCTTGAGGTCGGGATTGTCCGGGCTGGCTTCATCGCGAGCAAACGGAGCGACGCCCGGATCGCTCCCACCAGCAAATGCATTCCTCCAGTGGGAGCGATGACGGTCGGTCAGATTGCAACGTGGTAGGGGTTCCTCGGATCGTGGTTCCAGTCGAGGAAGGGTTTGCCGTTATCGACCGCCACCATCTCGATGCAGTCCTGCACCGGGCAGGTGATCTGGCACAGGTTGCAGCCCACGCATTCGTCGTCGATCACCTGGTACTTGTGGCTGCCGTCGGCCTGCTTGAGGCTGGCCACGGCCTGGTGCGAGGTGTCTTCGCAGGCGATGTGGCAGCGTCCGCAACCGATGCAGGCTTGCTGGTCGATCCGGGCGATCACTTGGTAGTTGATGTCCAGGTACTTCCAGTCGGTGGTGTTGCCCACCGCGCGCCCGGCGAAGTCCTGCACGCTGGCGTAACCTTGGCTGTCCATCCAGCGCGACAGGCCGTCCTTCATGTCCTCGACGATCCGAAAACCATGCAGCATCGCTGCGGTGCACACTTGCACTGCGCCGCTGCCCAGGGCCAGGAATTCGGCGGCGTCGCGCCAACTGCCGATGCCACCGATACCGCAGATCGGTAGGCCCTGAGTCTGCGGGTCGCGGGCGATTTCGGCGACCATGTTCAGGGCAATCGGCTTGACTGCCGAGCCGCAGTAACCGCCGTGGGTACTCTGGGTGCCAACCATGGGCAGGGCGACCATGCGGTCGAGGTCGACGCTGGTGATTGAGTTGATGGTATTGATCAGCGACACCGCATCGGCCCCACCACGATGGGCCGCTCGAGCGGCGACGCGGATGTCGGTGATGTTCGGCGTAAGCTTGACGATCACCGGCAACGAGCAATAGGTCTTGCACCAGCGGGTGACTTGCTCGACGTACTCCGGCACCTGGCCCACTGCCGCGCCCATGCCGCGCTCCGGCATGCCGTGGGGGCAGCCGAAGTTCAGCTCGATGCCGTCGGCGCCGGTGGCTTCCACCAGCGGCAGGATGTGTTTCCACGACTCTTCGACGCAGGGCACCATCAGCGAGACGATCAGGGCGCGATCCGGCCAGTCTTTCTTGACCTGGGTGATTTCCCGCAGGTTGATCTCCAGCGAGCGGTCGGTGATCAGTTCGATGTTGTTGATGCCCATGACTTCACGGTTGGCACCAAAGTGCGCGGAATAGCGGGACGAGACGTTGACCGCCGCCGGGTCCTCGCCCAGGGTTTTCCAGACCACGCCGCCCCAGCCGGCCTCGAAGGCCCGGACCACGTTGTAGGCCTTGTCGGTGGGCGGTGCGGAGGCCAACCAGAACGGGTTGGGGGCCTTGATGCCGGCGAAGACAATCGAGAGATCGGCCATTACGCAGCCTCCACGTTGAGCATGAGTTGGGCATGCATGGCGTGCGCGGCGAGCTTGCCGTGCTGCACCGCTTGCACGGTCAGGTCCTGGTCGAGGCTGGTGCAATCGCCGCCGGCATAGACCCCGGGAATGCTGGTGCGCATCTGTTCGTCCACCTGGATTCGCCCGCCCTGGCGCTGCAGTTGGCAGGCCAGCGGATCGCTCAGGGCGTGCTCGTCGAAGCTTTGGCCGATGGCCTTGAAGATCGCATCGGCGGCCAGTTCGAAGGTCTCGCCGGTGTTGACCAACCGACCCTCATCCAGGCGGGTGCGGGCGAAGCGCATGCCGCGCACCTGGCCTTTAGCGTCGAGCAAGACTTCCTCGGGTTGGGCCCAGGTCATCAGCCGCACCTGATTGGCCTTGGCGATGTCTTGCTCGTGGTCGGTCGCGCCCATCTCCTCCAGGCCCCGGCGGTACACCAGGTTGACGTCACGGGCCCCCAGGCGAGCCATTTGCACGGCCATGTCGATGGCTGTGTTGCCAGCGCCGAGGACGATGCAATGCTCGGCCAGGGGCAGTTGGCTGAGGTCATCGCTCTGGCGCAGTTCGCGGATGTAGTCGGTGGCGGCCAGCAGGCCCGGCGCGTCTTCGTGGGGCAGGCCCAGTTGTTTGCTGGCGGCCAGGCCGAGCCCGAGGAACACTGCGTCGAACTGTTGGTGCAGGTCGCTGAGGCTCAGGTTGTCGCCGAGCTTGTGCCCGTGGCGGATTTCGATGCCGCCGATTTGCAGGAGGAAATCCAGTTCGTGCTGGGCGAAGTCATCCACCAGCTTGTACTTGGCGATCCCGTATTCGTTGAGTCCACCGGCTTTTTCCCGGGCTTCGAAGATCACCACTTCATGGCCGTGCATGGCACTGCGGTGCGCGCAGGACAACCCGGCGGGGCCGGCGCCGACCACGGCAATGCGCTTGCCGGTGGCGGCGGCGCGCTGGAACGGATGCTCGCGAAAGTGCGCGTTGTCGATGGCATAGCGTTGCAGTAGGCCGATCAACACCGGCGCGCATTCCTCGGCGTTGTTGCGCACGCAGGCGTGCTGGCAGAGGATTTCCGTCGGACAGACCCGGGCACAGCTGCCGCCGAGAATGTTCGCCGAGAGGATTTTCTGCGCGGCGCCCTGGACGTTGTCCTGGTGGATGTTACGGATGAAGGAGGGAATGTCGATCTCGCTGGGGCAGGCGTTGACGCAGGGCGCGTCGTAGCAATACAGGCAGCGCGAGGCTTCGACTTCGGCCTGGCGCGCAGTGAGGGGCGGGGCCAGGTCGCTGAAGTGGCCGGCGAGGGTAGCGCCATCCTCAAGGGGATGGGGCAAGTGGTTCAGAGAATTGATCACGGTCTAGGCCTCACGGTTATTTGAGGGTTTGCCTCTGGCGGGCATTGGTTTTTGTATGGCCTGTGTGGGCCCGGATCTCAGCGTTTCACCGCCACCGGCTTGCGCAGTTCGGCGCGCTTGCTCAACAGGTCGAACACCGCCGGGTAGGCCGGGCGTTCGATGTAGCGCCCGGCACCCCGTTCGGCCCGCAGGTCGCCATCGGCCCAGACCAGCCGGCCCTGGCTGATGGTATGGCTGGGAATGCCGCGCACGGTCTTGCCTTCGAAGATGTTGAAGTCGACTTGCTGGTGATGGGTCTTGGCCGAGATCGTGCGAGTGCCCTGTGGATCCCACAGCACCAGGTCGGCATCGGCGCCTACGCGGATCGCGCCCTTGCGCGGGTAGAGGTTGAAGATCTTCGCGGTGTTGGTGGAGGTCAGCGCGACGAATTCCTGCATCGACAGGCGCCCGCTGTTGACCCCTTCATCCCAGAGCACCGCCATGCGGTCTTCGATGCCGGCCGTGCCATTGGGAATCTTGCTGAAGTCGTCGCGACCGGCGGCTTTCTGATCGGCGCAGAAACAGCAGTGATCGGTGGCGGTGGTGTGCAGGTTGCCCGATTGCAGGCCGTGCCAGAGTGCCTCCTGGTGGCCGCGGGGACGGAAGGGCGGGCTCATCACGTAACCGGCGGCGGTGTGCCAGTCCGGGTGCTGGTAGACGCTGTCATCCAGCAGCAGGTGCCCGGCCAGCACTTCACCGTAGACCGGTTGCCCCTTGCTGCGGGCGTAGGTGATTTCGTCCAGGGCTTCCTTGGTCGAGACGTGCACCAGGTACAGCGG